>JAHDFH010000038.1:13290-21750 GCA_020628305.1 Acidimicrobiales bacterium | reverse complement strand
TTCTCTTTACGCAATAACTCACGTTCCAATTTCTTAGTCCGTTTATCTGCCACTTTGGTTGCTGACTTAAGTTGTGCGTTACTCTCTTGTTCCCAGTCGTTTGCCTTCATACAGGCTTCTCGCCAGGTATCAACCTGAGAGGTGTGAATAGCTTTTCTGCGGCAGTATTCAGCGACTTCAGCCTGACTCATCGTGGCTGTCTCCATCACTGCTGCAAACTTGTCACGTGACGTCCACCCTTGAGGTGTGTTCTTTGAATCGGGCATCAGACGGCCTTCATTTCTAGCTTTGGTGCGCCAAGCGTACAGGGTTGGCTCAGCGATGCCCTCCTCTTTAGCCAGGTCGGGTATTGAACGTTGATCTGGTGGCAACATCTTCTTCAATACGGCTTCACGACGTTCTGGTGAATAACTCATTGGTTCCTCATTAACCGCCTCCTGCTATTCTAAGAGTCTACCCGAAGGTAACGGTCAACTAGTCTGACGCAGGGGGCGTGGGTCATGACAGTACGTTTGTAAGTTCTTCGCGTGCTTGAGCAGGTACTGCAGCGCGTCGTTGGTTCCTGCATGCCGAACGCCTTCATTGTATTTCTGTGTCGCCCAATCGACAAACGATTCCCACAGCGGCAACGCCTCTTCTTGACGGATGCGTAAGCGTTCCTCAGGCTCAAGCTCTTTTACTTTTCGCTCGATGGCATACAGTTCGTTGTAACGCTTCAACCCCTGGCTGACAATCGCAAGTGATGCCCGGTTATTTTTATTTTTGCTCAATTTCTCGTGCACGCCACGGAATCGACGGCGCGCGTGATCGTTACACAGCGCAACTGTTAGCTCATTTTTCCGAACCACTAAATTAAAGTTACTGGCACCGTCACACACCAGCGTGCCCTTAAACTCATCTAGCAAACTATAAGCGGCTTGGGCTGATTTTGAAGCTTTATAATCCACCAGAACGACCGGTTTGTCGGGAGGACCCCCACGACGTATCCACAGCGCGCTTTGGGTGTTCGGATTGTCCTCTCCCGTTTTTAGTACCTTGATGCGCGTGTCATCACTCATCGCTATGTCGTAGCTAAAAAACGCGTCCATCAGCCCGTTCAGTATCGGTTGGAACACATGACTACCACCGATAAACCAACGCGCTAGCTTCGTTCGAGAGAGATCCAGCCCATCGCGCGCGGCCATTTTCTCCTGCCGGTACAACGGCAGGCCATCAAGTAGCTTGGAAACCATCGTGTGCGCAATCATTACCGGCGTGACCTGTGCGCCAGGTAATGGGTGCGTTGGTACGGGGGCATTTTTTGCGCACTCTTTGCAGCCGCACGCGTACCGAGCCCGCACATGGCGGGTTACAAAGTATTGGCGTGGCACGATGGAGAGTTGTTCGTTAACGTCTTCTCCAATGCGCCCCATGGTGTTGCCGCAGTGATCACACTGACGCTCGCTCTCATCAAGTTCGTGATGTACATCAACACGAAGAAGATGATCTGGTAGGGGGTTACGCTGATTGTGGCGTTTACGCTTATGGGCTCTGACTTCACTGACATTGTCATCGCCGCTGTCATCCTCCGTATCGCTAGCGGCGATGATTTCCGCTTCATTTAAAAACGACAGTTGGTCTGGGTTATAGCGTTCAGAACTTTTCCCGTACTGCTTGGCAAGCAGTGCGCGCAGGCGTTCTTCTAAAGATTCTATTGTGTGTGATTTTGTACGAACACTTTTTTCAAGTTGTTCGATCTTTTTCTCTTGTTGTATTTTCTGAGCTTCAAGCGATGCAATCAGTGCGTCGCGTTCGTCAGTAATGTCGGTGTTATGCCCGTCCATGGGCAATGATTATAACGTGTTAAACCGCGTGTTTATAGTGCAATTTCTTGTGGGGACGCATACCGTTTAAGTTGTAACCGTCAATCAGCTGATCTAGCTGCTCATGCGTCAAACTCAACGCATCGTCATTAAACCAATCAGGCCATTGAAAGCGTTGTTTTTGAAGCTTCTTGTAAAGAAGCCAAAATCCGTTACGATGCCAGATCAATAGCTTGATCTTATCGCGGCCCTTGTTTGAGAAAACATACAAGCATTCATCGCCTGGATCCCGATCAAGGTGCTCTGTGACTAGGTTTGATAATCCTTGAATTTGCTTTCTCATATCAACAGGGTGTCGATACACAAATATTTTCTCCGGCTTCCAGCGCTCTGCATTCATAACACCTCCAAACCTTTAGATTGGATGGTTAGTGTTATGTTCGGTCCTAGGTTTAGCGTTACGCTAGTGGTATCCATCCTTGGCGAACGACTATTCTGCGATTTGTCGATTACGATGGGCTTGAACATTGGGCTGGCTGTGTTTGCTTGGGTTTGTGTTGTTAACTGTTGCTTCCACTTTCCAAACGATGCCAGCCCGATATCGTTTTGTTCACAGAAAGCTCGTATGGTCAAACCTGATTGAGATTGCTGTTCAATGATCTTCACCCATTCTGATCGTGAGCGGCGCGGGTAGCGTGTTTTCATGTTCGGTCTTCTTTGTATAAAGGAAGGCCAAGTGTTTAGATCGTTTTAAGGTGGATCAACATGCGGCGGGTGAACCGCTTACACTGGAAAAACGGCATGCTCTTTATGAAAGAATGCGAGCAAAATATCCGTCGCGGTGGTCACGCGACACTCGAAACTGGTCTGCATCAGGTGCAGTATCGTTGAACCCTCAGAAAGAACAACAGGCGGCTTGACGTTTTACGCGACAACTATCTTGACAAATTCCGTAATCAACTAGAAAGGGTGTTCACGTTCAACCGGAATCGGTGTTCATGTTGGGCTGGAATACGCAGACGAAAGGGTTACATCTGCACTCAAAAATTTGTATGTTGAGGTATAGTTAGGAAAATAAGAAATTTATCAAGAAAGCCTGTACGCTTCTCATGGACGATGTGATTTCTAGTAGTAGCCGCAAAAATGTAGTGGGTTTCGTTGGAGTCGGCACTCTGGGCTGGCAGACAATGACAGCCTCACTTAAACGACATGTATCCGACGAATCAATCCTTATACATGAGCTTAGTTTAAGTCGTTTAGTACCAAGCCGGTGTAGGGTGCCGAGGTGGGTGAGTAGGGCTCTAGATGCTCGGCTCAGACGCCAAAATGACGCGCTCGAAACATGGTTAGATGAAAATCCGAAGTTAGAGCATGTTCATTGCTTTGGTCATTTAGTCTCTTCGCCTGAGTTGTTCAAAGCCAGAGACATCACTTACTCTGTTTCATGTGACAATGTGTTTGCTTGTGTGGTTGAGCAATATGGCCTTTCACCTAGTTTTATTGACAAAAAGTTTTACAGAAAGCGCGCTAAGTTAGAGACTAACATCTTCAACCAAGCTACTCATATTTGCCCTACATCAAACAGGGTTTCAGAATCCATTCGCGATATTCATGGAATTAAAAAAGAACGTATACATGTTCACCCATTTCCAATCCTTGATCCTGCATACAGGCCTCGCAGTATGGAAAGACCCAAAGTAACATTTATTGGTAATGACCTTGGGAGAAAGGGTGCGTGGAGGCTTATTGAATGGCACTGCAAAGGATTGCTGGGTGATGTTGAACTACACATCGTAACCCAAATGGCAATGCCAGATCATTTGGCAAAAAATACATCTATCGTTTGGCATCAGAATGTGTCAAATTCTGACATACGATCAAAGATTCTGTCTAATACAACGGTTTTTGTATTGCCAACTTATTACGACAACTCTCCCATAGTATTAATAGAAGCTGCCGCAAGTGGAGTGCCGGCGGTAGCCAGTGATATGGGTGGGGTGCCCGAGATTGTTCTTAACAGCAAGACAGGATTCATAGTCGATACTCATGATGACAATGCTTTTATAGAGAAAATAAATTGCCTAATTACAGACCGAAATTTAAACATCAAATTTGGTCAGGCTGCGCGTGCTCATTTCGAGCAGTGTTTTTCACCGGTTGAGATTATAAATAGCCTGGTAGAAAAAGCGAAAAATCCACATTGATCAACTTTCCTGTACATATTTGAGGTGCGCACAAGGAGACTATCAACATGAGTGACGTTAGATATCCACTCTATCTTAATGGTTTTGTTGTTAACCAAACGCAAATGCAATCAATAATAGTCTCTAAAGTGTTCATAGTTACCGAGACTTGGGCTGCCTAGCAGGCTATAAATTCTCGTGATGGTTCTTACTTCTTTTATTTGCCTTGAAGATAGAACAGATTTCCACAAATTGATTCGTTCCGAAGATTTTCTAGTGGTCGAGTAACGATCACCTGTCGTGTGTTGAGTTGTCCTATCGATAAAATTTTCTATCTCTGTTAAGTCTGTCCCTAGCATTAATTTTTCTGCGAGGTCCATAAAGGAGGCTTTAGGATTTAAAGCAAAGTCTTCATAGCTGATAATGTGTAAAGGTGTTTTGTATTCCTTCGAGTCCATCAGCATATATCTCGTTGTCACTGCCCAAATTGTGGCTAGACGTTCAACCTCTGACATTGACTCGACGCGTTGACTAAGTTCTGAAGGGATTAATCCTTGTTTTTCTAGTGCATTCAAGCCATGGTAAGAATCCAGTTTGCGTTCTAGCTGAGATGCTACAACCGCGCATGGGTGGCGGACAATGAACACAGTTGTAGGCTTGTATTGATCTATGACCCAGCTTGGGCATATTGAAGTCCAAACATCTTTCACCACAATGCGACAGCGTGGGCTTATTCTCTCTTTGAGTTTTGTTCGTAGCGATGGCGACCAACGACCCGCAAAAGGGGCGTCAAATGCTTGTTGGAAATAGTTGTTTTCTTGGCCAGTCTCTAGCCTGAAGTAACCGGTTTGCTCAGGAATATTTGTCCATCCCCAGTATCGCCCATCGGATGGCTCATGGTAATAAAGTGTGCCGGGTTGTTGCGCTAAGGTTGATGCTACCCAGGATGTGCCTGACCGCGCATGACCGCAAACATAGATAGGGGGAGCGCTGGGTTTACGTAACGCCGATGCAAGATTATGGCTGATACTCTTCGCAGATTTCTTAAGTCCTTGTGCAACATAAAGGGGGGGGGTAGATGTTTTGATATTCATAACTCCTTTTGTTCTATCTCAAAACTGCTAATGTGGAGCATAACGTTAGCGCCTAGAGCATCATAACTGCTTGCTGTTATTGTTCTATTGAAAATAACCCCACACACTCGACAATAGAGTAAATGATGACAATGTCACTGCCCAATGAAATTATTCGCCTTTCTTACAACCAAGTAGAATTCTCACTCTTGATCCGACGATAACTGTGAAGATTACATTCGTATCTGATGCTGAGTTTATTGGTGGTGCTGAGGTGGCCCTTAACTCATTAATTCGTTCATGTGGTAGTGATATTGATACTACAGTGCTCGTCGCTAGTCACGAGGTTGGGGAGTTCCTAGCAGACTATGCGAACATACAAGTGGTAGCGGGGCTTGGTGAGCATCTTCCCAGCATGCGACTGATGCGCTCTATCCGTGCCACGAAACCGGATATTTTGCACTTGAATATGAATTCTGCCTGGTCGTGTCAAGGGGCTCATGAAAGTGCACTAGTCATCCCTTCTGTTTACATTACGGCAACCGAACACTCCCCCCGATTTGTTGGCAGATTCAAGCAACTGCGTGTTTTGCGGAAGCAATTGCTATCTAAAACCTTGTCACGCCATATTGGTGTTGGTAGGACAATGGCGCGGAGTATCGAGCATCAAAGTAGGCTTCCAATCGGGTCAATCATGACGATCTACAATGGGGTAAATCCGCTGTCTGCGCCTTCTCACCATAGTAAATTAGAGTCGAGTCTAGTCATTGGAACCATGGCTCGTCTCGATAACGGAAAACGAGTAGATTTGCTTGTCGAGGCATTTTTACGGATGCGGAATCAGTCTTGTCGACTGCGTATTATTGGTACTGGTCCAGAGGAGTCGCGTTTAAAGACGCTGGCCGCTCACAGCGCTGCAGCAAATCGAATAGAGTTCGTAAACCCGGGTATTGGTGAAGAAGCTAGATTGCTACTTGCAGGACTGGATCTCTTCGTGCTCTCATCTAGACTTGAAGGTTTACCACTGGTATTGGTTGAGGCCGCTCAAGCAGGTTTGCCTGCGGTAGCGACCAATGTGGGTAGCGTGGAAGAAGCCATCATTGATGGCTTAACCGGTCGAATAGTGAGTTTTGATATCAAACCACAACAACTGGCCAATGTGCTCGACGATCTACTCAAAGACACAAAAACACTCGCCGAAATGGGCCAAAGAGCTAGCGCTTTTTCCGTTAAACGTTTTTGTCCCGATACTAGTGCAGGTCACTATCTGGATATGTGGAGGAGGGTTCTTTCAGGCCCTGCTAAATCCAGATTGCGGGATCGTTTGCCAATTATCGTTCCAAAGGTTCACTCCACACCAACGACCTTGATTGTTGGAATGGGGCGTAGTGGCACAACTTGGCTCTCACAGGCATTAGCTTCTGCGCTTGAGGAGCCGATCATATTCGAACCGTTGAACCCTGCACATGTCCCGGTGGTTCGAGCGCTTCGTTACCACCCAATGCCTGGTGCAGATGGTGACAGCACTTCAAAAGAGACCGAATTATTCAGAGCTATGTTATGTGGCCAGATCAGAAATCGTTGGACCGATAGGCTGGCCATTTCAGGGTCAGGTGGAGTACTTAAACTGGTTCGCGCCAATCTTGCATTGTCGTGGATTTATAAAGAATTCCCTAATTTGAAAGTCGTTGCTGTGGTGCGCCACCCTTGGGCCGTGTATCAATCATGGCAACGACTTGGTTGGGGCAAAGAAGCTTGGACGGGGCTCGATGAGCTGGCTTGCATGCTTGATAGGCCCTCAATATTCCAGCGCTGGCCAGTGCTTTCTGCTGTGTTAGATTTGCTGGATTTACAACATCAGGAACATCGATTCTTTGCATTATGGATTATCCTGAACATACCTCTACTTGAGCAGTATCGCTTAAATCAATTGCGTGTTTGGCGCTACGAGGATCTCACTGGAGACCCAGACGTGTTTAAAGAATTCTTAACTTACAGTGGCGCGAAGTTGAGTGCTGAAGAAATTCGGTCATTACATATCAGCCCATCAGCGATGTCGAGGGGTAGGCAGACGTTCACTGCGGAAGTTAAAGCACCAGATCAGGCATTCACCGGACCAGTTGTTCAATACAGGAAAATCTTAAAGTTAACAGGCCTTAACGAATTCTATGAATTTGGCAACAATGATGAGACGATTTGATTGAGCACCGCCTCCGCCGAACTTATCGCTGCATCCCTCTCCACAGAAGCTGCTTCAATAGTTTTGCTCGATTTAAGGCGCTTCAGCTGCTCAAGTATCAGTAAAGAATCATGGTCGAGAGGCAGGTAGGCTATGGCATGCGTAAATTGTTGTGATAAACCTGCGCTCTTGTGTTTGTAGTGTGAGCCATGCACTAGTGATACGGTTGGGCATCCCGCCAGAATGCTGAGTACTGCAAAGTGATGTGACATGCCGATGGAGTTATCCATTGAAGCCAGTAACGCCAATGCTGAATCGGGATCATGCTCTTTGGGGTCAATACTTATTGCCTCTGAATGGTGCATGCGATCTTTGACGGCCTTTAAGTCTTTGCGTTCATCTCTATGGCCGTAGTGCATGCCAATTCCTATAAATCGGGCACCGAGCGTCTCATGCAGAGTATCGAGCTGCATCGCCATTTTTTGTATGGCCCAATCGCTGGCGTATTCCAGATAACATCGATATTGCAAAGCAATTAATGGTTTTTCGTTTAATTTTGGAAGACTAGCCGGCAAGGGCAGGGAAAACGCGTCATCTGATGCGATCTGAATCTGTTCATCAAGTACTCCAGCGTTGACGGCGGCAGATTTTGAAGCCCTTTCCCGTACCCAGAAAATTTTGGCACGGTTAACCAATTGTCGAAGTCGGTATTCATGAATTCTACTGGCAAGTTTCTCAACTCCCTGCCCAGTATAAAAAATGGGTGTGTCTTGCGATGCAAATACGGAGACTATCAGTTTGTCGTAAAAGCTCGAGGTCCATATGGCATTGATGTTAGCGCCTCCTATGTCAACAATGACATCCGCTTCTCGAATTTTTCTAATAGATTCTATAAAGCCTTCAGGCAGGCCTGATAAATGAGTTGCTAACCTAAGAGGGGTCGATTTTAACAGCAGATAGCTGCATTCATGAGTCAAATTCACTCCGTGTGGCACCTTATGCAGCGCTTTCTGCCAAGCTTTGTTTCTTCGGAATGCCTGATAGCCAGAAGGCAAACGTCGGTCGAAGGGTTCCATTAAAAACCCAGGCAAAATGTCCGCTGATAATACAGTGATATCGGCACTAGGAAGTCGCCTGCGAAGTCCGCGCCCGATCGCAAGTAACATCGCTTCGTCTCCGACATTGCGACTTCCTATTGAGGATGCTACGAGTATTTTTGGTGT
>JAHDFH010000038.1:0-13190 GCA_020628305.1 Acidimicrobiales bacterium | reverse complement strand
ACTCTCGACCGTTGCCTGTATTAGCTAATTCCTACGATGTAGCGGTTTTTGGCGGCGTGCTTGAATACGTCAACAATGTCTCTGAAGTGCTGGCTTGGCTGCATCCTATGACGGCACGCGTAAATTGTAGCTATGAAGATGTAGAAGTGTTTGCTGGTGCGTTCCGCAAAATTCAACGGCGAGGTTCTGGATGGGTGAATTCCTACACACAGGCGGAACTCGTTACACTCTTTGAAGAGAACGGCTATTCGATAACTAGGATAGGAGCTTGGGATTACGGTGCCGGTGCAGAGCTCATTATCGATGCGGTGGCCGTATGACAAAGCGGTGGACTGACATGCCCAATCCTTCTCGAGTACGTTTACGTGCTCGTGTGCATGCATTTGCGAAATCAATTCCTGGCGGTTCAGCTGTCCTGGATGTGGGGGCCGGTTCTGGGCCTTTCGCAAGACACTTTGAAAATCATGAATACCGATCATCAGACTTCAGACAAAATGCAGCTGGTGACATCGATTTTGTTGGAGACATGGCACAGATAAACGTTGAATCACAGAGTTTTAATGCAATCCTATGTACTCAAGCGCTGCATGCTCATCGTGAGCCTGCGGCCGTTTTGTCAGAATTCGCTCGCATTCTTAAGCCGGGTGGACAGGTGCTGATTACTTCCGTCTTTGCCTATGAACCCGTGGATGAGCCCTATGACTGTTTCCGCATTACACCGCATGGATTAAAGTCATTATTAGAGACATCCTCGTTGGTTCTCGAACGCTATGAAAATATTGAAGGATACCTCGGCACGCTGGCATATCAATGTGCCTATGCGTGGCGTTCCTTGCCATCTACTTATTTACCGTTGCGTTTGATCTTCTACGTCCTGGCACGTTTTTTGTCCTACTTAGAATTGAAAAATCCTTTGCCCGATTCAATCGGCTATCCGAAAAACTACGCTTTCTATTTGACTAAGCTTGACTCTCGATTAGCCAACAACAACGCTTTGCAAAAGTGATGATGGAAAAAACAACCTTCGAGATCACGCCCACTCGTCAAACGTCTATTCGGAAAATGATTCAGGAGCTTTGGGCATACCGGGAAATCGTTGTGGCCTTTGCAGAGCGATCCTTTAGGCTGAAGTACAAGCAGGCGGTGTTTGGTGTACTTTGGGCAGTAATCCAGCCGTTGGCGTTTCTCTTGATTTTTGTTCTAGCATTTGGTCGGCTGGTACCTGTTAACGATGGTGAAACATACGCGGCAGTAGCTCTGGCAGCATTGGTACCTTGGCAGTTTATTTCTTCTGCCGTAAGTGAAGGGTCAAATTCGCTCTTACAGCAAGCAGCAATTCTCAGAAAAGTTTATTTCCCAAGGCACGCTCCTGTCCTGGGTGCCATATTATCTACACTCCCGCAATTACTCATCGGCCTGGTTTTACTGCTGTTGTTCGCACCGATAGTGGGCGCTGATTTAGGAATAAATACGTTTTACGTTATCCCATTGTCCCTGCTTGCCTGTCTGCCTGCGCTGGCAGCCAGCCTTCCGGCAGCTGCATTAAATGTTTACTATCGAGACGTACGACTTGTGTTACCGATGGCGATACAATTTTGGTTTTTTGCCAGTCCCGTAGCCTATACTGCGGCAGTTGTGAATTCTCCTTGGCGCGAGCTATACGCGCTGTTTAATCCTGCCGTAGGAATTCTTGATAGCTTTCGAAGGGCTTACGCATCCAATTTAGCGCCCGATTGGGAGCTCTTGGGCCTTTCGTTGCTAGGAGCAGCCGTTTACCTTTTTATAGGGCTCTTCATATTTGAAAAACTGGAAGCTGATATGGCAGAAGTCGTATGAATTGGGCTGTGCAGTTTGATCAAGTAGGTAAGACCTATCGACGAGGTGTGCGTAAAGGATATCCTACCCTTGTGGGTAGTTTTTCCCAAGCAGCGCGTGCGCTAATGGGACGCGAGCAAAATTCTCAAAAACCTGATTGGGTGCTGCGCAACTTAAGTTTTGAAATTCAACAGGGAGAGTCTGTCGGTCTGATTGGGCATAACGGAGCGGGCAAGACCTCGGCGCTGAGAATTCTCACTCATATAAATAGACCTACCGAGGGTCTGGTGCGTCATCGAGGTCGTGTTGGGGCTTTAATCGAAGTAGGAGCCGGCGTTAGTCCAGAGCTTACAGGTCGTGAGAATATTTGGCTTTACGGCAGTATGGTGGGTATTCCACGTGCTGAAATAGCACGTAGGTTCGATGCAATTGTAGATTTTTCTGAATTAGGCCGATTTGTGGATTTACAAGTCAAATACCTCTCCAGTGGTATGTTACTCAGATTAGGCTTTTCAATAGCTTCGCACCTCGAGCCGGATATATTCGCGGTTGATGAAGCGCTCGCAGTCGGCGATGCGTCGTTCCAAGCTAAATGTGTAAAGCGTATGGGCTCCCTAGTCGAAAACGGGGCAACCATTTTGTTCGTCTCGCATCAGCTTGCCGCGGTTGAAGCTCTTTGCCCGAAAACAATCCTGCTTGAAAAGGGACAACTGATTGCTTTCGGGCCGTCTAGTGACGTCATCGAACAGTACAGTCGGACAGCTGCGCCTTCTAGCAGGTTCATCGAAAATTCTCAAAAACCTGGATATCCGGTACGCATCGTTCATGCTTCCTATCGTGATACCCACGGTCAGGAGATCATCGATACCCCAAGCCGAGGATCCCTGGGTATTCAGCTTGAATTTGAAGCCGACCAAGACTATCGCGAACCGAATGTAATCGTATCGATCTCAGATGGACGACCAGGTGCGCTGGTCGAGTGTTCCATGCTGGTTGATGGTCGTTCGCCGGAACGCACAGCGAAGAAGTGGTCTTGCCTGCTCAAAATAGATGACCTTCCACTTCGGCCTGGTAACTTTGATGTAAAAGTCCTGGTCGTTTCGAATGACGGTTATTCGCCATTGATGGATTGGTGTGATATCGGTACGTTGTTAGTCGTTGGTGAGCGAGGAGCTGGTAAGCAGTCAGCGACAAATCTGGTCTTTGGAGCACCGATAGCCATTGACTATGAGTGGGTTATTGACAGTGATCTGGTCAAGTGATCCGAGGGAGTCGAATACCGCTGACCGTTCGAAAAGAACGCTTTTCGCGGTTTCGGAGCGTTGCTCCGGAAAGCCCGGGTAGCAACCAGGCCAAAGTTGCTGCGATGCGTGTTTTCCATCCCCTTTCAGAATCAGACAGCAATTTTTGGAGAGCTGGCCGCGCTTCTTGGCGATTAATCAATTTTTGGCGAACGATCTCGGTGTCAAGCTGTTTGCGGGCGTTTGCTATGGTTTTCTCAAGGGCTAACAATTGCAACTCATTTAGTTCAATGCTCACTTTAATACCCGACAAAGTATCAATTCTGCCAGCTATCATGGCAACTCTGTCGGCATTCATCGCCCCTTCATGGAGCCGATACTCCGCCAAAGTATCCATCACACAGCCTACGCGTGATCCGTTAAGCAATAGTTTAATCCAGCATTGCCAGTCTGTTGTATGGGTAATCTTGTGATCAAACCAATCAACGGCTTCCAAAGCGCTTTTTCGAATAGCTGCCAATCCGAAAATGAAGTTTCGTTGCAAAATGGCGATATCTTGATTTTCAGTGATGAATTCATGGTCTCCTTCGTAACAGCGTCGAATCTTAACGCCGTTATGGGTGAACCAAGCATCGGTAGTCAGAATATCAAGATCGGGCCGCTCTTGAGCCAGAGCGCTAAGAGCCGCAAGTCTGCCAGAAAGAAAGACATCGTCCGCATCGAGAATCACCACAAAATCCCCATGGGCAGCTCGAGCAGCGGTAGTCTTTGCGGCTGCTTCACCACCATGATTAATGCGAATAACACGAGCGAGCTCGATGTCCTCAACTAAAGGAACGGGATCTATATCTGAACCGTCATCACAGACAATAATTTCAAGCGGTGGTGGCTGCTGAGTTGCCGCTGAGAGAACAGATTCCCGTATGGTGGCTTCAGCGTTGTAAGCCGCGATGATTACGCTAATGCTTGGAGCTTGGGTTAATGGCTCGAGGTTCTTTGAGGGCTGGGGAGTTTTAAATGTATAAGGCACACGTACATTATATGCAAAAATCAAAATTACTGCTCTTCCGGATTTACACTCGGTTAATCCGATATATTCCAATCAGATGGGGATCTTTTAAACGAGCACCTTTTAGTACTCGATATGGGCGAGATAGAGGAACCGTTATAGATCGTGGCTACATTGAATCTTTTGTGCATTCACATGCCGACGCTGTAACGGGTCGGTTACTAGAAATTCGTGACCGAGATTGGAGCAAACGTTACGGTCACGACATAGTACTAAGTGATGTACTTGACATAGATCCTAGTAATGTAAACGCCACTATAATTGCAGATCTACAGGATGATGATGTACTCAAGCCTGAGTCTTACGATTGCATAATATGCACTCAGACACTTCAATACATGGCTGACCCCAAGCATGTTCTGGGCGCCTTATTCACGGCTCTCGCGCCAGGTGGAACGATGTTGGTAACTGTGCCAGGTCTTCAGCAGATAGACCATCATTTGAAAGACATTGACCGATGGAGGTTTTTACCTGCGGGTGTGGAATCAATGGCTAAAGAGATCTGTTCCGGCGTGGCTACATTCAGAGTTAAATCTTTTGGTTCAACGATTGCGACTCTAGGATTTATTGCAGGTGCATGTAAAGAGGAGCTTCCAGAAGCAAAGCATGCATACGATCCCTTTCGCCCTCTGATTATCGGGTTGGAGATAAGGAAATGGACCGACTCGTGAGGTATCCATTACTCAATACAACATTGCTTTTCCATAGGATTATCCCCTCAGGAGTCACCACTCCCATGGAGATGACAGTGGATGATTTTGCAAAGGTCGTTGTCAGAGTCTCACAATATAACCGCACTTGGCGAGGGCAACTCCATCCTATAGTACTTACATTTGATGACGGGTATCGCGACAATTTAGAGTTAGCCGTGCCCTTATTAGAAGAGCACAAGCAATGTGCGACTTTTTTTATCACAGGCTCAAAATATCATCACAGCGATCCTTTTTGGTGGGAGCAGGTACCGCTCATTACTTCTCAATCAACCAGAGATTGGTTGGAAATTGAACTACCGAACAAAAAAATGAAATGTGATATGAGGACGCAGGTCGGCCGAGATCGAGCGGCACTCGCAATTTCAAAATCTCTAAGACCTCATCGCCAAAGTGTCATTACTAAAACTCTGTGTTCGCTAAAGGATCAGGTGGGTGATCTAGAATTGTTTTGCCCTCCACGACTAACAGAAAATGAAATTCGAGAGCTTGCATCCATTAAAGGAATGACGATAGGGGGTCATACAGAACATCATGAGTTTTTAAGCACTCTCACACCAACCGAAGTTTCTCATACTGTCAATGTGAATCTGGATTGGCTCGAAGTGCTTGCTGGCGAACGTCCTCGTGTGTTTGCCTATCCTTTTGGTAGTAGAGCTTCCGTCGCTGGACACGTGTTCGACTCGGTAAGGTCTTGTTCTATCGAAAAAGCCTATGTTAACTGGCCAGCATCAATCATCCCAAATCTCGACCGTTACCGTATTCCTCGTAAGGTAGCCACGTAGCTCTTTGCAGATTCTCGTGCCTGTTGCCAGGAGCCTACTGTCTCAACATGGGCTCTGGCACGGGTGGCCAGAGAAATGCGCAGATCAACATCATTAAGTAGTCGCTCGGTAGCAGTCAAGAGTGCCTCATTGTCTTCAGCTAGTAAAGCCGTTTCACCATTGATGACTTTCAGGCCGGCTACAGCAAAGGGTGTTGCTACGATCGGCACACCGAAGGCCATAGCTTCCAGTACTTTTAGTCGAGTACCTGCTCCCGCGCGAAGAGGGATAAGCGCAACAGCAGCCTGATCATAAATGCTTGACGTTAAATCAACGAAGCCGAACCCCTTGACTGACGAAGTTTCATCAACAAAATTTTGTGTACCTTCGCCAAACAGGCGGAATTCTCCGCGGTGTTCGGACTCTTTTAGTGCCTCAGCAATTTTCTGAATTCTGCTAGCAGCGTCGAAATTCGGCGGGTATCTCATTGGACCTACGAATACCACATGTCGCGCATAGCGCTGATCGGTTTGCTGAACATTTAGATTTGTACCGTTGGGTATTACGTGACAGTTGTCGCTGGCAACGGTTACTGCATCACGGTCGCTACAGACGAAAACACCATGCACCACTTTGGCAGCAAGCTTGCGGTTGTAGCGGATAAGAATCTCATTGAGGTAGTTGTAGCACCATCCCGGAATCTGTTTCAAGGCTACTCTTTGCAGAACCCGTTTGGTGCGATACAGCTCATCACTGAGATCGTCAAAGTCAATAGCGATATGCGCTCCTTTTGGTTTGCCTGCTAAAATCCAGGTTTGTAAACGGCTGAACCAAATGAGGTCGTATTCCCCTTTAAGCAGTTCACAATTTTCAATGCTGTGAGCCCATACCGGAGGGGTACCAGCCAAGACAGTGGGTAAACGTTTGGCTATCGGTAATCGAGTAATCGGGCAGTGCGAAAGTTTGATACGGCTAGAATGTTCAATCTCAGCTGGCGATGCTTCTCGATGCTTCATCCAGATTACGTCAACGTCACCAACTTCGCTAAGCGAATCAAGTAAAGATAGGGTCCGCTGACCGTAACCAAATTCTGGTGTTGGTAGCTGGGTGGTGACGTAAGCTATTTTCAAGTAAGCCCCCAAGATTGTTCAAATCGAGAATCGAGACGCATTTGCTCAAATATGCAGCCATGTAAATACTGACTGGAATTTACTGGGTTGCCTAAGCTAATCGCTCGTTGTTTGCGGAGTTCTTGTGACCTTGCGTGGCGCATGAAGCTGGCTGTCAGTAGTGGGCGAATAAAATCTTCTGGTATATGGAGACGACTTGCTGCTTTTGATAGCTGGTTCCAGAAAAACACAGAACTCGATTGACCGGCAAGAATATCGAGCGCTTTTCTGATCCGGTGGTCCAATCTGCCAGCTTTGTCCAGAGTCAATACATCGAGTAGAAAATAACTCAGATCCCAGAGTGGTGCTCCGGTAATATCTGCTCCTTCCCAGTCTACAAGGCCGAACTTACCGTTTGTGGTGAGCAAAAAATTCCACGATCCAGGATCATTGTGGGTAATGATTGTAGGTACATTAGTAAGGCGGGGCGGGCAGTGCCCGTGCGATTCGAATTCAGTGTCTACCCTTTTGCATGCACCACCCATTGAGTTCTGGGAAAGTTCTGCCAATTCGCAAAACCAGTCACACACACTGTCGCAGATGTGTTGCCGTTGAGTTCCTGATAGGCTTTTGTAGCGCTGGCCAAAGCGGCCTCCTTCGATCGCGGATTCTATTGTATAGGGTGTTCCCGCGGGCGTGTTTGCTCTACTTATTAGTCGGGGACGACATTTTTCTATTCCACATTTATCTAAAGCAGTCAGAATGGCTTTTTCCTGGTCGAATGGGCTGTTGTTACCCAAAACTCTGGAAAACTTTAGTACAACGGCATTTCCATGTTCGGGATATATGACGAAGTGCAGTCTCTTAAGATCGTCACCCGCATTGGCATGGAGTATCCAGTCAGGGTTTTGCGCTCTGATTTTTTTCGTTGCGCATCTGACCAGGTATGGAAGTCCATCTTGTTTCTCTACGCGTTGCCCTAAGGCAATGCAAGCAGTTGTTGCTGCCAAAGTGAATGCAGGTTCTAAACGCGTTTGTCGGCAGAGTTTGAACCTTGTAGTGAGGGATTGGGCTAGCAGCTTTCGGTTGGATGCTGCGCACAAAAGCACTCGATTCTTTTCAAGCGCATAATAACTTGGTGACAATAAGTCGCGCTGCGGTTTCGGCCTGACTGTGCTGCCAGTCCATGATTCATGGGTTGACAGAAACCTGAAATCGCTTAATCGAGCATGCTTCGCCATTTAATGAATCTCTGTCATATGCCGGTTACGCGATTTTTGAAATACTGAAAGAGCCAATTGTTAAGAGCGTTCATATAGCCCAAACAAAAAATCATAAATATCAATATTCCTAGTTTGTCTTCTGATGCCGGTAAAATGCCAGTAAAAACGAAATATTTTGTGTGGATCTGTGAAGCACGGGGCTTGAGCTAGAGTGTTCGATTGGCATACCATGCTCTGCTCTAATGGCAGCCCTCTAAGTCTGATTTGGATTCTCTCACACCACTTTTGTCGATTGTCCTTACTTTGGTGGCGTGCGGGTTAATACTCGTATGTTTGGCGAGGCTCGCTCCCCTTGTCGGAATGGTGGACAGACCCACTCAAAGAAAGAAACATACCGGATTGATTCCCACGATTGGAGGGCTATCTATTTATGTCTCTGTACTGGTCACGGCCATTATTTTTGAATTTTCAGTAAGCGAAATTCTCCCCTTCTATATTGGTTCAGCTCTGGTTATTTTGGGCGTTTTGGATGATCGTTTCGATTTGAGTGCCAGATTAAGGCTGCCCGTCCAAATGGGTATCGCCTATGCAATGGTCCATTTCTCTGGATTGGAAATATCATCGGTAGGAAACATCTTTGGCTATGGTGCTGTGCATATTGACGGTGCGTTTTCCATATTCTTCACTCTTATGTGCACTGTCGGCGTAATAAACTCTATCAATATGATCGACGGTATTGATGGACTTGCAGGTTCTCTGCTTCTTATCACCCTGCTGCCTTTGGCGGTGTTTGTAGGAATGAGTGGCAATCAGGATTTCCTGCTTCTGCTATTAAACTTGATTTGTGGATTATTCGTATTTTTGTATTTTAATTCACGAATTTTCAGAAGTCGCGCATCCGTATTTTTGGGTGATGCGGGCAGCATGTTTATGGGCTTGGTTTTAGTTTGGTGCTTCGTTCAGTTGTCACAGGGTGCTGAATCAATACTGTCTCCTGTGTCTGCCGGTTGGTTATTCGGACTCCCGCTGGCTGATACGGTATCCGTGATGGTTCGGAGGGTCGTTAAGGGGCTCTCACCTTTTGCTGCAGACAGAACGCACCTGCATTACAAATTTATCGATGCGGGGTTTTCTGTCAACCAAACAGTTTTGCTAATGGCGATATTGCATTCTTGCTTTGTGGTAATAGGGCTTATCGCGAATAGTTACCGCAGTATTGAGCCAATTTTATTCTTGTCCTTTGTGGCAATAGTCGTAATCCATTTCTTCTTAGCTGATCGAATAGTGAAACATTTCGCCGGCACTTTCATAAAACGTTCGAGAACCCTTTTGTAGTAAAGTTGGCAGTTTAGCCATGAAGTCTCCGAGTACTAACTCGAGGTTGACTTCTTTTATTTTGCTACGCTTGCGGGCGATTCGCCGATAAACGCATTTTAGAGGACAGATAATTGACAAATCTTGCACTAAAATCGGGAATTTTGCTGACATTGGCGCTTGCCAATTGCACAAATGCTGTTGCACAAGGGCGGGATCAACTTCATGTTAATGTCGGTGAAGCTAGGTTCTACCCCAGTGTCTCGCTAGAATACGTGAGTAACGATAACCTGCTTCGTGATTCTGCGCCTGTTTCAACTACGGGTTTTATTGTTGCTCCACAGGCGCTTTTCATTGCTGACAGACGGGGTTTAGATGTCCAGTTTGGATACGATGGTGCATACGGGGTATTCGAAGAGAACTCCATAAATTTTGATGACCATCTTCTTTTCGGAAGTGCCGACGCTGTTTTTGGAATCCGGAAAAGAGGGGGGGTGGAAGTATCTATCCGTAAGGGCCATCAGGCGTTAGGAAGCGATCTAACCTTAGACAGTGCAGCTGTGGGAGATGACCCCGTTGAATTTGTCGACGGTTCCCTCGGCGGCTCATTCACTTATGGCGCGCCGACTGCAAGATTCAATGTTACAGGTGGTTTATTGATTTATAACCGCTCGTACCAGAACCGAGCAGATTTGTCAGATGGGCGTAGTTATACAAGAATCGCACCTTATGGGCAGGTTTCATATCGCCTTTCGGTAGATACCAGAGCTCTACTTCAGGTGCGATATCGGACTTTCAAATTTGATAACAGTGCCAGAGATCGCGAAGAGCTTGAGGTACTTACAGGCTTGTCTTTCAGGGGCAGTGGAAAACTGAGCGGCTCAGCAAAATTGGGTGTTTCGCAGCCAGATTATGCAAACTCTACTATTGAAAATAATTCGATACTGACCGTCGATACAGCGTTGACTTACGTACCCTCTTCACTATCTACATTCAATCTTCGTTTCGAACGACAACTCGATAATGGGGGGTCGCTAAATCAGCTAGTTGATACAAGCCAGATAATTGACGATACAATTACGTTAAGCTGGAAAAAGGTATGGTCGGGGTTTGTCACCTCAAATGCCTCTATTGAGGCAGATTTTGAGAGCGGCGGGTGTCCGGTCGATCGCAGCGATACACTCAAAGCCTCAGTAGATATCGGGTTCAAGGCTAAGCGGTGGATGACTTTTGGGCTTGGAGTGGCCAATACAGCGTATTCCGAGTCTCAGTGCGATCCAGCAGATGCAAGCGACAACGATTACGATTTGGTTGAGTTAAAGGCTTTTGTTACTTTGTCTCTGTAAATTTGACGGTAATAATGCGTTGTGATGCCATAACGGGCATATAGACAACCAGTTTTGTGTACCATATCCAGTTTTAACTTCTGCGTTAATTTGTCAAAGCTGGTTTGAGAACTGCGCATGTTCCTTAATGTCCTTGTAGAGTTAAGGTACACCCCACAAAACAGGCCCCTCGAGGTAGCATTCTGAATGTTTTTCCAAATGTTTAAATACGGAATCATAGGCGTTATTGCGTCGCTCTTGGTGGGCTGTTCGTCCACACCTGACTCTCCCGTAAATTTGAAGCAAAATCAAGAGGCTGCCCCCTCAGGAGTGTCTTCTGCCCCAAGGATATTATCGGAAGATGACTACATCCTTGGACAAGGAGATGAAATTTCCATTTTGGTTTTCGATGAGCCCGATTTAACACTCGACGCTCAAGTAGGTGCGAGCGGATTTATCAACTACTCGTATCTGGGAAATCTTCAGGTATCTGGCAAAACCCCGCTGCAGCTAGAACAGCAAATAGCGACTTTATTGAGGGATGGGTATTTGGTTAACCCGTCTGTGAATGTGTCAGTGAAAGGGTTTCGGCCTTTTTTTATCGGTGGAGAGGTCAGATCCCCAGGCAGCTACCCTTACCAACCTGGCTTAACGCTGGATAAAGCAATCGCACTGGCTGGCGGACTTACTGACAGGGCATCTACCAGACGGATGTTTGTTGTGAGAGCGGGCGCAGCAGGTAGTCAAGAAAAGTTGTCATTGGCAGACCCAGTGGGCCCTGGTGATACCGTAACGATTCAAGAAGGATTTTTCTAATGAACACTAGGGATGCAGGCCTCGGCTCGTTTTCAGAGCAAGACGGAACGATAGAGCAAGACAGCTCCATGATGGAACAGATCGACTTGCAGCACTACTTGCGAGTACTGCGCAAGTACAAATTGGCGATAATGTTTTTCTCAGGTTTGGTAACTATGCTGGCTGCATACTATGCATTCACAGCAACACCTATTTATCAATCTACCTCTACACTGCTGATCGAGTCTCAAGGCAACAACCTAGTTCAATTTGAAGAGTTGGTCGGACTGGATACAGAAAATCAGGATTATTACCAGACGCAGTTTGAGATTTTGCGTTCCAGAGGTCTTGCGTTACGGGTAGTGGAGCACATGAGCTTGTGGAACCATCCGGAGTTCTCGGCAGAAGCGCGGTTGGCTGAGGAGCAAGTTCGTAGAGAGATGGCGGGCTTGGAGACAGGTTCTGAATCAACAGGCATCCAACTATATATCGATCAAGCGACCAGCTTCATTAATAGCACAATTGGTGTTGATGACAACACACCTGCAGACATATCGGTAATATCCGAAACAGCTGTGCCCGGTAACAATGCAGTTTCAAATACCCTTGAAACATCACTGCAAGGCATTGACGCTAGTGCTGCTATTGATTCCCCACTTAAAATTTCCCCGGATTTCGGGCTGTCAGATGAAGATCAGAATTTATCTGTAGAGCGTCAAATGGTTGTCAACAACTTTATGTCTAAATTGACGATAACACCGGTTCGTAAAACAAAGCTCGTTCATATTAGCTTTAGATCTGAAGATCCTGTCTTCGCTGCAAGAGTGGCCAATACGGTGGGAGAGCAGTATATCGAAAGTTATCTGGATGCCAAACTTGAACTCACGAGTAAAGCTTCCCAGTGGTTAAACGAGAGACTGGCAGGATTGAAAGGGGTATTGGAAGAATCAGAAAGCCGCCTAATCGCTTTTAAACAGTCCAATGGATTAGTTGATGTTGACGGTAGTGTAGGGCGATTGAATGAGCAGGAGCTGCTATTAACCACTGCTGAACTTGCGCAGGCACGTAGCGCTCTGGCGGCGCAGGAAGACTTGTACAGAGAAGTACAGGCCTTGGCTGGGCAACCTCTTCTGCTTGATTCTATTCCAGCAATACAAGCAGATCCATTGGTGCAGAGAACCAAGATTGAACAGGGACAGGCACAGCGATCATTGGATGAGTTGAGAAATCGTTATGGTGATAGACACCCGAGGGTAGTTGATGCCAATTCTCAATTGGCAACAATTAATACCACATTATTAGGTCATCTAAATAGAGTCTCGGCCAGCGTGTCAAAAGACTTTCAATTAGCACGTCAGCGTGTTGCAACAATCGAGAATAAGTTAGCGTCGGGCAAGCAAGAGATTCAGTTGCTCGGAACGAAGAAATTTGAGTTGGACGAACTTGAGAGAGAGGTAGAAACCAATCGCGATATATACAACACTTTTTTCAGTCGGATAACTGAAGCCAAATCAGCGGATGGATTAGAGACTGCTAATGCCCGTGTCTCCGACCCGGCTGTGCCTTCTCTTGGGCCCATAAAGCCCAAGAAGGGGTTGATTATCGCACTCGCTGCCATTGCATCGCTGGTGTTGTCTATGCTTATGGCTGTTTTGTACGAGCAGATGGATGAGACAGTTAAAGGTACCTCCGATGTAGAAGACAAGCTGGGTATGAAGCTGTTAGGAATCCTGCCTTTAGTTAAGGGAGGAATGTTTTCAAAGGCACGTACATTGCCGCTCGATCCTACTCAGATACCGGATAAGCAAGGAAGGTTTGCTGAATC
>JAHDFH010000037.1 GCA_020628305.1 Acidimicrobiales bacterium | reverse complement strand
GCTCGTAGCACTTCGCTATGTTGCCTCGAAGTTTCCAGCTTTCTAATTGGGGTCGGTCTTGTTCCTCCTGCTCGATACAGCGGAGTGATGTGTCGTACATGTCGATGTGACTCGTAACCGTTGAAATCTACTTCTTCGTTTCTGACTATGTGAACTGGGTCAAGCGTTGCGAATTTGGACCTAATGTATTGGTGTATTTCGGCTCTGTTAGTCGCCGCCTGATTAGCGTGCATATCAACGATGATTCCGAGCTCATACTCAGGAAAGGTTGTAAGCACCGAATCAATTATCGCTCGAAAGAGAGTAACGGTTTCGTACTTCTCAACAGTTGAAGCAAGAGGGTTGATGCCGCGCAAGACCATAGCAGGTACGTATCCTGACGAGCTTCTGTAGCTGGTTCTCATCAGCATAAAGTTTCCCAGAATTTGATCATCAAGTAGGAGAGTGCCAACTATGGAATTATCTGGGATGGATTGTTCGTCAAGAGAGAAGCAGGCATCTCCCATTACCCCAGCTGCATGCTTAACTTCAGGGCCATCGCTGAACGCGATCTCGATCTGGGCTCGCTTTCGAGGCGCCTTCTTGCGACGTAGTGAAGACCTATAGTTTCGAACCCAATCAATCACAGGTCCAATTCGGTGGCGTCCGATATTCGTTCCATCCGAGGGAACCCAAAGCGGAGATAGATGCTCTGAGGTCAAAAGTTTCGACAGCTCAGTTAGTCGGTCCGGACTGATACGGCCTTCTTGTAGGGCGCTCGCCAGGTTGGCCAGGTCAAGTTCATCGTTACCATCTCGCCAGTTTGCTGTTAATAAGACTTCTGCGAGATCCCACGAATCAGCTTGGACGTCTGGATTTTCAAGAATCTTTGAGACTAGTAGATAGGCCGTTTCTGGATCCGTAGCTGGGAGCGATAACGCAAGCACTGATTCTTGTGAGCGGCGGATCTTTTGTTCGATGCTCTTCAAAGCTTTCTGCTTTTTCTTCGGATCTTGAATTGAGATGTCTTTGTGCTTCTGTTCTAAAGCGATGATGATTGTTTGGGCTCGAGAAACTGCATCTAACCTGAGCTGTTCACACTTTTCGAGTAACTGTTGTGGGTCGTTTGCTAGTTGCTCAGCTCTTTCTATTGCTGTAGCTGCCAAGGTGATACTCGCCATCACAGAGCCTGTCAGTCTCAGTCGGCTTTCTCTTGGCTTTTCGATAATTGTATGGTGCGTTGATCGTTGTAAGTCGTCATGAGGAGAGCGGAACCAAGACATAATTTCTTGGTCGGGCTGGTCGATGGCCCACTCGCTACGTCTAGCACGTATCAAAGAAAGGACGATTGGTGTAGCAAACGAGTAGTCAAAGACTGTTGGATCAGATCGTATGCCTCGTAGTTGATCGGCCACGATTTTTGTATAGATCTCAATCAGGAGCTTGATCCGATCAACGGGGTTAGAAGGAACGGAAGAGTTATAGATTTCTAGAAACTCTTCAATCTCTGAATCGTCAACATTTTCAGTAAGAGGTAGGAAGACATCAAAGTACAGAGATGCAGACTGTTGACGAAGTCCAGACTGCAGGAACAGATGCATAGCTTCTGGGACTGATTCTCCACCAAAAAATAACGATGGCTTTACATGTTCGCGAATGTCGTGCACAGCTGCTGTTGCCATTTCGGTCAGGATCTCGTTGTACTCATCATGATCCTTATCTGCTGCTGCAAGGAGAAGTTGTAATGCGTACTTAGTACTTTCATCGGCCAGATCAATCTCGTACTCTTTGACCGCATCCAGCACTCCATCGAGATCGTTACCGTTGATGACGTATTCAGATAGCTCCGGTATCCGTTTAGGTATTACTGTCAACAGCTCATGCTGTAGGCGTTGCTCAATATCCTTGGGAACGCACTCAAGACGGGCAACTCGGCCAAAAATTGCTTCTTTCAGAGGACTGTCTAGTAGGGATGTTAAAGCAGCGGAAACAGTTCCGTTTTCGAAGAGCTTGGCTATGTTCGTATCAAATTGGCTTCGTGCATCTTCCGTCGCAGATAGCCAAGCCGTTTCTATCTGAAAGGCTACTTGTGCCATGGTTTCTGGTGTACTGGCTGACCAGTTGTAGGCGTTGAGGGTTACCACGCGCTCAACCAACCTTTGTAAAACCTGATTACCTTGATGGTCTAGTTGAGGAGCAACAAGGTCCTTATAGTACTGGGCAACCTTCCAAATTGCTTTTCTGGTAAATGTATCCGAGGTAGAAAAGTGACTACTATTAAAGATCGTCACCACCGCTGGATCATCCAAGTATCTAAGATTAAGAACGTAGGTATCCGGCGTGACAAGGACCAGCCCGAAGATGTTTGTCAAGGAACCAAGACGTCTTTCGATAACCTCTTCTTGAGTGTGTGAGGCAATCGATTGCAAACGATCGAAACAAATTCGTCGTTCCTGCACCGACATGGTTTTGAGAGTGTCAATGTTGCGTAGGACTGCCTCAGTGAGGGCCTGGCTACCGAGAATATGTGAGGCCCATTCAGCTGGGCAGCCATAAGGAATGTAGGGCTCCATCTCCTTGATTTCGTCCCATCCTGTCTTGATTCGTGAAAAAGTAACTTCGGGTGTTGAATGGTTGACCATCAGCTTCAGTGCAGCAGTAAGTCTTGGATAGTTGCTAGTTTCGATTTCCAAGAAAGCATCGAGTTCGGTGATGAGTGTTTCACGTTTCCGCTCTTGTGCTTCTAGCAATTCAGAGAGAGGACGAACTCCGACAGTAGCCGATCTCCCCTGGGTCACCGCAAGCCTTTCGAACTCCTTGGGATTGGAGGTAACAAGAGCTTTGGCTAGCTTCATCGAGTCTTCGTCGCCTGTTCCCCAGAGCCCTACGATGATTGAGTCCAAAAGGACAGGCACAGTCGTCACTTGGTGACGGCTAGATCCAACAAGTCTCACCCTGTGAATTGCATCAATCAGATCCGAGTCTTCAGTGATAAGGCGAGCGTGCTTTTGCAACACCTGGAGAGTGAGGTCTTTGCTAGGGTCGGTCAGCCTCATCTCTGAGTCGTTTGTCTGAACATACGTTGGGCGGTATCTCTTAATTATTTCATTCAACGTGAGGTTCAGGATTTCTTCAGGAAAGAGATGGTCTAATAAGGCAACACTTAACAGCGTTGAGTAGCTAAGGTCACCGACTATTTGCTGATACCTACGAACTTGCTGATCGTGATTCAAAGAATCAAGCTGATCTAAGAGTTTGAGAGTAAAGGGTAAGTTCCAGTGATCAATTGCAGCAATTCTTGCGCCGATAGTTCCAGGACGGGCTATCGGAGTGATAGGGCTCTTTTGAATCTTGACTACCGAACCACCACCTAGTATCGCTAGGGCTTGGCTACGTAGATTTAGTTTTGCAATCTTGGCGGTCCATAAATGCTCATAGTCATATCTGTAGCCACGAATCGAAGCGATCTCGATAAGAACCTGAGAAGCGATCAGGTACGCTTGTCGGCTTTCTGGCTCTGCTCCCAAGCACTCATCTAAAAGTGCTAGAGACCTTTCCTTGGCAGCTTCGGGATGGTCGATCCGTTCAGCGTTAAGAAGCTTATGAACATCATCCTTTAGGATAGCACTAACCTCTGAATCGTTTACCGGAAGTTGAACCTGAATATGAGAATTTGAGGTAGTTTCCATCGTTTCCGCCTCTTAGTAGTATAGGGGAAAGTAGGCAATAACTGATTGACGAGCCAGCAGGCTGTTCCAGTAGTTGACGTTCATGCCAAGTTTGTTGAGAGTGGCAGCTAAGAGCATTCCGATATCTCCAAGCCCGACAATGCCAACATCTTTGCCGACTAAGTTAGACCCTGTACGCTTCTGTTGCGGTTTCCCATTAGCTGCGGCAATGTATGCGTTGTGGCGTTCTCTAGCGAGTAGCAAGATCTCGAGCAAGTATGATTCGGCGACTCTTTGAGTGAAATAGTAGGGTACGTGTGTTTGAATTCTGTCAGCGCATTTGGCTAAGTTCTATTCAGCCTCAGGTCGTCTCAGATTGGAATGGTCGGCGGTCACCAAGTGGGCCCGGAGGTGTGTGTTTTCAGCAGCCCGAGCGGCTAGCGCTTTAGCATGTGTCGTGTTGACGTTTTTTGTGGGCCCGGAGGGACTTGAACCCACGACCAATCGATTATGAGTCGACTGCTCTAACCAACTGAGCTACGGGCCCCAGTCGCTTCAACGGAGTCTAGCTAGCGGTCGCCGCTGTTGCACCGAGCGAAACATTTACTGCCTATCATTCAGTCTTTTCCACGCAAACTGAATGGGCTATATCCGCTAACAGCTCGACCGCTAGATCTGATAATCTATTAACTGTATGTGGCGGCGGTTAAATCAATCCCAAGCGATCTTGGCAGGTGTTGTATTTATTGCTGTAGCTACTCTTGTTGTGCTGGTTTTGAAAGGCCAAGCTACTCGAACCTCACAAGACGGTCTTGAAGCTCAAGGTTTAGCGTCAGCAACTACCTTGCAAAGATCTGGTCAGCCAAATGCTCCACAAACAGAAAGCACTCTACCTTCTGAAGGAGCCCCAACAAATGCCGAACAGGCCGTTGCGTTGATAAAGGCCTCAACGTTTCGTAACGCGACGATGGATGCGAGTCCCTTTATTAATGTGGCTGCAGCGGATCTTGCTGCCGAGCCGGCTCTGTATGAGACTGACCCTGCTGGGAAATACAACCAAGACGTTGGTGCTTACGGTACCTTTCCCTTCTATCGGCGCTCCACCTTCTACAGCGTGTCCGGTGAAGGTGGTTCAACATTTAGAGCGAACTGCGAAGTGTCTCACTTCTCATATGACGATCCAATCGTCTATCCAGGAGAACCAGAACGGGCACATCTACACATGTTTCTGGGCAACACTCACACCAATGCGTTCAGCACTTATGATTCGCTATTGAACTCAGGATCAAGCACCTGTAACGGCAAGGAGCTAAACCGGACAGCTTATTGGGTTCCGGCCATGTTTGATGGCAAAGGTGGAGTAGTAGTGCCATTCAATAACGCTTTCTACTACAAGAGTGAGACAGCTCAAGCCGTTGGCAACGTGCAACCTTACCCTGCCAACCTTCAGCTCATAGCTGATCAGCGCTTTAACAACAACGGAAACCAAGGAACTGCTGCCTTTAGATGTAACGACATTTACAATGGTGGTAAGTCCGAGTTTGGGGGAACCATCCCAAATTGTCCTTCGCCAGCCGCCTCAGGCCAGCCTGGAACACTCGAATATCAAATATTCTTCGGCTATTGCTGGAACGGCAATGAATCCGAGGTGGGTGACTGGGTTGCCAACCTTGACAACTTTACTAGTCCAGAGGGATACTGGCATTCAGGTAAATGTCCGGCAAGTCACCCGATCACTTTTCCTGCCCTGGTGACCCATATCTTCTTTGACATTCCACTAGGGGAGACCACAGCAGATTGGTACTTATCATCAGATGTTGACTCTAAATCTCGTCAACTAGCGAACGAACCTGGCGCCTCTGCACACGCCGACTGGTTTGGTGCATGGAACCCTGAAGTTAACAAAGAATGGGTTCAGAATTGTTCAAACACTCCGGCGGCTGGCTGCGGGGACGCATACCTCGAGTCCTACCGCAACGGTCAGGAAGCAACGGCCAAAGCTCTAGTCATTAGGGAAGACTGGGACTATGGACAGATCGACTCGATTCCCGTGGAAGACATCTACAACCAGATGTGTTCCAACGCAGAACACCATCCGTACAACCCAGCAAACGGAGGCATGGAAGCAGCCTATTGTCATCCTGATGGGGCACACGATCACGGCTAGTTGAGCCGCTTGCACGCTAGACTCTGCCTTGTGAGTGACCAAGAATTAGCTAAACAATATTCTCCTCGAGACGTCGAAACTAAAATCTCTTCCCAGTGGAATGAATCAAATGTCTCTGCGGCAGCGAGTGAGCCGCAGAACGAGACCTACGCGGTTGTTATTCCACCGCCAAACGTGACCGCTGCATTGCATCTTGGTCATGCCCTGAACAACACGCTGCAAGATGTGATGGTGCGCTACCACCGTGCGCTTGGTCTTGACGCTCTTTGGATGCCGGGCACAGACCATGCTGGAATTTCAACTCAAACAGTTGTTGAGAAGCGTCTACTGAAGCAAGGCATCAAGCGCACCGACATGGAGCGTGACGAATTCATCGCCAAGGTTCAAGACTGGAAAGATGAGTACGAAGCAATCATTCTTGAACAACTCCAAGCTATGGGAGCATCGTGCGACTGGGATCGTGTTCGTTTCACTATGGACGAAATGTGTTCAACTGCTGTGCGCTACGCATTCTTCAAACTCTTCGATGATGGGCTTATATATAGAGGTAAACGTCTAGTTAACTGGGATCCCGTAACCCAAACAGCATTGGCAGATGACGAAGTGGAGATGGAAGACGTTGTTGGAGCAATGTACTACCTGGACTATCCGCTGAGCGACGGAACTGGTGTAGTCACAGTAGCAACCACACGTCCTGAAACGATGATGGGCGATACCGCTGTTGCGATGAACCCTAATGACCCTCGGGCAGATGAACTCCGAGGCAAGAGCGTTATTCTCCCGTTGGTTGATCGTGAAGTTCCAATCATCGAAGACGACTATGTTGTGTTGGCCGATCCAGAATCTTCAGATGTTAAAGCAAAGCACGCAACAGGCTTCCTGAAAGTCACTCCAGCTCATGATCAGAACGACTGGGACATAGGCGTTCGTCATGAGCTGCCAGTAATCAACGTTCTGGCAGCGGACGGAACGATCACCGACCAGTTTGGTTGGGATGATGTTACCGAAGAAGCTCGCCAATTTATTGGAATGTCTCGTGAAGATGCCCGTGAAGCTGTTGCTGAATCGTTTAACTCGAAAGGCTTGCTCCGCAACAAGGTTGAATACACACATTCAGTAGGGCATTCGTACAGATCGCATGCTCCAATTGAGCCTTGGTTGAGCGATCAGTGGTATGTGAAAGTAACAGATGACCGTTTACGTGGTTCGGCCTTGCGAGCGCTGAACGGTGATCAAACGAACAACCTTGCAGATGAGTTCTCTGCGGGTAGCGAGCCCGGCGACGGTGAGCTCCGGTTCATTCCCGAACGTTATGCAAAGACCTTCCAAACCTGGCATGAAAACATCAACGACTGGTGTATTTCACGTCAGCTCTGGTGGGGGCATCAGATTCCTGTTTGGCAGAAGGTCCATGACGGCGCTGAACATGATGCAGCTTTAGGGGAAAGCACTGGTGAGGCTGTAAAGATCGACAGTCAGTATTCAAACCTTGGCGCTAGTCACACGATTCGCCGTCTAAGCGATGGCTCAATTGTTGAAGCAGTTTGTGTTCCTCCACAGTCAACTCTTACTCACGAAGGTTTCGTCACCTCTGAAGATTCCCTAATTGCTCAGCTTGAAGCGGCAGGCTATGAACGCGACCCTGATGTGCTGGATACATGGTTCTCATCAGGTCTCTGGCCACTATCAACAATGGGTTGGCCATATCCGCAGGACTATCCAGAAACTGGCGAGTTGTTGGCGAAGTACAACCCAACATCTGTTTTGATGACAGCCCGAGAGATCATCACGCTTTGGGTGTCTCGAATGACCATGTTCAACCGGTACTTCTTGGATGGTCAAGTGCCATTCAACGATGTTTATATTCATGCAATGATTCAGGACGGCCACGGGCAGAAGATGTCCAAGAGTCTTGGTAACGGTGTAGATCCACGAGACATCATCTACTCACACGGATCCGATGCGATGCGTTACGCGCTTGTGTCGATGACGACCCAGACGCAGGATGTGCGCATGCCAGTGGATCTGATCTGTCCTCACTGTGACAAAGCGTTTGATCCCGAATATATAGAAACATCGGCCGGTTATACGGTGGCTGCTGAGACTCAAACTTGCGGTCATTGTGGGGGAAAGATGGTGACGCTTTATGGTGTTGCTTCGGGAAGTGTCGAGCCAACAGATGAAGTTCCGCTAGCTCGCAACTCTTCACCAAAGTTTGATGCTGGTAGATCGTTTGTTAACAAACTCTGGAACGCAACACGATTCGCCTTGTCTCGACTAGACGGTTCCGAAAGCGGCATTGAAGTTGGCGTGGAATCTCTCAACTTCGCTGACCGTTGGATTCTCTCTCGGCTTGAAACAACACTTCAAGAGTTAAAGAAAGCCTACGACGGTTATCAGTACGCTCGAATCGCCGAACTCACCTACGATTTCATATGGCGTGACCTATGCGATGTGTATCTCGAAGCAGTGAAGCCGACAATCGATGATTCAAGTGAACAGAAAGTAGTTCTCGCTTCGGTGTTTGATGCTGTTGCTCGAATGTTGCATCCCATCTGTCCTTTCGTTACCGAGGAACTCTGGCATGCAATACAAGGCATGCAATCTGGGTCGGTCAGGGAGCTTAAGCTAGCCGCAGCTGCTCAGGCTGCAGTTGCGTTATGGCCAACTATAAAGACTGGTTTAAATCCATCACCGATCGAATCAGAATTCGACAGGGCAATGGAAGTGGTTTCGGCTGTTCGCCAGATCCGAGCAGATAGAGGCGTGAAGCCTAGTAAGAAGATTCAGCTTGTTGTAGGAGAAAAGGCGATGGAACTGGTTGCTGGCGTCGACGGTCTTGTTCAGACGTTGGCTGGTGTAGATAACGTTGCCGTGCTTGGAGAGAAGCCACAGGCCGCAAGCTCGTTTGTGTTTGAAGGTGAAGAGATATTCGTTTCAGGCTTGGTTGATGCAATCGACCTAGATGCCGAACGTGACCGCCTCAGTAAAGTCGTTGCCGATCTTGATTCTCAGATTGACAACTTGCAAAAACGTCTATCGAACGAGAACTATGTCAACAAAGCAAAGCCTGAGCTTGTGCAACAAACTAGGGAACAACTCGAACAAGCTTTGGCAGACAAAGTAACGGCCGAGACTGCCCTAGTTGAGGTTGGCGTGTAGTGGCCTCACTTGACCAGGCATTTAGGGCCGTATTGTTCGATATGGACGGAACCCTCATTGACGGTCGCGACCCGCAAACCGGGGAGTACTTCGATATCCACATCCGGTCTTGGGAAATGGCAGCTGAACGCCATCAAGTTGACTTCGATGCTGAATTCCATAGAACTGAGATGCGAGGACGTACCATCTCAGAGCTGGATCAGCTTTATAAAGAGCGTTTCAATCTTGAAGATGACGTCAGCTTATATCAGACCAAGCAATCTATCTACGAAACCGAGATGCTTAGTTGTTATCAATGGTTTTTGCCTGGTGTTGAGGACTTCTTAGCCGGATTGTCCGCAGCGCAAGTGCCAATGGCAATTGTCACGAACGCTCCCACCTCCGCTGTGTCGATTATCAACGAAACTCTATGGCTGGAACGCTTCTTCGAAAGAAGCCACATACTTACCTGCGACCAAGCCCACACGAGGTTTGGTTCTGGGAAGCCAGATCCAGCGGGGCTGTTAGCAATGATCTCCCTGCTAGGTGTTGCACCCGAGGAAGCTCTATACCTCGGCGACTCAAGATCTGACATCCTTGCGGCCAACGCCGCGGGAGTTACAGTGGGAGGGGTAGTAGGGGGCAACTCTGCGCAGGAACTAACGGATCTCGGCGCTGACTTTGTAGTGGCAAGCGTCTGTGAAACCCAAACCATGGTCCACAGGCAGAACGAATAATTCACGTCACAACGCGGTACACTTGGAAGCTGCCTAATCCGCTCTACCAATAAGCCCTTTATGGCTCTAGGAGTGGATAGTTACGAGTTCGGAGGTCAAGAATGGCTAAACAACGTTCAAGCTTTGCCAAACTGCAGAGAGACAAAGCTAAGAAAGAAAAAGCAGCCGAAAGAGCTGCAGCAAAGGCAGGACGCTCAGCTGCCCCGGAAACCACCAGGGTGGTGGCACCTACCGAACGAGAAAAAACTGTTGAAGAACTTGTGGGTGGAGAGGGCGAGCCGTCGCCTGATCAGCTTTTGAAAATCGTTGAAGAGCTAAATCGCCGAAAAGAAGCGAACGAGATTACCGAAGAAGAATTTGAGGAAGCAAAGGTAGAACTCTTTGCTCGGTTGGGCTAATCTGCTCGGTATTGGGTAAATCATCTGAGTTCTAATTTGAACGTTGTCTTAGAGGTGAGCGTCGCTACCATCTTGTGTGGCGATACTTCACGTGGAGGCGGACTATGAAAAGAAATACATCAACCAAACAGCTTGTCGCATTAGCTCTTGCAGTTGTCACAATCGCAGTATCAGTGACATTCGTGGCTCCAAAAGCAACAGCTCAAGATCGTGACGGAACTAAAGACTTCGTAGAACGACTCTACGTTTCCCTTCTTGACCGCAAACCAGAGGCAAGCGGGCATCAGTACTGGACAGATCAGCTAGATTCAGGAACGTTGCCGTTTGAGATGCTCGAACACTTCTTAGCTACTCCAGAAGGTCAGGCTAAGAAGCCAGATATTGCTGACGTTTATGAGCGAATCCTATTCCGTGAGCCAGATGCCCCTGGCCTAAAGTATTGGCAGGGAGTTGACTATAACGAGGCTGTGATCTGGATCAGTATGTCACGCGAAGCGCTTGGAAAATGGGACCACAAGTTATACACCCAGAAACACCCTAAGGGGGCTCCGGATTATTTCGTGCATACTGGCAACGGCGTCTTTGTACCGCCAGTGCTTTTGAGGATCAGATGGTGTGAATCTAAAGGTGACTACACAGCTCAAAATTCACGTTCGACTGCCTCAGGTGCTTATCAGTTTGTTGTAGGGACAGCTGTTGAGACAGCGAGGAAGGCTGGCAGATTTGATTTAACTACCGTCACCGATAAAGAGAATCATGCTGGTTCATGGCATCCAGCAGACCAAGACCGTATGGCCCTCGCTCTATGGGAGCGGAATGGTACCCGCGATTGGGACGCAAGCAGACACTGCTGGGGCTAGCAGATAGCATCCACAGTTGGACTGAAATGCTAGTCAAGGGTCAAGTGGTACACTGAATTATACTTTGAGGCGGGTTTTATGGCGGACAAAAGAACTATCCGAATGGTTGTAGTGGCAGTCGGGGTCGTGTTGCTAGTGGCGGGTTCAGTTGCGGTAGTTGGCTATGCAATGGGCAATGAAGAAGCAGAAACAGTAACAGCTGAGCCATCAGGTGAGTTGAGCGATTTCGTGAGTGTCGTCGACAACGAACTCATAGCCGCTCAGTACAACCTTCTAGGAGATTCAAACCTTTCAGCCTTTCGAAAAGTGGAGACCGAAGAGCTCGATACAGGCGCTGAACCTTCACAAGTTTCGTCAGTCTCTGAACCGATTGACAAAATGCAGGTCGAGAAGCAGTTTGTAGAAAGAGTCTATTTGGCGGCGCAAGGTCGCCAAGTTGATCCTGCAGGACAGCAATACTGGGCGGAGAGATTTGCAAATGAGGACACGCTTGTGGTGTTGGGAGATTTATTGGCGGGGCTAGAAGCGGAGGGCCCTAATGCAAGCAAGGAGCAGATTTTCACAAACCTTGGCGTTACGAATGCCTCTAGCATGCTAGAAACCTACTTTATAGATATGACATATGCCGAGGCGCTCTACTTTACCGTCACTGACACGCACGTCGTGAATCACTTCGGACACGTCGATGAGTTCAACGCAGCTAGTCGCTAGCTCACGTTAGTGCTCCAGCTGCCTCATGTGGGGTAGGTGAAACATCCCGTCTAGACCTCCTAGAGGGTTGTTTTTTAGACCTGGGGACTGATGTTTGTTAAACTGTGAGTAGCGGACAAACAGCTGAAGGACGGACTGCTCAAATGGACGACAAAAAACCATTCTTTCTTTTAGGCGGCGTTGCAGTTGGACTGATCTTGCTCGTCATCATTGTTGCGGTTGCCTCGGGAGGTTCCGAAGACGGGGGAGTCGACGGTATCGCTACTGGCGAAAGCTCAGTTCCAGCAGATTTGAGCGGCATGGATCTAGTAGATCCTTCAAGCCTTGATCAGGCTAGTTCTAATGATTTGTCAAACTTTGCTTTGGGTGTTTCGAAGGCTACTGGCAACGATCCTGTTGTTGTAGTCAAGGGCGAAGAACCGAATGAGGATTTAGACGAAGATGACGCGAAAACAACCTCGACTACTGCTCGCAACAGCGTAACCACAAAGGTCACAACAGCTGTAACGACAAAGGCGACAACAGCTACTACGAAGCGTGTTACGACAACTTCGAAGCCGACAACCACTACGTTGGGAATTAGCGTCGAAGAGCAATTTGTCAGGCGGGTCTATGTGGGTGTAGCTGATAGGCAGGGCGATCCCGTAGGAATAGAGCATTGGACAATGGAATTTGAAAGCACAAAGTCAACTGCTGGGGTGCTAAACGATTTTCTTTGGGGGCTTGATCAAGAAGCAGGCGGGAATGCCAGCGTGAGTGAAATGATTGAAAACCTCACTGGCCAGAAAGCCAATGCTGAAACAGTTGCTGCATATGAAAGCCGCGGCTATACCAACGCTGTGTTAGAAATAATGAACCATGATCAGGTGCTCTCATCATTCGGCCACAAAAAGATGCCGGTAGTCGGCGAGTAAGTCGATTCGTATCACCGAAAGCGCTAGTAGTCGGAGCAGACATCTCAGCGCGTGGACTGTCAAGCCATCTAGAAGGACTGCTGAAAGTAGCTGTGGATGTCTCAGCGAGTGCATGCTGAGGTGTGAAATGGTATCTTTGTGAGTGCTTGGAGTAGCTACTCGATACAGGGGGATTAGCTAGTCGCTGAGTGTAACGATGCAGCGCAGGAAGAATGTGCGAGAGCACTAAAGAACGGTAGTAGAGGGTCTGAAAAGCTGCGACTGAACGCTTATGAGTCGATAGCGAGAAGCTCGCCATCAATTGCTGGGGTTGTCTCGCCAGCGAGTGCAAAGAGGCCAACGATTAGCAACATGCTGAATCCCATTGCAAAGCTAACCCGGTAAAGAATCTGGTTAGGAGTAAGTATTAGGTGAGATTTATCTTCCACGTCCGCCTCGTGTTCTCGTTGTTAACTCCATAGTAATGCAATTTTGAACGAAGTGGTTAGCGATTATGTAATAAAATTGACTTTATGGGTTGTTTTAATCACCCACTAGACCGCTAGACTCATAGAGCACACGAGTCGAGAAATTGGCTCAAAGCAACCCGTTCCGGGCGTTTAGCTCAGTTGGCTAGAGCACCTCGTTTACACCGAGGGGGTCGGGGGTTCAAGTCCCTCAACGCCCACCATGGAACGTCCCACGCTCGTGTCTTGGGCGTTAGCTGCTCGGGCTGCTGAAGCAATCGGGTAGTCAATTTCTACAGCTGGTTTGCCGGCCCTCGGGTTCAAGTCCCTCAACGCCCACCATGGAACGTCCCACGCTCGTGTGGTTCTTCTACAATCCCTGCCCTACGGGCACCCGCCGCAGTTCATCGAGGAGGGCATCACGAGTAATCGGCTTGGCTAGGTAGCCTGTCATGCCTGCTTCAAGGCATTTCTGTTTGTCATCAGAAAGAGCGTTGGCGGTAAGGGCAACTATTGGTATCGTCGACCAGCTAGTTGTCCGGGACCGTATTGCTCGTGTGGCGTCGTAGCCATCAAGATTAGGCATCATGCAATCCATAAGCACAGCATCAAATGAGTTGTTGCCTTCTAGGGCATCGATAACTTCTTCGCCATCTTCAACGATCTTGCAAGTATGACCAAGAGTTTCGAGAAGTGATTTGATTACGATCTGGTTCGTCTTGCTGTCTTCAGCTACAAGTAGGTGAAGTGGAACTTCCGGCCGCTTAACATCACGGAGTGTTGAGTTCTCAACAGGATCTGGGTCATCAGATCGCCGTAGTAGGGTAGTCGTAACTGGAACAATGAAAGTAAAGATGGTGCCCTGGCCCTCGAACGATTCGACCGAGATACTTCCGCCCATCATGCTTACCAGTTCACTAGAGATAGCTAGCCCCAAGCCGGTGCCGCCATATTTTCGCGTCGTTGATGCATCAACCTGAGCGAAAGGTCGGAAGAGGTATTCAATACGATCCTCAGGGATACCTATGCCGGTGTCGCTCACGCTGAAGTGAAGGGAAGGTCTGTGGGGGTCAGTTGGATGGGGATGTGCAGATACCGAGATCTTTACAGCACCGTTTTTCGTGAACTTAACAGCGTTGCCTACAAGGTTGAGAAGCACTTGTCTGATGCGCCCCATATCGCCAGAGCAAATCGGTGGCACTGAATCCTCAATGTCGGTCGAGATATGGGTCGAAGTCTTAAGCGCCTTTGACGACAGGGTTCTTGCAGCATCTTCGACGATCTGGCGTGGCGAGAAGTCAATTGCTTCGAGCTCGATCTGACCAGCTTCAATCTTTGAGAAATCCAGAATGTCGTTGATGACGCTCAGCAGGGAATCACCTGACCTCTTAGCGATTTCAACATACTCTGTTTGCTGTGAGTTGAGCTTTGTTGTAAGCAGAAGCTCAATCATGCCAATCACGCCGTTCAGTGGCGTGCGAATTTCGTGACTCATCGTGGCGAGAAAAGCAGACTTGGCATCTACCGCAGCGTTAGCGTTTCTCAAAGCTTCAGCTAAGTCTTTGAGGTTCTGCTTGTGCTCGGTCAGATCCTGGATCGCAAGTACAACACCAGTTGCCTGACCGTCACTCTCCTTGAGTGGCGTTAGGGAAACTGCGATATTAATGCTTCGCCGATTCGGTTTAGTGAGAATAGCGGCGTGGTCATTCAGCGTTTCGCCACTAAAGGCACGTTGGGTGATCTTCGATGCGTTCAGGCGCTCGCCTCGGTTGTCATAGATTGTGATGCGTTTGATGATGTCACGCCCACGTGACGGTTTGAAGCCAAACAGCCTCTCAGCAGCTGCATTGGCGAACAAAATCTCTCCAGAAAGTGAGACTGCACATACACCTTGCTCGAGTGAGCCGATGACACTTTCTAGTTTCGATTGCTCAGACTCGAGAAGCTTGGCGGAGGTTTCTTGAAGATCGTCATATAGGGTGCGCATCTCTTTCGAGGAAAGATCCATTGATCGTTCAAGTGTGTATCTTGTTTCGTCCGCTTGATGCATCGACTTGTTGACCATGTCGAGAAGCTTTTCTAGCGTTTCAGAATCTGGGTTCGTGGCGTCAATTCCGGAACGCCTGAGCTGTCGCTTTAATGTTTTGTGCATCTCGCGACGATCCGCCATTGTTAGCTTTCTGAGATGGTAGTTAGAGTCATGGTCTGATTGTGTAGGCCACACGGAGCGAACCCTGTTGGCGCCAACTCGCCATAAGAGTAGAAACCAATCTGAGTAGTCGCTTCGCCAATAGCTTCTTTGGTAGCTTCAATCTCCTCTTCAGAGCTTTCGCCAAGAACGAGGCGGCGACCGACACAACTGACAGCGATACAAATCGACTCCTGTGTTGACTTATTGGTTTGCTGAGCTGCAGTTTCGGCACCCTCAACGAGGCTGTCCTGAGTAGCTCGCATAAGCTGAGCAACCGAACCCTCAGGAACATCACCAGCGAAAGTCATGGACTGGTTGGCCTCATCAATAGACAAAATGGTTCGAACTAGTGGTCGGCCTGTTGTGCGTACCTGAAGAGGGAATAGCAACGCTGTTGAAGGCAACCCAGAAGCTCGATCTCCAAGGTATTCCTTATAGAGCTCCAAGGCGGGGCGCCCATCTAACTCGTACAGAACGTTGTTCTCAGACTTTGTAATCTCGCGTTCGGGTCCGAATGGCTGCCAGCCACCTTCTGAGCCAAAAGAAACCTCAAGGTTTGAACCGTAGAAACCAACTGCAGATACAAACCCAGTCGTTGGCTTTCCATCAATGAGAATCCAAGTCCGATTGAAATCTTCACCATCAGCAGCCAACCCGCCGCTGACAACAACATCGTCGGCCAGGGTGCTGTTTAATCCATTGGCGAGTTCAGTTCCATTAACACTTAAACCATCAGAGATTACAGACACAGCTTTCAGGCCGTCGGCCTTGAGCTCTCTAGCCAGGCTTTCTCCAACCAGTGTTGAGTTCTCAAAATCTCTAACAGCAGCCGTGGCCATCTTAAACTTTGATTTTTCAAACTCGAGCAACGCTATAACGACGGATTCATCCGAGATCTCTGAGTCGAGAATCTCACCTGAGGTGGAGCAGCCAAACAAGGTAGCGCCAGGATACTTGGCTTGGAGCTCTTCAAATGGTGCATGATTCTCGAAGTATTCGGGTCCTCCGAACGCTATTGCTAAAACTTCAGATGTTTCGATCGTAGGTAGCTCACCTTGCCACGCCCCATTTGCGTACTTACACGTATGAACCTTCAACTGGACCTCCGATCAGGAATCGATACCCTTACCATCGGCATTTGGATAATAAAAGTTAATAGGCCACTATTGGAGCCTCTCAGTGGTTCAATCGAGAGCTTGTCTAGAAGATATCTTTGCCCTGATGTAGTACGGAAGCGACACCGCCTGTGTGCCAGAACAGGATTGAATCATCTTTGCTGTAGTGGCCTTTTCTGATGCCTTTAATCATTTCACTAGCGGCTCGGCCTGTGTAGACGGGATCCAAGATGATTGCTTCGGTTTCTGCAAAGAGTTGTACAGCTTCTCTTTCGCCATCGGTGACTTCTGCATAGTCATGCATGCCAATCCAGTCTGGAATGTTGACATCTTCTGAAGTGCACTTGAGTTGTTTGTCCAACTGCGTTGCAGCTTCGTTAACAAGAGCAGCAATAATCGTTTGCATATCGTCTTCGGGCTCGTTGTTCATCCCATGAATCTCATAGCCAGCCCCTTCAAGCCGATTTCCCAAGATCAAACCAGCTTGTGTGCCACCCGTAGAAGTTGAAGTGATCATGTGAGTTATTGCTAAGCTGCTTTCCTGAATCTGGCTATGGGCTTCTAAGAAAGCATTCATGTAGCCGAGCGTTCCAATTGCGCTTGAGCCGCCAAGGGGCATCAAGTATGGCCGATGACCTTCGGCTTCCAATCTCTTCTTGGTTTCTTCCATAACCTGGTTGCGTTGTTCCCTGGTGGTCCAAACAATCTCAGCTCCAAATAGGCCATCGAGTAAAAGATTGCCCTTCCAGTCTTGCTTGGGAGGTTCTTGTCCTCCTAGAACCAAAAAACATCTCATTTCGTTGAGCACAGCTGCCGCCGCAGTTTGCCTGCAATGATTAGATTGAGCAGCTCCAGCAGTTAGAAGCACATCGCAGCCCTTGGCTTTAGCATCTGCTACCAGGTACTCGAGCTTGCGGGTCTTGTTGCCACCTGTAGCAAGGCCTGTCTGATCGTCTCGTTTCACATACAGCTCGGGACAGCTTGAACCGAGCCTTTGTTCCAGCCGAGGCATGCGCTGAATCGGAGTTGGTAGGAACGCCAGGTGTGTTTTTTCCATTAACCTCAGTTTAGCTTGGATATAGCTGGCGGTATTTCAAAGGTTGCTCCAAATCAGTTTGTGTTTGCTTTACTCAGATTTTGTCGGGCCGATAGGAAGACATGGCACGCTTTACCTCTGAAGTTTTGTTACTCCTGTGGCGTATATGCGTCGTGCTTTGGATGCTCCCAGCCCTTTTCCTTCTAGCGCTTCCCTTGCTGGTGATTCGTGGCGAGAGCTCTGAATGGACCGGAGCGTTGCTCATTCTCAGCTTACTGCCAGCCTTTGTTGGCTTCGGTCTTCTGATTGCCATGGTTGTCGAGCTTGTAAGCGTCGGTAGCGCTGAAGACCTTGGCACTTCAGAGAAGATTGTCTGGGGTATGCTGCTCTGCCTTTCTATTGGTTTGATGCTCGTTTCGGGTCGATACTTCGGATTAGAGAATCGGTTGCTACAAGTTCTCCTGTTCATGTGTTTAGCTTCGTCTGTTTCGGCTAACTTAGTGGTTTGGAGTTTGGCTGGTAGGGCAATCGTCGAGAGCGGCACATCGAATTCTTGTGATTCTGACTAAGCTAGAGAGATGTTTACAGGAATCGTACAGGCTGTCTGTGAAGTTACCTCTAACCGAGTTTCTGACTCAGCTACGCAGCTTATGGTCAATGTCGGCTCCCTCACTGAAGGCTTGCAGATTGGCGCAAGCGTTGCTGTCAATGGAACCTGTCTAACTGCCGTTTCGATTGAAGACGAAACCGTTGACTTCGATATTGTTGGAGAAACCTTAGACAAGACAAATCTTGGAGAACTCGTTCCAGGCTCACAAGTGAACATAGAGCGTTCAATGAGCTTCGGTGACGAAGTTGGTGGCCACATTCTCTCAGGTCATATCGATGGGACTGGCATAATCCATTCGATTAGTGAGACTGATGACAACTATGTAGTTGGACTACAGGTAGACCAAGAGTGGATGAAATACATTCAGCCCAAGGGCTTCATAGCTATTGATGGAGCTAGCTTGACTGTTGCAGATCCAGATCCGCAAGGCTTGTTCTATGTTCACCTGATCCCAGAGACGTTGCGGCAAACCTGTATCCGTCAACGTTCAGTTGGTGATCGAGTTAACATCGAGCTGGATCAACAGACCAAAACAATTGTTAACACGGTTGAGCGCTACATGCAGAGTCGCTGAGGCTAAGTTTGAAAATGACACAGTGTAAGCAGGTGTCATCCTTAAGGCTTCGATAGCCGAAGAGGATCACTAACGTAACTGAGGCTAAAAGGTGTTAGAGATTTCAGCTGGCCATCGAGGCTAGCCAGAGTGACACTAAATTCTGAGATGCTGAAGCCGCCAAATCCAAGTGGATCAAACAATCTTGACGAAGCGTGGCATGGTTTCACCCCCGACCTCAACCGAAGAAAGGAAGGAGGCCAACGGCCTTACGAACCAAGGATTAGCACCATAATCCTCTTCAAGATCCTCACAGCGGTACAACGCCTTATACAGAACCATAGGTTCCTCTGTTTCGGTGTGCATGGCTATGCCAGCAACGTCGTACTCGCCACCCTTGTAATGGCGGTAGCGACCTTGAGGAACTAGCTCTTCGTAGCGGCTCAACTTAACGACTGAAGTTGGGACAGAACTAGGGCTTCGTCGAACCCGCCACCGTTATTGTCGAATGCCTCAGTGACAGAGCTATTTGCCACCAGGTTTTCTGTGCGACCACTGAAGCCAAGGTCAGCCCAAAGGTCGGTTGATTCTGACCAAAGCATCTGGGACGTGACTACACCAGTCTCGGTGATGAAACCTTCAGTATTTACTTGGTTGTCGGCTGAACCAATACCTATCACTTGAAACTCAGGATTTGCGGCAGCGAAGGCGTCAATCTTGGGAGCTTCAGCTTTACAGCTCGGACACCAAGCAGCATAAGACCAGAACAGCACAGGCTTATCGCCAGTTACAACTTCTCCCAGAGTTACAGTCTCGCCTGATGCGAGGTCTACCACTGATGCTTCAAGCACAGTTTCAGGGAGTTCATTGAGCTCACTTGCCTCAACCGTTTCGCCTGAAGCTTCTGTAGATTCTGAGTCGCTCGAGCAGGCGCCGAGGGCCATAGCCAGGGCAGCGATCACTAGTAACTTCTTCATTCGGACTCTCCTAAAGTTGCAACAATCAGGTTATGTCAGAACCTAACAGAGATGATGGTCTGTAAATTCCCAATCGCTGAAACTTTTCCATAGCCATTGGTTTGAGCGAGCCTTGGAGCGGTCCGGTAGTATTAGTCCCGCAAGGTTTTCAACTACGAAGCGAGGTCGTTGTGTCAGGACATTCCAAATGGGCAACAATCAAGCATAAAAAGGGTGCCGCTGATGCTAAGCGCGGGAAGCTGTTTGCCAAGCTCATTAAGCAAGTTGAAGTAGCTGCCCGCCAAGGTGGCGGTGATGTGGACTCCAACCCGACGCTTAGAACCATGTTTCAGAAGGCACGCGATAACTCGGTGCCTCTTGACACAATTGAGCGGGCAGTCAAGCGGGGTACAGGCGAACTTGAAGGTGTTAACTACGAACAGATAACATACGAGGGCTATGGCCCTGGTGGGGTGGGACTTCTAATTGAAGCGCTAACTGATAACCGCAACCGCTCCGGTTCGGATGTAAGGTCACTGCTCAGCAAGAATGGAGGGTCTCTCGCCGAGCCTGGTTCAGTGTCCTGGCAGTTCAACCGCAAAGGCATTGTTAAGGTCGATCGTAGTGTTGAAGAAGACGAACTTATGATGGTCGGTCTCGATCATGGTGCCGAAGACATAGAAGATCTAGGCGAAGTCTGGCAAGTCACCTGTGAGCCAACCGATGTTAACTCTCTACGAGATGCATTAGAAGCGGCTGGTGTGGCAGTCTCAGAATCCGACACTGCCATGATCGCTCAAAACCTTGTGACCATCGACGACGCTACGGTAGCAAAAACGCTGCTAGCACTCATTGATGCTCTCGATGACAACGACGACGTCCAAGATGTCCACTCAAACGTTGATATCTCTGATGAGGTAATGGCTGAACTTGCTTAAGGAACCATTGGGGACGCTTCTCGGTGGTGCCTATCAGGTCTTGGCGAGAATCATCCTAAGGGGCCTCAATAGCCCTGAGAGATCTCTAGCGTTCAGTGGTTGTCGCTGCTAGAGATTCTCCTTCGGTATTGAACCTCGGAGCATGACGAGAACCTGTCAGTGGCCATGAGAACCGTTGGATCGAACCAAGCGAAATTGCGGAAGCTGTGCGTTTTCTACTCGCTAATGACGCAATAGGAGAGGTGTTGCCCGTTGACGCTGGATTTTTTTCTTTGACTCCAAAGTCGAGGACTAAACGATTGCAACCGTCGCGTTTTGGCGCGTCCCTGATGGACAAGGCAATAGACCCAGTTGATGGCACGTGTCAGAGCTATCTGGTAGCTTCTGTTTGTGTTCGTATTGGGAGTAGATCCAGGGCTTTCTAGATGTGGCTATGCCGTTATTCAGCCCTTAAAGAGAGGTAAGGGCAAGGTCATCTCTATGGGCCTGCTTAAAACACCGCCGGATCAGCAAACTGCCAAGCGGTTAGCCACAATTTCACGTGACTTCCGAGAGCTTCTTGAAGAGTTTAAGCCTTCGGCTGTTGCCATTGAGCGTGTCTTTTTTCAAAAGAACCTCAACACTGCACTTGGAGTCGTTCAGGCTTGTGGAGTTCTGCAAGCCTCTGCTGTTGAGTTTGGTGCTGAGGTGCACGAATACTCTCCGACTGACGTTAAGGCTCAAATTGCTGGCGATGGTCGAGCAGATAAAGAGCAGATTCAGTTTATGGTTGCAAACTTGCTCGGCCTGGCTCAAGCGCCAAAGCCAGCCGATGTTGCTGACGCTTGTGCGATGGCGCTGTGCTATCTGGCCTATAATCCCAGAGGCGCAGACGTATTGGAGATTTCTCTGTGATTGCTACATTGACCGGCCAAATAACCGAACGAAATCCATTGCTCGACAAAGGCACAGCCGAGTTGGTGATAGAAGTGGCGGGCGTTGGATATGGAGTAACCATCTCCCTCGGTGCTTCAGAAAATCTCTCTTCTGGAGCAGAGACAAAGCTATTCATTCATCATCACATCACCGAAGCTGATCAGCGCTTGTACGGGTTTCTATCCTCAGAAGAAAAGACTGCTTTCAAGGGTCTGCTTGCAGCTCACGGAGTTGGGCCATCGCTTGCTATGGCAGTGCTCGCCACCCACAGTGTGCCTCAGCTAGCCGCTATCTTGGATTCTGACGACGTTGACGCTCTTTGTGAAACCCCTGGAGTTGGAAAGAAGACAGCCCAACGCTTATTGGTAGAGCTCAAATCTTCTCTAGTTCTGCCTGTGATTGACAGCGATTCATCAGGGACTATTGACTTGACCAAAGCGGCCTCAGGGGCAGGGATGGCCGATGTTAAGCAAGCCCTCGAGTCGCTAGGCTATTCCAAAGCTGAGATTAGAGAAGCTGTGTCTAGCATTGACCGTTCCAAGTTTGAAGAAGATCAAGATACCGGTGCGCTATTGAAGTTGGCGCTCAAAGAGTTAGGTTCATAGCAAAATGGCGCGTGAAGAAGTCTTAAGTCCAGAGCCAATAGCCGAAGAAGAGATTGAGCTAGATCTTAATGAAGACTCAAGCCTTCGACCCAAGACGCTGGAAGAGTTCGTGGGGCAATTAGAGCTGAAAGAGCGGCTTGGAATAATGCTCGACGCTGCACGTGCCAGAAACCAAGCCGCAGATCACCTGCTGTTTGCAGGACCTCCCGGGTTAGGAAAGACAACTTTAGCTGGGATTGTTGCAACCGAACTTGGCTCCCACCTGCACGTAACTTCGGGTCCAGCAATTGAACGAGCTGGTGACTTGGCATCGATTCTCACCAAACTTGAAGCTGGAGATGTTCTCTTTATTGACGAGATACACCGCTTACCTCGGACAGTTGAAGAAGTGCTTTATCCAGCCATGGAGGATCTTCAGATCGATGTGGTGCTTGGTAAGGGGCCAGCGGCAAGGTCTATTCGTTTTGACCTTGAGCCTTTCACTCTTGTAGGAGCGACCACGCGCACTGGGCTAATTACGGGCCCGCTGCGAGATAGGTTCGGATTTGCCTTCAGGCTTGAATACTATTCAGAAGATGACCTCCAAAGCATTGTAAGCAGGGCAGCTGAGGTCTTAGAGGTTCAAATAGATGTCAAAGGCGCAAGAGAAGTAGCAGTTCGTTCACGGGGCACCCCACGCATCGCCAATCGTCTACTTAAACGAGTAAGAGATTTT
>JAHDFH010000036.1:23049-23152 GCA_020628305.1 Acidimicrobiales bacterium | reverse complement strand
CCGTAGCTCAGTTGGATAGAGCAACTGACTTCTAATCAGTAGGTCGCAGGTTCGATTCCTGTCGGGGGTACAAAGAACGTCCCACACACAAACAACCAAACGA
>JAHDFH010000036.1:0-22949 GCA_020628305.1 Acidimicrobiales bacterium | reverse complement strand
CCAACACAAGCAAGCTCTACCTAGCCGAGGGTTCGATTCCTGTCGGGGGTACAAAGAACGTCCCACACACAAACAACCAAACGATAGCCGCTCGGCCTGCTGGACCCCGCACCCGAAACCAACACAAGCAAGCTCTACCTAGCCGAGGGTTCGATTCCTGTCGGGGGTACAAATGTGATGAGACGGAAAACGACGACTCAGACCTGTCCCCAAACGTCGCAAACATAACAGGCTGCTACCAACGTCTTGGCTTGTTGCTAGCCTGGGCAGGGTATGAAAGACATCCTAAACATTCTCAGATACTCCAAGCAACTTCGCTCCTATTACCTAACAATCATGGGTATCTCGATCCTTGTCGCCGCCGTTACCCAGGCTCAACCCTTTATTACAAAGTTTGTGGTCGATGAGATCACTGGCAACGAACCTTCAGCTGCCTTTCTAATCACCCTGGTCATCCTCTACTTTGCCTCCGATTTCCTTCTGACTGTGGCAACAAATATCGGGGGCTACTTTGGCGACATGATGACTGTAAAGCTTAGACGGTTTCTCTCCGAGCGCTACTACGAACATCTCATGAAACTGCCGCAACGATACTTTGATAATCAACGAACCGGCGCCCTGGTCAACAAGCTCAACCGTTCTATTGAGCAACTCACTCAAACTTTACAGTTCTTTTCCAACTCCGTATTGCAACTGTTCCTCACCACTATTCTCACCTTTGTCGTTACGGCTTACTACTCCCCTATTGCCGCACTGCTGATGTTTATCATCTACCCAATTCTGTTTTGGCTAACCACACGCACCAGTGAACGCTGGCAAGAAATTGAGCATGAAAAGAACGATCGCCTTGATGACGCATTCGGGCGCTTTACTGAAGTGGTCTCACAGATGCGTGTAGTGAAGAGTTTCAAACAAGGCCAACGAGAACATCAACGCTTTCAGAGTAAATTTGGCGAGATAATTCCACTTACTGAAACACAATCGAAATTCTGGCACAAGCAAGACATTCTTCGCAGGGCTGTACTTAATTTGATCTTTGCTGGGATCTTTGCCGTGATTGTGTGGCAGGCCTACAACGATTCAATCACCGTTGGGCAGCTCGTACTACTCTTACAGTACGCTCTCCTGATGAGGGTTCCGCTCTTTTCGCTCTCCTTCATCGTTGATTCAGCACAGAAGTCCATTGCAGCGAGTCGAGACTTCTTTGAAGTCATGAACCTCGCTCCAGAAGAAGATCCAAGGCAAGACGCAGTCCAAGTAGAACTTGTAGAACCGGCAGCTGCTTCAGTTGAGTTCAATAATGTTTCGTTTGCCTACGAAGAACTAGCTGTCATCAACGACATGAGTTTTAGAATAGAGCCCGGTGAGAAACTTGCACTTGTTTCTGAGTCTGGTGGTGGCAAGACGACCCTCAGTAACCTTCTTATCGGAATCTATAAAGCAAACAGTGGCGATATTGCAGTTGCGGGACGCAACTTGAAAGACGAATCTCTTAGCTGGCTACGAGGTCAAGTCGGTGTGGTCTTCCAAGACGCTGAGCTCTTTAGCGGCACTGTCAAGGAAAACATCGCCTACTCAGCAGTCGACTCTGACCAGTCCAGTATCGAACAAGCTGCCGTTGCTGCCAATGCTCACGAGTTCATCATGGAGCTTCCAGACCGGTACGAGACTCAGATCGGTGAGCGCGGGGTAAAGCTTTCGGGTGGCCAAAAGCAGCGAATTGCAATCGCAAGAGCTTTACTAAAGGATGCACCAATCCTCATTCTTGATGAAGCCACGTCCGCACTGGATTCAAAGACAGAGATAGAAGTTCAGGCAGCTCTAGATCGGCTGATGGAAAATCGAACTAGTCTCATCATCGCCCATCGACTCTCTACTATTTCTAACGTCGACAAAATCATCACACTTCGGAACGGCACTATAGAAGAAATGGGAAGCCCTCAAGAGCTTGCAGCGAGCGGCGGAACCTATGCTCAGTTGCTTAAGTTACAAACTGCTAGCAGTGAGGAGAAAGCTAAGTACCTTAAGCAATTTGACATACATGCGTAGTTTTCTCATCCAAAATACGTTCAATAGCATCGCAACGGATATAGATTGATATCTAAGAGCACTTTGCTCCCGCCATATAAACAGATCGCTTAGGAGACTCTTGTGGGAAACCTTCTTACTTTTCGTGAAGCTGGAGAACAGCTTGGCGTTGACCGCTCAGTATTAAAAAAGATGCTGCGCGATGGAAACCTGCCTCAAGCGGAGAAGGTTCGTCGTTCGCAAGGATGGGTGTGGGTCTTACCCGAAGATGCCATCAGTGAGCTACGCAAACACCCAGACCTGGTTATCGACCTTTCGACAGAACCAGCTGAAGCACGCATCGAGCAGACCGCTGAACTCAAAGTAGAAGTGCTTTCAGAGGAACCAACCGAAACTGAAGGCACCGACCAGGTCTCTGCTGACAACTCTGTCAGTTATCTTTCACTGGCTTCTGACAATTCTGATATCGAACCTCGTAGCGTTGCCGACATGATCGACATCGAACTTCTCGATCGACTGCTAGCAATTCAAGAAGCTAAAACCGAAGCCAGCTGCAGGGCAGAACAGTCTGAGTACGCTTTAGAGGCAGCCAAGACTCATTACTCAAGCCTTGAAGAGGAGCTCAACATTGAACGCCAGGAGCGTTCGATGACAGCAGAGAAGCTGCGTGAAGAACGCCTCGCCCGCAAAGTTGCAGATGTCAAGATCGCAGAACTCAACGAACAACTCGTTAGAGAGACCCGCCGAGGCTGAACGTCAAGAGCGAATCTCTGCAACCAACCGGACGCTGAACGCTGAACAGAAAGCTTCGTATGCTCTAGCTTCGATGAACTGGTTTGCTCGCCGCAAGTACCTAAAATCGCTTCGACGTTCTAGCGAAGCCCAAGACCTTAAGTAGTTACTACTGCTTGAAGCGGCCAATAAGGCTAGTGAGCTTTGACCCACCGAATGTGGCACCCACTACCCTCTCAACTTCTACGTCTGAGTCGTTTCTTGACCTAGTTGCTCCAACGAGTTCTCGCTGCTTGGAAACTTCAGCAGCGGTTATTTGAGCTGACAAGAATCCCTTGCCTGAAGCCTCTGATGCCAATGCTGTGCCAGTGCAAATCACCACGTCGCTCTGACTGATCTGATACTTGTTAGCCACATCTTCTGGCAAGTCGACATCTCGTACTGATGAGAACTCGGTCACCGAATTTGAAGTCTTGACATTAACTCCGGGATGCTGCCAAACTTCTGGAGAAGTTGAGGATTCTGCTATCTTTCCGGCCTCAACTAGGACGTTCCAGCCAGCCCCGGATGTGAGAGTAAGCTTCCCCGAATAGCCAGGTTTAATAACACGCTTCAGGGCTTCAGGAGCTAGTTCGATACGGTCTACAGGAATGTTCAACCTCACGAAGGTATCTCGCAGAAGCTGTAAATAGTCGTTTCGGATGTAAGCCACAGCTTCATCTTCGGTTAATCGCCATGCTAGTGCGGAATTGAAATCGTTGGCCAATTCTTGAAGTTGAGCTCCACCTTCAGGCACAATCCCTGCTATCGCTGCCCCGATAGAGACGTTTACGGTGATACTGCCAGACTTTAGATTCAAATCGTTCCATATACTAGAAAGCGCATCTGATGGATCTACAAATCCATTTCGGGCAGACTTGAGTACGATTCTGTCTTCGTAGCGTTCTATTTTGTTTGTTTTCTGATCTATGACACAAGCCCTAACAAGGCTCCAGTCGATCTCTATTCCCACCAATTTTTGCATCGTAGGTAATTATACTCGCAATGAGTCTCATATGCCTGAAAACTGAAATTGGTGAGCTCTAACCGGCCAATAATTGGCTATTACCTGCTAGCCAAGCCTTTACACCTTGTTCGACGTTGATATTTTCCGAAGCGTTTTGAGTCAACGCTGCATAGGTTTGGGCATCGATCTGCATAGTGTCTATGGCTTCGGCGAGGGCAGCTGTTAAGGAGTTCTCACCAGCACCAACGGAGATAGCGATATCCAGCTTATCGTAGCTGCAAGGCTGGCTACAGTTCCCCAATGCGTTAGATGTCAAAGGGATAAGATCGTTACGCTCTATAAGAACACTCGGCCCGTTTAGTACAACGACAAAGGGCAGAGACTGTTGAGTCTTGTCTTGTAGATAGGTTTCAAGAGCGTCTTGGGACGCAAGTGCAAGCGGCGTAATAGGAAGCCCGCTATTTGCGATAGCAAGCGAATCGGCATCGGTTAACTCCCCTAGCAAAGCCAGCTCGAAGAAAGGTTGGACTTCTGAAGCTCCAAGACTAACCTGCACATTTGGATCGGTGAGATTACTCCAGGCCGTCAGATTCGGAAAACTTTCCAGCAAGTAGTCTGGCACATACCAAGCTCGCTTGGTACCGACGTTAACGGTCTTTACTAGGTCCAAGCTAGAGGGTCCACTGGCGTTCAATTCTTGGGAATCGTCTACAGCATCCAGACCCCCGATGACAATCGATGGATCAGTCGCATCTGAGGTTCTTTCAACTTTAATGGGAAATCGAAGTTCGCTTTCAACTATTTCGCCCACCAGGTGAGCCATAACTTCCTGAGAGTGATCGCTGTAAGAAATTTCAATAACAGCCTTTGGCACTACCAAGTCGTTGTTGCCTGAAAGATCATCGCCTTCGGCGGTGGACGTTGAAGTGCTGCATGCGGTCAAGCAAAAGGCAGCGCTGATAATGCTGATCAAAAGTTTGCGGGGTTTCATAGGCAAGCGCTCAAGAGATACGTGTGATCCGACAGGCATCCCCAGCAAGGCCCTTGTCTGTACAGTACTGGGCTACAGCATCTTCAGTTTCGAAACCACCTACATAGATAGCAACTAATTGCTGTTCATCGCTGCTCGAATCCGTTAGATAGGCACCTTCTGTCACAATTGCATCTGGGTGAGATCCCACCAACGAATCATAATCAGCCAACACTGTGTCCATCGAGTTTCGGGGGTGGTAGCTGAGGATGGCACCGAAGCTGTCAACCTGGTTGACGAAGCCGAACTGCGCTATCGACTGCACGAGCTGTCCATCGATAAGGACCTCAATGGTTTGCTTTCCAGAGGCACCGTCTAAGCCAAAAGGTGCGGTTGGGTTCTCCAGAGTCGAGCCATTCAACCTGACTTCGAGTGATTGCCCCTCAGAAATGTTGGCAACTACCTGATATGGCGCCTCCAGTGAAGCATCCAATGGACCCGAAACCTCACATGCCTCGACGGTACCCGTTGGGCAGTTGTCTGCTGCCACGATGATACTCGCAGCACTAGCTGGAGCCGCCACGACAGTAGAGTCCACAGGTGGATCCACTGGAGTTTCGCTAACTGTGGTTTCGCTAATTGGCTCATCTATTGGAGTTACCGTCTCGGCATCTTCTCTTAAGAACAAAAAGTATATTGCAACGCCGGCAACAAGAGCGAGTAGTGCCGCTCCTCCAAATACCGCAACGGCAGGTAACGGAGTTGGCTTTTTCTTGGCTTGTCTGTTCACTACGCTAGAAGGGACCGCTCCAGTTGTGCCGGTAGCGTAGCCTTGCTGCTGCATCGTTTGGTTATAAGGTTGATGAACCTGTGTAGGAGCGTAACCTTCTGCCGGCTGGAACGGGTTGTGCTCTATTTGTGGGTTCTGCTCAGTTGCATAACCTTGGACAGAATAGGCTCCAGTCTGATATATTCCCGGATCCTGCTGGGGCACTTGTTGGGTTAGGTTCTGGTAACCGTGCTGCTGAGTGGGTTCACCGTAGGGCTGCTGCATGTAAGGATCCGCCTGGTATTGAGGGTTTGATTGAGTTGGCGGCGCATAACCCGGATTCTGTTGAGTTGCGTAAGGGTCTTGCCCTGGTCCTGGTTGCTGATCCATGTTGCCAAACGTCGTGGCTCTGAACTGATCGGCTGTGAATTGATCTGGTTCTCCATAGGCGTTGGGGTCACCCGCCTGTGCTGCTTCCCACGACCCGGTACTCTGTGGTGGTGGCTGAGTAGGAGGAACCGCTTGGTTGGCCTGGGTGCCATAGCCTTGCATAGGATTTTGATGTTGTGGCGGCATAGTTTCATCGTCGTCACGAGGGCCCCACGGATTTTGATTGGGGTCTGTTGGCGGCGGATACTGCTCGTTAGAAGAGTTCATTGTTACCATCCCTAGCTAGAAGCTTCAAGGTGTTGGTCCCAGGCTAGCCGATTCATTTTGAAAGCCTAGGTATTTTTGTTTACTGCCACGAGTTCTCAATAGCGTGCAAGCAGCTACGCTCAAGATCGTGTTCTTGATTGATAAAGCCCTCGAAGCTAGGAAACACAATCCAATCAGAGTTGCAGTAGTTGGTGCAGGTTTCATTACCAAGGGCTTAATCAACAAAGTCCGCAACGCAACCCCAGGCATTGAAGTCTCGTTAGTTGTGAACCGAACTTTGTCTAACGCCGAGAAACTGTTGACTGAAGCTGGAGTGGAATTTAGAGTTGTCTCTTCAGCTCTGGAGCTGAGTCGTTGCATCGAATCAAACACTATGGCCGTTACCGATGATCCAAAGCTCATTGCGACTTGTGAGGCGATCGAGTGTGTTGTTGAGGCAACAGGCACTATTGAGTACGCAGCTCACGTGGCACTCGATGCAATAACTTCAGGCAAACACCTCGTTATGGTCAATGCCGAGCTTGACGCCTACATCGGACCGGTCCTGGCAGATCTGGCAAGATCACATGGTGTTGTTTACACCGGCGCTGATGGAGATCAACCTGGCGTTCAAATGAACTTGCTTCGCTATGTCAAGGGACTTGGCGGCACGCCCTTAGTTGCTGGCAACATTAAGGGGCTCCTTGACCATTACCGCACACCTGAAACTCAAGCTAGCTATGCAGCCCAATGGGGACAAACCCCGGAAATGGTAACAAGCTTTGCAGATGGAACAAAGATATCTTTCGAACAAGCTGTGGTCGCTAACGCTACCGGGTTTCAAGTCGCCCAAAGAGGAATGTTGGGCTTTGAACATAACGCTCATGTTGATTCAGCCACTCAACTTTTCGACATAGACATGCTTCGCTCTCACGGAGCAATAGTGGACTACTTACTTGGAGCCTCCCCCTCTCCTGGTGTTTTCGTTTTTGCCGAGTTTCAAGATTCTTCACAAGAGATCTATCTTCGCTATGCAAAACTGGGTGATGGGCCGCTGTATTCCTTCTATGCCCCGTACCACCTGCTTCATCTAGAAGTACCAAATAGCATTGCTAGAGCAGTTTTGTTCGAAGATGCCACGATTGCCCCTGACTATGGCTTGATGGTAGATGTTGTAGCCGTGGCCAAGCGTGACCTCCAAATCGGCGACAAGCTAGACGGTTTGGGAGGGTTCGATACTTTCGGCACATGTGAAAACGCAGCTACCGCCAAATCAGAAGACCTTCTGCCAATTGCCATGGCTGAGAATTGCGTCGTCACGAAACCAATTGCCAAGGGCTCAGCGATCACGCTGAGCGATGTAGACAAGCGCTCCGATTACCTAGCCGATCAGCTACGGGCTCAACTATGAGGACGGGATTGAAGCTACTCATGGGAGTAACTGCTTTCGTTGCAGCATGTTCAGAGACCGAAACAATCTCGTTAGCAACAACATCCACCGTCGATATCTTCGCAACTACTACCTCACTCACTCAGGTGGAAGATGTTCCCTTGGTTTGCGATAGCTTGACTGTAAAAAGTCCGCTTGGGACAGTAGACGATGTGCGCATAGTTGAGGCTTCAGGTCTGGTCTATGGCAACAACGACCTTTGGGTTCATAACGACTCTGGTTCAACAACTGATCTTTATCGTCTTAACTCTGTTGCAGGAGTAGAGCAACGCGTCGTTGTAGATGAATCAGTCAACCGGGATGTTGAAGCAATTGCGTTTCATGATGGCGCAGTTTGGCTTGCCGACATAGGTGACAACATCAATACAACAGATCGGGAATCGGTTGAGTTCTTGAAGTTTACAGAACCTGAACCTCAGCAGACTGCGGCTCAAGCAGAGGTGTTTGAATTTGTTTATTCAGACGGGCCCAGAGATGCCGAAGCATTCTTCATCGACCCAATTTCAGGTCAGTTCTACATAATCGACAAACCTATTAGCATTGCCAGTGTTTTCGGTTTGGATGCCATAGCAGGTGTTTACCAAGCAAACTTTGAGTCAGCGGTTTTGGAAAGAATTGGCGAAATCAATCTGGGCACCTTAGATAATCGGGCAACCAATGAGTCACCTGGTGGTGAAGTTGTTCCGGTTCAAGGTGTAGCTACTGGTGCTGATATTTCCCCCGATGGTTCAATGATTGCTCTACGCACTTATCAGTCTCTCTGGCTGTTTGAACGCGAAACTGGCGAATCTGTTGTTCAAGCGCTGCAGGGAGTTCCTTGCGAAGCACCAATCGCAACAGAGCCTCAGGGCGAGACTGTGGCTTTCGGTCCTGGGCCGGAGCTAGAGCTAGTGACTTTGAGCGAAGGAATTGATCAACCCTTAAATCTGGTAGCCCAAAGATAGCCAACGGAACAGATTTAGGGCATAGTTATTGCATGACAAATTCTCATGATGTGAAGATCATTCCTTCAGTACTGCCAGCTGACTTTTCACGCCTAGGTCAAGAGTGTACAGACCTAGAGTCAGCCGGTGTTGATGCAATCCAATTTGATGTTATGGACGGCCAGTTTGTGCCGAATCTCACCTTTGGCGCTGACACGATTGCTTCGGTTCGAGATAAAGTCTCGGTCGAGTTTGAAGCTCATTTAATGATTGAAACTCCAGATCAGTTCATCCAGAACTTCGTTGATGCTGGGTGTCAGACTCTGATAGTTCACGCCGAGGCTTGTGCTCATCTTCACCGCACCATTCATAAGATCAAAGAGGCTGGAGCAAAAGCAGGTGTCGCACTCAACCCTCACACACCGATTGAGATGGTCGAGAATGTGGCCGTGGATCTTGACATGCTCCTGGTGATGACGGTCAACCCAGGGTTTGGTGGTCAGAAGTATATTGAGCTTGGGCCAAAACTTGATAAAGCTCGAGCTTTATCAAACGCAACAAGTAACTTCGAGATCGAAGTTGATGGAGGCATCAATGCTGAAACCATAAAGCATGCTGCTGCCCATGGCGCCAATATGTTCATCTCAGGTTCGACTCTATACAAACACCCTGAAGGCCTGGCTGCATGCGTGAAAGAGCTTCGAGAAGCAGCCGAAGCTTCGATTGACCTTACCCATGGCACGGATCCGAGCTGCTGTTAAACGCTACGCCTTCACCTGCCGAGACTCGATATTTCCACACGCCGCCAAGCATGATCCTCGTAAGTTTGAAGCATCGAGAACGTAGCCCCGTCATTCTCCGAGGCTCGAAGCCGAAGAAGAATCTCTAAGGCGATCATGATCCAAACCTGCTAGAGATTCCTCGGGGCCATTGAGGCCCCTTAGAATGACGATTGTTCTGGACACACCAAACAGTAGCGTCATCCTCAATGCCTCGACGGCCGCAAAAGATCTCTAACCCAATCGACCCGACTGGAACTTAAGCAATAAAGTACACCCACGGAAGAACAGAAAAAGGCTAGGGCTATTCTCGACTCACACCAGATAGAGATTCCAGCTGGCCATCTAGGCCAGCCAGAATGACAAGAAAGCGGCGAGGAAGACCACCACGTCATCCAGCGAAGCCGCTGTGCATCGACTCAAACACAAGCGTCATTCTCCTAGGCTCGAAGCCGAAGGAGAATCTCTAACAAAACTTTGATTTACAGGTCTTTGGCCCGTGTAATTACGGTGTCGAGAAGTCCATACTCCTGAGCTTCTTTGGCGCTAAACCAGCGGTCACGGTCTGAGTCTTTTTCGATTTGCTCAGCTGTTTGGCCAGAGTGTTCAGCAATCAGCTCAGCCATTTCTTTTTTGATCTTAATCAGGTTCTCTGCCTGAATAGCGATATCAGAAGCCTGCCCCTGAACTCCAGCGGAAGGCTGATGCATCAAAATACGAGCATGTGGTAGCGCATAACGCTTACCTGGGGCGCCAGCAGTGAGCAGGAACTGCCCCATTGAAGCCCCAAGGCCGAGGCATACGGTTGCGATTTCTGGCTTGATGAACTGCATTGTGTCATAGATAGCCATGCCAGCGGTGACGGAGCCACCTGGTGAGTTTATGTACAGCCAAATGTCTTTATCTGGGTCTTGGCCTGCGAGGTAAAGCATCTGAGCACAGAGCGAATTGGCGATGTCGTCGTCTACTTGCTGGCCAAGAAAGACAATTCGTTCTTTGAGGAGCTGCTGGTAGATGTCGAACCCAGCGCCCGGGTTTGGAGATTGCATATTTGCTATGTCGGCGGTTGTCATAAATGCAAGGTTATCAACTAGAATCGAGCTAGGTTGTTTACTCAATCAAATAGTTGAATATGGATATGCGGACGTGGCGGAATTGGCAGACGCGCTGGATTTAGGATCCAGTGACCTAACGGTCGTGAGGGTTCAAGTCCCTCCGTCCGCACCATTTTCACTTGGTTCGTCGAGGCTTTCAAGAACAAGCCAGATAGATCAATACCGAACCAGCCTCCGTTGAGACAATTAGTAAGGCCGCAAAGGCATTTAAAGATTCGTTGTCAGGCGCCGACAATAAAACTGACTCAGATAGAGGGAATCTTATGGATCAGTTTGTTATCAATTCATCAATGCAACCTGCACAACTTGCAGCTGCAGTTGACCAATTTATGACAGCCGAAGGCTACAAGGTTGAAGAAGGCCAAGCCGGAAACGCTGTCTATGCCAACGGCAACAAAATCGCTAGAGCTCTTTTGGGTGGATTCGTCAAGCGAAACAAATTCAGAGTTCAGGTTTATGCCAGTGAGGCTGGAAGCCAAATGTGTTTAAGCAAAGACGCAAAGGGCTATACCGGAGGAGCTCTTGGAGTGAGAAAGACCAACAAAGAGTTCGAAAGACTTCACGCCTTGTTAGCGACTCGGCTTCAATAAGTTCCTTAACCCAACACCCCAAGCAAGGCTTGAACTGCTTTGGTTCGATGACTCATAGCGTTCTTCTCAGTGTGCGACATTTCGGCATAGCTTCTACCGTCGCCTTCTACGGGCACGAAGATTGGGTCATAGCCGAAACCATTTTCACCGGTTCGCTCGGTTGAAATATAGCCTTGCATCTCACCAGTGACTAAAACTGGCTCTTTGCCTGGCTCAAGGTAACAGATAGTTGTTCTGAACTGAGCACCTCGCTGCGTTTGCTCTACCCCATCTAATTCTTGCAACATCTTGGTGACATTGTCATCATAGGTGACATTCTCACCGGCATATCTTGCAGAGTACACCCCAGGTGCTCCGCCAAGAAAGTCTACGAACAGGCCAGAGTCATCGGCCAAGGCTGGCAGTCCGGTAAAGTCAGACACTTCCCGAGCTTTCTTGGTGGCGTTGTACTCTAGCGTGTCGCCATCTTCGAATGTGTCTGCCAAATCGGTCGGACGTGGGCGCAGATCATAGGCCCCACCCAGCACATCTTGCAGCTCTTTAACTTTGTCTGGATTTGCTGTTGCTAAGACTAGGGTTTTCATCCTTCGGTGCGGACCTGAGGACCAGGAGCCGTACTGAGCACTTCGGCTTGAGCTTTGCCGATTTCTTCGATGCCACCAGCGGCTAAGTCGAGCAGTTGGTTAAGCATGTCTCGGCCAAAGGTTGCACCTTCTGCAGTTCCTTGAACCTCGACAAAGCCACCTGAGCCTGTCATGACTATGTTCATGTCAACTTCAGCATTAGCGTCTTCGATATAGGGAAGGTCTAGGCGTGCTTCACCATCGATGATGCCAACGCTAATTGCTGCACAAGAATCTGTCATTGGGTGCTTAGCGATAGTTCCAGCAGCAACCGCACGAGTAAAGGCATCATGCAAAGCTACATAGCCTCCACAAATTGAGGCGGTGCGGGTTCCGCCATCGGCCTGCAACACGTCACAGTCAACAGTGACAGATATTTCGCCAAGGGTTTCAAGATCTACAACCGATCGGAGCGAACGGCCAATCAACCGCTGAATCTCTTGATCTCGACCAGAGGTTCGTCGACGAATACGATCTGGAGAAGAACCGGGAAGCATGGAATACTCAGCTGTAACCCAACCCTTGCCTGTGTCCTTCAACCAGCGTGGAACACTTTGATCTACTGAAGCTGTGCACAAGACTCTTGTTTCTCCGAAAGACACGAGCACAGAGCCGTCCGCCATTCGTGTGAAGTCTCGCTCGAAGCTAAGCGGTCTCAGTTGATCATTTTGTCTTCCATCAGGTCTCATGACGTTGAGTCTAGGGTAAAATCAAGACTCGAACCTCGAAACAGAATCAATTAGGTTGCGCTACACTTGACAGAGAAGCGGGGGATGTTATGCACACAGTTCGATACAGGTTAGCTCGACAAATCGCCATGGGGTGGACAGCGGCACTGAGCTTCGCCAAGGCAAACCCCAGGACGTCAGTCGTCATGGCTGTCTCGGTAGTCTTCCCATTGACTCCGTTTGCTCCACTGTATCTCCTACCAGCTATGTTTTTCTTGTTTGTTCTTCCAATGTACTACCTGGAGTCAAATCTAAACAATAAGCCAACGCCTGTTGCAAACGATCAATTTGCTTCTAAGCCCAAAGAACAAACCGTTGTGGAACCTCCCGCTGTTGGATCGACGAATCCCCAGCAGCAACCCGGCAGCGCTGGTGCACCCCGCAGGCTACCTACCCCAACAAGCGATTTCGCAGTTGAGGGCATAAGGTTTCAGCCAGCTGCTCAGGGCGAAAGCAGAGCGAGCATAGCAGCTCCATAGCCTTCCAAGTTAGTCCGTCAGGCTCACATACCCGATCAATTTAACCCACCAACCCCGCCTTTACAACAGTACAAATTTGAGCTATTCTTTAACTAGTGACCACCAACCAGCGAGTTGGTGGGACAAGGTTTATGGGGTGAATTGAATGGGTCGAGCACAGCTCGGCTCATTTCCATTTTTCTCAATCAATCTCCCATCAAGCATCATTGTGTGAAGGCTGATCTTCATCTAAGCTCTTCGTCGTGACTGGCCCAGAGCTTAACAACGTAGAACTTGGATCTGCTCAAGATTTTCAGCACTTTGCTGAGCGCCGAATGAGCCGTGAACGTATTACTCTTGCGACTGAACAAGATCTTGAAATAGTGGTGAACAAACCAACCACCTTGAAAGATGTGCAGCACTCCAATAATGTCACCGAACTCGCTACTGCTCATGCTGCGGTTGTTCTAGCCAAAGCACAGGCTGCCGCTTCTCGTCAGGTAGAACTCGAATTGCGCCAAGATGTTAAGTTGCTAAAGCAGTCACTAGATATTGAAGCCCAAGAACGTAGCGCTCTGGCAGCAGAACTTGAAGTTGCCCGCCAACAGTTTATTGATGTCGACAAAGAACTCGCTATTGAAAAGACTAAACTCAGCGAACTTCGCAAACAGGCCGATCAAGAGCACTACGAGCGGCTGCGTTTGGCGAAACGTATCGAGCAGATCGAAGATCGTAAGCGTGAAAGCTTTATGACTAGGTTCATCAAGGGCTTAAAGTCTGACAAAGACACTGCTGGGCAGTAAAGGGCTCTTCTAGGCCATATCCTGAGAAACTATGGGCTCCACAGTTGCTACTAACAAAAACGCAAGACGCAACTACGAGATTTTGGAGACCCTCGAAGCTGGTTTGGTTCTGAAAGGCTCAGAAGTTAAATCGCTGAGGGAAGCCCAATGCAAACTAGATCAAGGTTTCGCCAGGTTCCGAGACAACGAGCTTTGGCTGTTCAACGTGACCATCTCACCATATAAAGCGTTGAGCACGCACTATGAGTTAGAGCCTGACAGAGCCAGAAAACTCCTACTAAACCGTGGCGAGCTAGAGAAACTCTCACGCACAATAGACCAACAAGGGTTATCTATCGTCCCTCTGAAAATCTATTTCACTCGAGGCAAAGCGAAGGTGCAACTAGGTTTAGGTAGGGGCAAGAAACTGCACGACAAACGTCAAGACATCGCCAAGCGAGATCAGATGCGAGACGCTCAACGAGAACTTGCGCGTAGGAACAGAGGGTGAGCAAATGGCTGCAGTGGATAGTCTCAAAGTGTGATCCTTTTAGATGCACAGAACCTCACCCTGGAGCTTGCTGGCAAGCAGCTCTTCAAAGATCTTTCGTTCACGATTACTGATTCCGATCGGCTTGGAGTTCTTGGTATTAATGGCACAGGAAAGTCGACGCTTCTTAACGTCTTAGCGGGCCTCAGAGATCTAGATTCTGGCGAACTGATTATTCCAGATTCGGCCAGGATCGAATTTCTTGACCAGAGCCCAGATCTTCGGCCGGGCAAAGTGATTGATGCTGTTGATGATGGCTGGGAAGCTCAGTCGACACTAACTCAGCTCGGTATGGCTGCACACTTCGACAAAGACACTCGTGAGCTATCTGGAGGGGAGGCTAAGAGAGTCGCCCTTGCAAAGGCAATCACGACTCCAAGTGATCTGTTGATTCTTGATGAGCCAACAAACCACTTAGACCTAGACGCCATCGACTGGCTGACTGACTTTCTCCAAAAACGCCGAGGAGCTTTGATTCTGGTTACACACGATCGGCATCTGCTAGACGATGTAACCACTAAAATGCTTGAGCTTGATCGCGGGAGTGGCTTCTTTCATCTTGGCAATTACTCGTCTTATCTAGAAGCAAAAAGCCTTAGAGAAGTTGAAGCTGAAAAGGCGGAAACAATTAGACGTAACCTTGCTAAGACAGAACTCGCCTGGCTACGACGAGGTGCACCGGCCAGAACATCAAAGCCGAAAGCTCGGATAGCAGCAGCTACTGAGCTGATTGAAACTAAAGCACAAGAAGTCGCACGACCAGCGGATTTGCATCTCGACTTCCCCACCCCACGACTTGGCAACATTGTCGTTGAACTGGAGAATGTTTCTGTAGCTCATGAAGACAACACGTTGTTCACTGGCGTTGATCTAAAACTTGATCCGAGGGAGCGCTTAGGTATTGTGGGTCCTAATGGGGCGGGCAAGACAAGCTTGCTGGATGTCATCGCTGGCCGAAATGAACCCTCAACTGGGGTTCGCAAACTTGGCAACACAGCGAAGATCGGATATTACGATCAGCATTCAACCGATCTAGATCTCAACTGCAGAGTTCGTGAATTTGTCGCAGGGCCTGATAGAGAACCTGATTGGACTGACGCCAGGTTGCTCGAATCATTCTGGTTTTCCAAGACAACCCAATGGGCCAACCTGGGAGAACTATCTGGAGGTGAGCGTCGGCGGCTTCAGCTACTTCACATCATTGCGCAGAAACCGAATGTGCTGTTGCTTGATGAGCCAACTAATGACTTTGACATCGAAACCTTACGAGCGCTTGAAGACTTTCTAGAAGATTGGCCTGGCGCTGTTGTGGTGGTGAGTCACGATAGAGCGTTTCTAGAAAGAGTTGTAACCGACGCTCTAGTAGTTGACGGTGATGGTTTTGTCGGCCGCTGGCCTGGCGGTTTCGGCGCTTGGGATTCACAGCGTCGCAATGGGAACACACGCTCAAGTAAACCAAAGGCGAAGAGAACAAGAGTTAAAGATAAACCCTCTACTCGCTCCCCCAGCACGTTGAGACATCTCATCAAAGAGAACGAAAAACTTCAGAAGAAGCTCAACAAGCAGAAAGCCGAGCTTTCAGAACAGTTGGACAAAGCAGGCAGCGATCACATCAAACTTGCAGAGATCGGCCAACAGCTAGCCGAGGTCGATGCGAAAATAGACCAAGCCGAACAGGTCTGGCTAGAGCTTGAGATAGAAAAAGACGGGTAACCACTAGGACCTTTCCCCAGTAGCTACTGATCTCTCTCGGTAGGGTGATAGAAAGTCTGGTCGGCTACTGAGTTTGGCACGTACTGCTGCTCTACCCAGCCGTCTTCATAATCGTGCGGGTACTTGTAGCCTTTGCCATGACCTAATCCGCTAGCCCCTTGATAGTGGGCGTCACGCAAATGCATTGGCACATCATCGACTGGAAAGTTCTTCACCGCTGACCTAGCCGCCAGTATTCCTTTGTAGCTTGCATTGCTTTTTGGAGCCTTTGCTAGATACACCACAGCGTGAGCCAAGTTGATCTGCGCTTCCGGCAGGCCAACAAATTGCACAGCCTGGGCAGCTGCGTTAGCGATGAGTAACCCTTGAGAATCTGCTACACCAACGTCTTCTGAAGCAAAGACAACTATTCTTCTGGCAATAAACTTTGGGTCTTCTCCTGCTTCAAGCATCCGGGCCAGCCAATACAATGCAGCATCTGGGTCTGAGCCACGCATCGATTTGATGAAAGCGCTGATGGTGTCATAGTGCTCATCTCGACCATAGCGAAGAGCTTTAGCATCGGTCGCCTTCTCTGCTGTTTCGAGATTGATCGGTTCGTCACCAGCTAGGGCAACTGCCACTTCTAGTGTTGTTAGAGCTTGTCTTCCATCGCCTACTGAGCGATCAGCCAAGTACTCGATAGCCTCGGAACTTGCCTTAGCACCTTCCAGTTCGAGCCCTCTATGCAGTAGTTCCTCAATTGCAGCCGGGTCTAAAGGCTTCAGTCGAAAAAGTGTTGCTCGACTGCGCAAAGCAGCATTTACTTCAAAGAACGGATTCTCAGTTGTGGCTCCAATTAGTACGAGCAGCCCTGATTCAACTGCGGGAAGTAGTGCATCTTGCTGAGACTTACTGAAGCGGTGCACTTCGTCAAGGAATAGTATGGTGCGCTTCTCGAACTCCCCAAGCCGAGCTTCTGCTTGTGAAATAACACTTCGAACATCTTTTACAGAAGCATTGACGGCCGAGAGCTGCTCGAAATAAGACGACGACTCTTTTGCCATCAGTCTAGCAATAGTGGTTTTACCGGTTCCGGGCGGGCCCCACAAAATGGTTGAGCTCAAAGCATCCGCTTCAATGAGTTTGCGAAGGGATCCATCTGGGCCAAAAAGATGATCCTGACCTACAACGTCAGCCAGCTTTGATGGACGCAAACGGTCAGCCAACGGGCTACGACGCATTAAGCGCTCGTTGGCTGCGGCTGAGAAAATGGTGTTCACAAGCGCCACAATAGTCTAAATGAAGCACGCTACCCAACTAGACGACAACAGATATTACCATCTAAAGCGAAGGAGATCTTCGGGGTGCGAGGGGTGAGCGGTCGGTTCCTGCAATGAGAGGGATTTCAGCCCTTTGCATGCTCGGACTTACGGCTCTCAATAACGGCTGAAGTAAAGAGTCAACTTCGCGTCTGAGTGCACCTGAAGCCGCTGAGAGAATATGCATTTGATCTAGGTGGGATGAGCCCAAGTAGATTTGAGAAAGTTGAACTTCAGATAAGTCATAGGGATAGTCAAATATTGTTTGCACTATTGTCCCCGCCCTTTCTACCCAAGGGCGCACCAGTTCCGAGGGTTCATAATCATCCACCCCGAATACAGGATTAGGGGTCCGCAGAACATAGAGTTCAATAAAGCGGTCAGCTCTTGCACAGTAGCCGCTGCGAAGAGCTTCAGCATGCATATGAAGTAGATCTCTCTGCAAGCAAAGATCATCTAGATCAGACTCTGAATCTGACGAACTTATCCTGTCTTGAATAGCATCAGCTTCTTTCTCGAGTTGCTCTATCTGTTGAGCTCTGTCCGGCATTGACGCTACGTTGAAAGCCTCCTTCAGGACATCAGCTACTGCGCTTAGTCTGGTCTTTTCAAAACGCAGCCGTTTATCGATCTCACTACTGAAGAAATCTGCTCTATAGCCCATCCATGCGTTGAATTCAGATGCACTTCGTGGCCATAACTCCGGTGACCTAAAGTCATCCATATCCCAGTTAAAGAGACCTAGCAGGCTCAGAAACTCTGGTTCACCGACCTCCAAGGACTCAATATCGATTCCTTCAAAATCTAAGAACCTCATAAAATGAGCGGCTCGAGTTGTTTGCACAAAACTTCTATTGGCTAGCGCAGCCTCCATTTCTGGAGTTGATTCGAGCGGGTTCGTTCTAGAGACTTTCTCTGTAACGTCACCTCCCAGTGTCGGATTACCTACTCGAGCTGTGTTTGGGTTTCTCCAAGATCGTCGAAGATCGATTACTCTCACGAGCCCGCTACTACCGTTTCCTCGTTCCCTAAGCAAACCAGACAAGGCTGGAAATCCAAAGGAGTCAAGCCCGTTGATGCTGTCTTGCCCCTCGTTCTGATGGGTCCTGTGCGTGTATTCAACTAACGATTGATGAAGTTCATTTAGCTGCTTGGATGTGGGTGGAGTTCCGCTCGATTCCCAAACCGTAACTAAGTCAGACAGCTTGTTATCAATCGTTTCCAACAGACCTTCTATGTGACCATTAGTAGGTCTGCTGTCTGGCACCCGCTGATCAGCAACCCAGCTAGTGAGCTGTTCAAAGGGCCAAATGGGCTGACTAGGGTCTATTTGATCAAATAAAGAGTCATAGCTTGCGAGACAAGCTTCGTCTTCGGTGCCGGCATCTAATGCGGCTGAAGATGCTTTGGCAATAGCTTGCCTAAGAGCGCTGCCGTCAACCTCTGCCAAGGTCTCCGCATAGCGAAGTGATGTTTTGAAAGGGTCGATCTGTCGGGCAAGTTCAGACATTGCCCTGCCAAGATCCTCGTCTCTTGTTTGGCGCCACTCTGCGACAACTGCATCCTGGAATTGCTCAATAGCTTCCACGCATGCGTTATAAACGCCAGTTAGGCCGGATGAGAATTTTGAACTAACCACCATTTGCTAACTCTATCAAACTAGCTTCTGAGTAATACCTGAAGTCTCGCGCCCCGCCGCTTCCCTTCACTTATGTTGAATGCTCTGATACCCTTAAGATCCGTCGACTTTGAGTCGATATTGATATTTGACAAAGAGACTTCTCTTTTCAGACAAAGGGGCTGACCGGCTTCGACGTTGAGATTGGAAGTTGCATATGCGACTCGAGTTGCTCAGACTCGTTAAATCGGGGCAAAACATTAAATGACAACAAGTCATCAGTAGCTCTTGCTGCCTAACCTAGTTAGATAGTAAAGAGTTACATTGCGAACCGCAAGGTCACGCGGGGCCAGATCACTACAGCCCGTCAACAGAAGTAGTGGTGGACAGCAAGGAAAGACTGCTGACAGCCGGCAAAGACCGCTGACTTCTAGCAAAGACTAGACGGTAGCTGACCCGGCAGCATGGTGGCCGCAAACCAATCCACGGGAATAGTCGTAGCGTGTTCAACAACTACTTAGCGGACGGGGGTTCGATTCCCCCCAGCTCCAAGAATACTCAATCATCAAGCTTGAGTGTTGTTGGAGCTGTTCAGGCCAGCCGATTCATAACGAGCGATGATCTCTCGAGCCCAGTTCAGAGCATCAGACGCTCGAATACCACTCGGTTGGGGTCGAACCCATAGCTCGAGATTCTCTATACGGTTATCATCCTTCACGCCGTTCAGGTGATGAACGTTTTCGCCGGTTTTCAAGTAGCCGCCTAGCTTTTGTTCCATCACAAGAACATGCTCGAAAACATACGGACTCTTGGGCCTCGCTCGAGGATGGCCAGGAGTTCTCCGCATTATGTACCCCGACTTGTGATAGCTTTTGCCACCCTTCCAGTTTCCGTTGTGTTCTCCAGCCGTTTTCGTGCACGGCCCACAAGTGGTTGACTCTACTTGCTTTTGCCATCCGCATTCACACAGGTTATGAGAATCCTTGCGGCGACAGGATGGACATTTGAGGTGACGGCTGGATGGGACAAAGGTGTGGCTACATTGGCTACATGTCTTTGATCTAGTCACGCCAAGACTCTATGCCAATGGTCTGACAGTTATAGAGGCTCAACCTGAAACGTTGCAAAGCTCATCATTGCTAACGTGTTGCAACTCGACTAAGGTCCCACAGTGTGAAACAATTCATTGCATTTATCTCAGCCTTAACTATCGCTCTCCTACTCACTCCGGCTGCGGGCTCCGCTCAGACTGATCCAAAGGTGACTATCTGTGAAACTGCGGAGGCTGACCTTCTTCGCTTATATGTCGCTATCTTTAATAGAGAGCACGATGCTAAGGGAGGCCAGTACTGGCTCGATCAATATCGCTCTGGATTGTCGATGGAAGATACCGCGTACTGGATGTCACAGGGGTCTGAGTTTCAAACTGCTTACAAGAATATAACCACCAACACTGGCTATGTGGAAAAGTTCTACAGAAACATTCTAGGTCGTGAAGCAGAATCATCTGGCAAGTCATATTGGATCTCTGAATTAGACAATGGCCTTGAACCTCATCTGGCGGTGCGTTGGATAGCTCAGTCACCAGAGCTGGCTGCAAGGTATCCTTACCAAGTATCTGATTGTACTTCTCCAGTACAACCTGTTGCCTCAACCTCGACCTATTACGAAAACTGTACCGCTGTCTGGAATTCATTGGGGCGTCCAATCAAAGTCTCAGATCTTGGATACCGCGAAGGACTCGATCGCGATGGCGACGGTGTGGGCTGCGAAAACGATCCGCGATAGGAGCGTTATCCGCAGTTAAGCCAAACCTAAAGACACGTTCCCAGTGCAGAGCTCTATTTCAAGCCAACGTCGGAGCCTTTAAACTTCCTGAAGTTCACACCGTGGCGTTCGAAGAATTTCTTATTGACCTCATCCAAGAAGCCTCTGCCTGATGCCACCTGAGGCAAGTCGAAGGACCCACCGCTATTTACTTCAACAACAATTGGGCCGTCTTCGCCAATTGCGATATCAAGGGTCTGATACTTAAGTCCCTCAAACAGCATGGCCGTTTCTCTATTGACTTCCTTTACCAGATCCCAATGAGGCAGCTGCATACCAACCAAAGCATCAGCCGTCACCGGATGGGTTTGGTGCAGCTTCTGTTGAGGTCCTGCACCTTCGACGAGCCGGGAAACTACCCCACTCTCAGTATCCACGTTGGCTAAAAGGTTACCCTTTCGCCAAAAGTTATCCGCCACATGACCTCCAGTAGGAAACTTGTAAATTGCATGACTCATTCGAACCTGCCCGGCTTCAACAAAGTTCACTGTTCTGATTGTTGCTAGTCCTGATGTGAACTTGGCAATCTCAGGATGATTCTCGATAACTGGTTGAACGAGATAGCTAATACCACCTATCCATTCCTGCAGAAAAGACTCGAGAGGAACATCTTCAGCGTTAGTCAGAACCATGCCGTCTTGCATACCTTCAAGACGCATTGCGCCAAAGCTTCCAAGTAGATCATTCGGTTTTGCAAACAGTGGGAAGGCCACCGATTCGAACAATGCTCGAAGCTGACCATCACTCTTAACAACATGTGTGCCTCTGTAGTCGCTATCGTCCGGATCCAACATCGCATGAATAGGAATAGTTGGAATACCAGCTGCTTCGAGGATTCTGGTGCAATCATGTTTACTTGTTGTGCGAGCAGCCTCAGTTGAATCATTACAGATGTCATGAATCAGCCAATGCAGGCGATCAGAAATGTATTCTTTGCGTTCTGATTTATCCTTCTCAAACATTCGATAACGGAAATATTCTCGCACATCTAGCTTGCCGGGGCTCTTAGCCGCTTGCTTTGACTCATCAACCATCTGTGGTTTCGGTCGATCAGCGTATGCTACGGCTTCTTCAACCATGGACTCGAAACTCGGTTGCTGTTGAAATTGCACACCATCTCGGGCAGCGGCTGTGGTTTCTGGCAGTGAACTTAGATCTACAGACATAACTTTTAGGTCGGCAGCACCTCGATACTTTTAAATGTGGCGATATGCTCCACTTAAAAGGTGGAAACAACAATGAAAAGTGACTCGTTAAAGAGGTTAGATGCAATGGTCGCATCTGCAGCCAGCAAAGCTAATACCAGGGCAAATCTGGCAATAGCCCAGGGAAGAGATACCGAGCCTCTTGTCCCGAGAAGCAGGGCATGGCAGCTTGCCTTTGCTTCCGTCAGCCAACTGTTAGCACCAGGTAGATCACATCGTCAAACGGCCGTTGCCGCCCTACTAGTTGCATCTGCTTTGACTGCCTGCACCCAAAGCGAAAGCAGCGATTCAGTTACCACGACCGTGTCAGCATCACGCCAAGGGAGTGAGCCACAAGAGACCCCCACCGTTACGCAGCCCGCCCCTACGCCTACCTCAGCTTCTGAAGTCCCAACAGTTGATGACTGCCAGTTCCCACTAGCCGCACAAATAAGATCCACCGAAATTTACGCCGAAGATATTTCATCACTCGCCGAGAACGACCCACGCTTGGCGGGATCACACATCACTCTTGCCGTGCGAAGTGGGGATACTTTTGATGACTTTTTGCCTCTGGTCGAGCAAATTGGAGACAGAGCCCTAATTCTTAAGTTCTGGGGGTTGATAATTCGCGATGGAGAAGCTGCTGAAACCAGTTCGGAGCGATTCGCCGAGCACATCAGCCAGATTCTTTCCTTTCGGTCTCTCTTTGACCAGTCACTAATCGTGCCGTTCTACCAAAGCTCTCAATGGGAAGGTGACCCTTACGACCACTATCCCGCCTTGATACAGGCCTTAGAAGAAGCAGGTATTACACAAGTAACAGTGATGGTTGAGCCAGCGGGGTATGGGGCGAATCTGACCGAAGCTGGAATCGAACTTATTCGCAAAAGATTGACGCTCTTTGAGGGAACCGATTTTGAAGCCGGGATCTATATCTCAAGCCCTGGTGTTAGAACAGATGGGGAAAGAGTTGATCGAATATCTACTCTGTTTAACGGCGACTTCTATGAAGGAGGTAGCCGCCAGCCGGTGATTGCTGAGATAGCTCTGCTTGACCGACCTGAAGAAAGCTTTTACCCCGACATCGCCTCCACGACCGAGGCTCTACTTGGAATTATTGCTCAATCTAATCAAGACACTGGCTACGTAGTTGTTTCTCCACCT
>JAHDFH010000035.1 GCA_020628305.1 Acidimicrobiales bacterium | reverse complement strand
GAGTGAGAAATTGACAATCCTGCATTGTGAAGCAACGCTGCGCAATGCAGCAGTTCGCCTTCCTCACTTGTCAGGTTGTAAGCTTGCTTGAGGCCATGGAAAATCTCTAGAGATAACTTAGCGACGTGGCGAGCGTGGGCAGTGTCAACATTAAGCTGCTCAAGCAACTGATTGGAATTTCTAACTCTTAAGTTTTTGCTCGCCCCAGCTACATCGTCGAAAAGTTGGTCATACAGAACTCCTTCGCGCAGGGCATATGCAGAGACCGTTATTTCGTTTAAATTGAACGCCTTCATGATCTCTAGCAACAACGCTGCACCTCCAACGATAATGTCAACTCGCTTATCGTCAAGGTTCAAAACACGTTGCCGCTGGTGAGCGTCATGGGTGTAGATGAGCTCGGAGACTTGCTCTACCTCGGCCAAAGTGAAGGTTGCATTGTTTAGCTGGCCCAGTGGTTCACCCTTCAACTCAGAAATGGCACTGGCAATCGCTCCCACGGTTCCCGATGAGCCAACGGCTTGCTCAATCTCAAAGCCCCGCAGATCATTTTGTAGCGCAGCAAGATAGTTGCGAATGTACTTTCGTGCTTCTGTAAAGGACTCGGCGTCAGCTTTCCCACCTGGAAAGAATCGATCCGTCATACGAATGCAGCCCAAACGCAAGCTTCGGGCTACTTTGACTTTGCCTTGTTCAGCTACGATAAATTCCGTGCTGCCACCACCGATATCAAAGGCCAAGAGCTTTTTGTCATAAACATCCAGTGCCTGCGTAACACCCAAGTGAATGAGGCGAGCTTCTTCAACGCCGCTAATGGTCTCAACGCTGACTCCTGTCTGGGTCTTGGCTGCCTGGATGAACTCGTTACGGTTGCGAGCTTCACGAACTGCGCTAGTCGCAATGGCAGAGATTTCGGCATCAAACCCCTCTGCTATCTGAACAAATCGAGACAGAGTTTCCAGTGCACGATCCATAGCGGCTTGACCAAGAACCTTAGTTGAATCCATGTTCTCCCCAAGGCGGGTCGATACCTTCTCAGTCGTGAGAATCTCTATTCCACCACTAGGAAGCGTTTGAGCTATGACTAAATGCATAGAGTTCGTACCGATATCAATGGCTGCATGCGGCCGTATGGAGGTGTCTGCCATCTGAACAATCTAGTAGCTCATGGAGGTGTAGTCAGAATCTAGCTACGATAAACCTGTGACCTGGCAGCTAACAGTCCCTTTCAATGGCGCTGAAGACAAAGCGGAAGAGATCAGTTCCCTTTGTTGGGACAATAATTCCACTGGGTTGTTTGTGAGTGACAACGAGATTGTCGCAGGGTTTGACAGTGCCGGTGATGCTCAAAGTGTGCAGTCTGAGTTCGGTGGCACGCTTGAGCAGTACGCTGGTTTCTCTCAACCTAATGCAGGGGATACGGAGATTATGTTCAAAGATCGTGTCCTTTCCTTGAGTCTCCTAACGTCGCAATCTTTTGGCCATGGACAACACCCAACAACAGCAGGCTGCCTTGATGTTCTGTCACACTTGCCTACCCCTCACAGGTTCTTGGATGTGGGAACAGGATCCGGGATCCTAGCGTTATGTATGGCCAAAGTTGGCGCCGAAGTCGTGCTTGTTGAAAACGACGCAGACTCACTAAAGCAAGCTAAAACTAACTTTGAAAGCAACGACGTAGCAGAGCCTGAAAGCCATGAAGATATTGCAAGTGTTGACAGTAAATTCGACCTGATTGTGGCGAACATGCTACTGGCCAATCAGCGCCAAGTAGCCAGCCAGGTGCAGAACCTACTCAGTGAGCATGGCACTCTGGTAATAAGCGGCATACTGGATTCACAACTTGAGGAACTTTGTGAGCTGTACTCTGCCTTGTCGGTGCAAGCTACCGAAAACTATGACGAATGGCCGGTCGTAACTTTCTCCCATTCCGCTTGACTAGGCAATTATTCCCACTTAAATTGGGGTCCAAGTAGTCAATCCTGTCAATCTTGTTACCCTGAAGGGTTGATACAAACGTAAATTTGTACTCAAGCAGCGGAGAAAACGGTGGAACAATCAGAATTCGATTACCTCGAGAGTTTTGGAGACGACGAATCGAGCATTCAGACTCCAATCACAAGTCGAGCAAACCAGAGAGCTCTGCTGTTTGTGGGCACCATGCTTGCCTTTGTAGTTGCTGCGGTGATTGTTACCCAACTTTCTGAAACAAACGACAATGTTTCGCTTTCTGAGAATACAGCGACTTCAACCCCAGATCCGCTTGCAAACACTCGGCCTTCTAATGTTCCATCATCTACTGCCAACTTCAACTCTGCGTTCAGCAGTTCCACTACAACCCCACCAACATCACTGAACACCACAACCACTGCTGATCCGACCACGTCAACAACGTCAGCTAGCTCAACGTTAGATACCGCTACGACAATGGCTGATCAAACTTCAACCACAGCAGCCGAGCCAACCTCAACCACAGCTCCAATAACTACTCAAACAAGCGCACAGAATACCTCCACTTCCACTAGCACTTCCACTAGCACTTCCACAACCGAAGCCGTCAGAGAAGAGCCAGCAACAACGCAAGGCGCGAACGCTAACGGAGCAGCTAAATCAGCCGGCGCAAAGGAGCGACAGAAAACAAAGCGTCAGCTTGAAACAACCACAACAACACTCAGACTCACCACAACCACTGATGCACAAGCCACCAGCACCACTGAGCTACCTGTGCAGGTGAACACAACTAAGGAAATTCTCGAAGAACCCATCCAAGTAATTGTGGATGTTCTAAACAACGAAACAACAACCACAACCACTACAACGGCTGAAACCACGACCACCGAAGAAGAAACCACCACCACTGAAGACCAAACAACTACTGGCCAAACCACGACAACGGAACGACCAACCACAGCCAGGCCTCCCACTACAGCTGCGCCGACCACACAACCGCAGAACGAATACCTTTGGGTTGAGAACTTCAGCTCTTTGAACCTTGACCGGTGGAAGGTTGAAAACAATTCTGACTATGGAATCTCCAAAGAGGTCCAGTGTTACATGAGCGACAATGTTTACGTTCGAGATGGCAAGCTCGTTCTCAAAGCCCGCAAAGGTGGCAGCACGTGTGGCAACCGCCCAACGTATTCTTCTGGCATGGTGAGGGGCCTAGACTTTGCGTTCTCCCCCGGCCAAGCTCTTGAGTTCCGAGTGAAACTTACCCCTGCTAGCAGCACCAACCAGGCTGGACTTTTCCCAGCTGTCTGGTCATCTGGTTGGGCCGGCTCTTGGCCACTTGGAGGCGAGTTCGACTATCTCGAAGTGATGACGGCGAACAATCCGACCAAACCATTTTTCTCAATGCATTACCAAAAAGCAGACGGCTCAAAGGGCATCAACAACAAGTTCTACAAACTTGGAGAAAACTTTACTAACCGTTGGCACACAGTGAGAGTTGAATACCGTCGAGGCGATCTACGTTGGTTCATCGATGGCAACTTTGCACACAAGGTGGATAGCGAACCCACCGCACAAGGCTGGCCAGCACCGTTCGATAGGACCATCAGAGACCTCAAGATCAACCTGGCACTTGCTGGCAACCCGGGCCCGCTAGACCCTCGTGCGCTCGGCACAAACGGAGCAACCCTAGAGGTCGACTACATGCGGATCTCAAAGCTGTAGGTCTATTTAGATTCTTTATCCGACTTAGCTGTACTAGACCGAAACGCTCGAGCCAGCAACGGTGAATCTGCAATCAGATCTTTGGGGGTATCTTCCTTAGAGAACTCATGCTGCCAAGGGAATTTGCTGACCATATCAGCAGGGCTTGTTTCAGTCTCCCTACGACGCTCAGGACGAGAAGGCACAGCCCTTAGCTGTTCCTTCGCTTGATCAACAGCTTCTAGCGGCGCTTTCTCGACGCGGTTATCGATCAATTCCCACCCAACAGGCGCCGTAGTGGCGTTGGCATGACGCTCACACAGCGGGATACCCTCCCTAGAAGTGATGGGGTCAGACAGCACAACTGCGGACACAGAAGGGTCAATAGCAAGCGTAGCTACAGATTCCGCTTCACAAGAGGGGCGTCCACACATGAACTTCATGAATTTACGTTACCACTAACCTGTTCCAGAAAAGCTAAAACCCCACAGAATCAGCTAAAAGTGGACCCTCCCAGGCCGACTGGTAACGAATGAGCGAAAACTCTCCTTACCCAAAGATCACACCTTATGGGGCACGCTATGTAGCTCCAAAAGGTCTCAACGCTATTGCCCGGCAAAAAGCCTTGCAAGCCATCAGAACCTATGGGTCGCTCACCGCTGTGCTGCGTGAGACACCGGACTATTTGATTGTGGGGACCAAGCGAGGTGGAACCACATCGCTAGCCCGTTGGTTGACTCAACATCCACAGATTGCACCCTTGTTTCCTGCCAGAGAAACTCGCAAAGGCATGTACTACTTTGATGTTAATTTCGCCAAGGGCGAGAACTGGTACAAGTCTCACTTTCCCACCAAGTTCGCTCACGCTCGGGCTGAGAAAAAAGCAGGGAAAGATCTCTTGCTAGGAGATGCCACCCCCTACTATCTTCACCATCCGCACGCTCCGCAGCGTGCTGCTGAGCTGGCACCAAATGCCAAGGTAATTGCGTTGCTGCGTGATCCTGTCGAGCGAGCTTTCAGCCATTGGGTTGAACGAAGTCGTCAAGATGTTGAAACGTTGTCCTTTGAGGATGCAATCGCTGCAGAAGAAGAACGAATAGCTGGTGAAGAACAGAAGATGATTGATGACCCTGACTATGCCAGTTACACGCATCAACATTACTCTTATGTGGACCAGGGCAAGTACTCTCGTGGACTGAAGCGTTGGATGGATGCCTATCCAGCTGAACAGCTATTGATCCTTCGTTCCGAAGACCTATATGGCGATGGGCCCGCTACCTATGCCAAGGTTCTTAACTTTCTAGGGATCGAACCACATGAGCCTAAAGAATTTTCTGCTTGGAATAAGAAGAAGAAGCCGGAGTTTGATGAAGATCTCAAAGCTAAGCTGAAGGATCTTCTTATCGAAGACGTCTCAGAAGTTGAACGACTTCTGGACAGAGAAATGGGTTGGCTTCAATGAGTTCTGAAAGACAAAAAGTTCTCTTCATAGGTGGCTTACCACGCTCGGGGTCAACCCTTATCGAGAAGGTTTTAAACGAACTCGACGGCACTTTTGCCGTGGGTGAAACATTGCACCTTTGGGAGCGTGGAATACGGGACAATGAACGTTGCGGCTGTGGCGATCTCTTCTCAGAGTGTTCGGTCTGGAACGCTATCGGTGAAGAAGCATTCGATGGTTGGGACAACGTCGATTACGAACGCATGATTGATCTTCGTTGGAAGATCGATCGCACTAGACGTCTTGGCGAGATTGTAAAGGCACATCACTCGGGACTAATCACTCAAGAACAAGACGAATACATCGAGCACCTTGCCAAAGTGCTGCATGCAGCGGCAAAGACAAATCCGGGCACTGAAGTAATTCTAGAATCCTCAAAGCATCTCACCACGGCTGCACTACTTGCGCTCGAACCTTCGTTGGATGTTCGAGTTCTACACGTTGTGAGAGACCCTCGTGGTGTTGCCTACTCTTGGACAAAGAAAGTGAAGCGTCCCGAAGCTGAAGATGACTACATGCCAACATACAGGCCATCGCGTTCAGCTGGAAGATGGCTCACAGACAACATCGGATTCGAGCTTCTAGGCCGATCCGTCAAGCAAGAAACTGTCAAATATGAAGACTTCTTAGAAGATCCAGTTTCAGTCATAAACCAAGTAATTCGACTTGCAGGACTTGAGGGCTCTCCGCCGCTGGATTTTCTCTCAGACACAGAAGCAGATATCACAGCTACTATGCACTCAGTTGCAGGAAACCCAATGCGCTTCACCAAGTCTTCAACCATTACGTTCAAAAAAGATGAAGCGTGGCGCAAGCACTTCAGCAAACTAAGGCGAGCTCAAGTCGCAGCAATAACTGCACCGCTACTCTTCAAGTATCGCTATCCGCTCGGCTAAATCATCTGGGAGTGTTAATCCCCCGATCGTCAGCTGAGTGACCAAGTGGGTCCCGTCCTCTTGTTCTTCGATGCGTAACGGAACATTATCGGCGAACTGCACACGCTCTCCAGTAACTGTGACTGCTTGCATGGCGCATCCAACATCGTACACCTGATAGCGAATCCTTGTGACGCCCCCGACCTGAGCTGTGACAATCTCATCGGAGTTACCACGCAGTAATGTTATGGCTGAAGCTAGATCGTCAGAAATAAATGGAGCCAGACGATCCACTATGTCTCTTGAGGTCTCCGCTCTAGCCTCTCGAATGAAGTAACCGCAAGCGACATAGCCAGCCACCTCGTCAAGGTTTGCTGGATCTATGATACTTGGATCTCCTACCAGATCGATATCGTTTATCCCTTCATCTGCGAAGGCTGTAGAAGGTACATTCACAATCGTTGTTTGAACAACTGTAGTAGGAACAGTCGTGGCGGCTGGTTCGATTTCCTCTCCACCGAACAGAGCACAACCACTTAACACCACCGTCAGTAGGGCTAAAGCTGCCAAGTTCCTCATACTAATTACCTGTCGTCGACCAATGCCAAGGCTCGCTGGCTAGGTTTTTCCAACCAATAAACTGAGGGTTATTGGTCTGTCGAAAATAGCGCGGCCAATTCTTAGCAATAAACTCATAGCACGGATTTCCCTCTCTATACGTGATCAACACACCATTACACGTAAAGTCAACTGCCAATCCAAGCTGGTGTTGGGACCTTCCCGGCCTAGCCGTTGGGGGCCTACACTGACTTGAAGGCATTTCATAGATGGCGTAGTCGGATGTGCCGCAGTGAGCCTTACGCAACTCGATCTGACTCGAGACAGTTCTATGTCCTCCACCCGCAAGGATAAGCCCTTGCCGCTTGGCATCATTCATCATGGCCTGGAGAGCAGGGGCGATAGAAGCATCGACCCATGTGGTTCCACCTGCACCATTTGTGACAGCAACAACATTATCTGCAAACTCACCAGTTGACAGACATTGGTTACCAGCCGACCCCACGACACCCTTATGGATCCGCTGTGCAGCTGCTATAGCACTCTTCACACGATCTGGATGCAGAGACTGCTGAACTGCATGTGCGGCGTCCCCCATCGACATCGCTTCCCATCCATCGATATCAAGCAAACCAATCGCTCGACGACCTTGTGAATCGGTATGTCCATGATAAAAACGATAAGCGGCTATCTCAGGATTGGTTCGCTCTTCGAAGGTACCCCAGCCCCATGATTCAATCTGCTGGAATATCCCTGCACTTCCTGAATCTCCATCTGGTGGGTTATCAAGCTTGTCCTCAGTTAACGCTACGGCTAACGCTATCACCTGGCCATTCTCAGGAATGCTGTTCGCGATTCCCACTCGCACAATAACGTTGGCGTGTGCAAACCTCTGCTCAGTAAGCTCAAACTCCCCATACCCAGTCGTTACCATGTCACCCGGGCGGAGACCTAGCCCACACGAGTAACTTGCAGCCCCTGATTGGCTTCCCGCTAAAAAGATGAGACCCAAGAAAAACACGGCCACCAGAACACCGAACTTGCGCATTTGAAACCGCCTGTTTTACTTTCGCCGACTACTCCACTTTAACATATCCAACCCTTTATTCATAGGCCCAGAGACTCCAATTAGCCTCATTGAGCCAGCATTCGATCAGCTCCCGCTTACTTACTCGCCAGTTTTCTCTCGTTCGAGTTGCGCAAGTCGATTTTTTAGACAAGTATTTGAATCAGACTAGGTGGAATTAACCAGGCGAGCTAAGAAAAAATACTCACTCGGTGAATTCTGTCTATCACCCGCCAAGTAGATAGAGGGACTTTTTATGACCATTGCTGGAAGCTGTATCGGCATCGAAATAGACGAATCAGTCATTAGAGCTGCAATTCTAAGCGGCAACGCTGACCGGATTGTTGGCTATGCAGAGGTCAAGCGGTCACAAAAACCCGGCAACGAGATTGAAAAACTAACACTCGAACTCCAAAATCTGTGGAACAAGCTTCCGGAGAAGTTCACAGGCAACGTACGGGTAGCGGCCGCCGTCGGAGTTGAAGACTCGGGTGTGAGATCAGAAGACAATACTGAAGTTTGGATTGATGCCCTCGAGGTGAAGCGCTCCGGGCCGATCGACCGAGTGACATACGGCAGCGGGTATGAATATGCCCCCGAAGACCAACTCGAACAGCTTTGCAGCGCCTTTTTTAACAACGAAATTCCCCTAGAGCGCATCGAACTTGCACCAGTCGCAGCCGTAAGAGTTCTCCCGCAACACGGGTCTTTCAACTTTTCAGTTGGTTCAGGGATTTGGTGGGAATCAACAGTTCGCAACGGCCTGGTTTTGTCGGCTGAGCAAGCAACAATAGATTCTTATGATCGAGCACTGTATCTGTCGGAGTTTCCTGGGCACGAAGAACGCATCGACAACCTTGGAGAGATCTCTGTGAGCGACGATCTACTTACAGCTTTCAACATCAACCACGCCCACCTAGCTGTCTCGGTCGGTGCCGCCATTGGCCTTCAAACTAACGAACCAGCCTTTGGCGCCACAGTCGTCGACCAGACTCAGGCGCTCGAGATTCAACTCGACAACAGCCCTGTATTTGACCAGAGCCTGCTTGTTGAACCCGAAGAGCTAGACGCCACTTTTGAATCTGAGGGATCCCAATCTGTCGAAGAGACATTCGATGTCAGCGCTTTGCAGGACTACGCAACTGACCAATCGATTCAAACTATCGCAACAACAGGGCTGATAACTGATGTGCTGATCGACGCCCCTCAAGCAAAGACCTCAGAAGAGTTCTCAGATGAAGACCTCCTAGATGGTCGACCTGAACCACTTACTGAACCTGTACAGACTCTTGAAGAGGCTGAAGACGCTCATGCAATTATGGACGGCGATATCCAGCTAACAGAAGAGATCAAGATCATCTCTGAAGAATCAACCGAAGGCGAATGGTTTGCTGAAACAACCCTAGAACCTATCGAAATTCAAGAAATTGACTTGCGAGATCAACCCGGCCTGCCACCGGTCACTCAACGAATCTCTTCACCATCACCCACCAGGTCAGCAAAATCCCCAGCGGAGAAGGCTTTAGGCACTGTGATCTATGTGGTGATCGGAGTGTTGGCCGTGATCGGAGCTTTCGAGGTGCTGCAGGTAATTGGCGCACTCAATTTCCTTGGCAACTAAGAAGCAGAGGCTTCAAACCATTCTTTTAGCTTCGCTGTGTAGAACTCTTTGGTTTCATCGGGCCGCTCTGTGTGCAAGTCCTTCAAATACTTGGTCGCCATCCCCACTTGAGGACCTGGCTCGAGGCCGAGAATTTCCATAACTTCAACACCAGTCAACGGTGGTTTAATCGCAGCAAGCTGATCTTGCCTATTGAGCTCCGCAATCCGCTCTTCAAGATGGGTCACAGCATCTTGCAATGCATCAAATTTATCTTGGTGTTTAGTCGTGCAATCTGCCCTAACAAGATCATTCAGATAGCCAAGCACTGGTCCGGCTTCTCGGGCATATCGGCGAACGGCGGCATCCGTCCAATCTTCTGAATAACCTTTGAACCGGCCAGAGAGACGAACCAACTCGGTAACCGTCTCAACGAATTGCTTGTCATAGCCACTGGCCTGTAGGCGCTTCCTAGTAATCTTCGCTCCAACCGCCTCATGATGACGAAACGTAACTGCGTCCTTGGAGAACCGGCGAGTCTTGGGTTTCCCAACATCATGCAGCAAACAAGCCATTCTCAATACAAGGTCGGGGCGACATTGTGAAGTGACCTTGATGGAATGCCAAAGAATATCCTTGTGTTTTATTGTCTCATGCTGTTCTAAATCAAGCTCACACACCTCGGGAAGCACAGCTGACATAAGACCAGAATTCACAGCTTCCCATAGCGCATCGGTCGGGTCATCAGCCAAAAGTGCAGCATTAAGATGCTCACGCTCAGAATCAAGGTTTGAGGATTCGGTAGCCATAGGAACATACAACGATAGCCCTGAATCGAAAAACTTCCCAAAACACCCAAAAACAGAGTCAAAAGCCCCGAAGTCAAGAGCCCTAAAGGGCAAGTAAGCCCATAGCACCCGCCACCAAAACAGTCCAAACTTGAACTAAGGCGAAAAGGCGGGCTAATGGCGGAACACCCACAATACGAGGCGTTTTACACAGAGAATTGGCGGAGTCTCCTTGGACGCATCTCACAACGAGTCGATTCAAGAGCGGTCGCTGAAGAAATAGCCCAAGATGCCTTCCATGCTGTTTGGCAAAGCTGGAAAGGGTTGAAAGATCCTAAGTCTTACCTTTATCGTGTGGCTTTCAACAAAGCCAATGACGAGCTTAGAAAGCGGAGAACCTCACGAGCTAAGTCACACTACCTCAGAGCTGCACAGCCGACAGAGCGTATCTATCTAAACGATGCCTTAGATCAGATCGATATCAGGCAGAAAACAGCGATCTTCCTAAAGTACTACGGAGATCAGACCCACAACGAAGTTGCTGAACAAATGGACATTCCAACGGGCACAGTTAAAAGCCTGATCCACAGAGGTCTAGGAGATCTCAGAACAACTATCAACTGATAGCATTAAAGGTCCCAAGCCCCCGTAGCTCAGTGGATAGAGCAGTGGTTTCCTAAACCATGTGCGTAGGTTCGATTCCTATCGGGGGTACTTCGTACGCCAAAGCAAGTTTCCCCAATGTGGTAGCCGCTCGGGCTGCTGAAACCTGCAAACCGACCCAAGAACAACTCCAGCAAACTAGCCCTGAGGTTCTTTAGTCAGAGATAATCTGGTATCGTCCCGATACGAGCATCTCAACCTTGGATAAAGGAAACTTCAGCCCGTGACGTCCTCGAAACTAGCGTATGAATTCAGAGGTGAAGGCGAAACAACAGTCGTGATGCTACATGGTGTATTCATGGATCGAAGATTATGGGATGAGGTGGTACCAGACCTTGACTCTCGCATCCTCTTAGTGGATATGCCGGCCCACGGAGACAGCGACTTCGAACCCGGAGCCTCGATTGATAATCATGTCGACTCGATTGCTAATCTGTTGAGCGATCTTGAGGTTCATTCACCAGTGATAGTAGGACACAGTTGGGGAGGGATGGTAGCTCTTAGACTTGCACAGACACTAACTCTAAGCGGCCTGGTGCTTGTCAACACGCCGCTGTCAAGAACCACTGGCACTAGTCGTCTCGGTTTCATAATGCAGCGGGCACTGCTCTTGTTAGGTTTACCACTAGCAACGTACGGAAAGCTTGCTATAACGGCTCTCGTTGATGATGGAACGCTAGCTCAACGTCCTTCGCTAGTAGCTGAAGGTAAGCAAAGAGCCAAAGCAATAGGCCGAGAAGGGCTACGAGAGACGCTACGTTCCGTACTTCTTGAAACGGAAGATTCTGTAACACTTCTGTCGAATCTTGAAATACCCTGGCGCTTTGTCGCCGGTATTGATGACTACGTAATCGCAGACGGGCTCGCCGACCAGATACGCAAATATGGAAAGCTTCATATTACCGCTGGAGGACATACAACACCACTTGAATCACCCAGAGATCTAACCGTCATTCTTAGGGGATTTCTTGAACTAGTTACGGGGGACGACACCTCAGCAAGCAGCGCTGAATGAGCTTTGCTGCGCTAGTTTGATTAAGTCTAGTTACACTTCTTCTCCCACCAAGGCCCACTTTAACCCTAGGGGTGTTGACTTTCCCGACAAGTAGTAAACTTTATGCTCGCCATTGTATGAGGCTAGCTTTATGAAACTACTTATCCACGTCGGCCTTCCCAAGTGTCTTTCAACAAGTCTGCAGCGTGGCGTTTTCTCCACTCATCCTGGTATTAACTTCATGGGTGTGGGAGTTGAAGACAATATCTCCTATCAAGACTCCCGTCTTGAATTGATCAGCGAGAACCTCTTAAAGTACTCGAACCACCGAACATACTCAGCACAACGCAGTGATGCAAAGCAGGCAATTGACGACTGGGCATCAAAAGACATGCTTAACGTGTTCTCCAACGAGCATCTCGTGTTTAAATTTGGACTCAGCCAACTTGATACGTATGAGAAAATCGAACGACTAAAAGATCTTTTCTCGGACTTCGAAGTTCAAATACTCCTACTGCATCGTCAATTCGAGTCTCTGATCCGATCTCTGTACAAAGAGTTCGTTCGGATGGGGCTGGATCAGAGCTACAACGATTATCTGATCTGGCTATGGAACTATCGAGACCGCAACTTCTTTGACGATCTCAACGCAGACCACGCAGTTCAACAACTGGAGACGTCGTTCGGACGAGGTTCGGTGCTGCAATACGACTTTGAGTCAGCCGCTAGTAACTACCAAGAATTCATCAACACTTTGCTGGTTCAAGACCTGAAGCTCTCTCCTATCGAAGTTGAACAAGAAGCACACAACGCATCTCTTACAGATCAGCAGACCTACGAACTACTTCAGCTTAACAAGGCAGAAGGCAGAGGGCTTTCGGCTCAAGGCTTTGAAGAGTTTGAGCGACACCGTAACAGAGAGTGGTTCGAGGCCTGCAATGCAGTTGCTTCAAATGACTATGTTTTCGAACCTGTAGTCAAGAAGCGAGAGTCCATTGAACGGATCAGACTCACAAATGATCTTGATAGCTCTGATCTGTTCTCTCTAAACTCAGACGGAGAACAAGCCCTTAACCGTATTCTTGAAGAACTGAACTAGAAGCAAAGACTCCAAAAATGCTGGCCCCGAGGTAAAGCTCGCTAAGCTCACAACTATGTGGTTTCTCCTAATCTTCACCCTGATCGCAGTTGCCGCTCTTAGCGTTGCTCTTGTCATGGAAAAATCCAACTTCCCTCAAAAACCATTCAGGCCGAGAACCATGCCGGGAGAAAACATCGATGAGGATCGAGTCGGAGCGCACATCACTCCCTTTGAGGATTAACTGGGACAAAATACCCCGTCCCCAATGTCCCCCAATGTCCGGTTATTTAGACGCCATGTCGAGCTGTTTACCTGCGTAGTATGTGGATCCTCGACCTGCGCTCTTAGCTCTAAACATTTGACGATCGGCCTCTACTAATAGTCGCTGACCATCTACTTCGCCGGTAGCCACACCAACGGTGATGCCGACGCTTGCAGGACCGAACGATAGATTAAAGTGATGGTCAACTGTTGAACGAACTCGCTCAACTAGAGCCTCAATGACATGATCACGCCCAGCTTCACCAATATCGGCCAGAATAACAAATTCATCTCCACCAACTCGGTAGCACTTGTCACCAGTTCTTAAACAACCAAGCAGACGGTCAGAGAACGCCCGGAGCAACTCGTCACCTGCAGCGTGACCAAACCGATCATTGACTTCTTTAAAGAAATCAAGATCAGCATAGATAAGGACGGGGTTTCCAGCTTCGGCCAGCTCCTCTAGACCTACATCTAGCGCTCGTCGGTTTGGCAGACCAGTTAGATCATCGGTCAACGCAAGGTCTCGTAACTGTCCAGACAACTTCTTGTTCTCTCCTCCAACAGCTGCAGTTCTAACAGCCAGAATCATAAAGACTGCAGAGCCAAGACCAATGATGATCCGCTGATCAGATGGCGCTGTGAAGAATAGGACAACAGCTGCAGGCACCATTGGAGCCAACGTGATCCAGCCAACATAATTCCAGCGACTGTTCAGAATCGTCCTAGATTTTATGTCACCTCTAACCAGCACAGCAATCAGAAAGCCCAAATCGGCTGCAAACCACAGCAGTTCCAAAACTCGGCTTTCACCAATCGCTCCCTTTTCGAGAAGCAGATCATAGATTGCAAGAATCCCTACAGCCGCAAATGAACCATAGACGGAGTAAAGACCAATGAAGCCAACGCCAGATGCATTGAATTTAAGGTTAACGGAATAGGAAACTCCAACAACCAAAGCAATAATGCTCGCTAGCAGCGCCACACGACCAACTGTGCTTAATTCTTCTAAATGCCAAAACGGATCAAATGCCACGTACCAAAAACCGAGTATCAGAACCAGTGAGAACCAGAGCGAATCGAGAGCAACTCGCTGCAAAGAAGCCTTGTTGAAATGGGGCCAAACCAAGGCGACCATGGCTACCAATGCGATGACCGTCATGAAGAAGATACCCTCAGCCGGCGTTGCTTCACCAATTTCTGGGTAATCCGCCAAGATCAATGCAACGCGAAGCCACATAAAGATGGCAAAAGCTCGCCATGCGCCTTTGACCATCTCGGAACGGAGCTTAGTTCGGCGCCAAGCCAGCCAACCTACATAGGCGATGTTTGCAGACATGAACAAGTACAGATCATGATTCAGCCCTTCAGATTGAGTAAACCATATATAAGGCAAGATAGCCGCGAGATAAACTAAACCCGCACCCATAAACCATGGGGACTTCCTATCAACAAAAATCGAAGCGACTGCACCTCTCATATGTTAATAGTTCGGCTAAAACTGGTAACCACATTAGTAAAAGAGCAATTTATTCTGCCTCAACCACGCCTGTGGCTTGATCTAATTCAGAACACCTCAGCACGGTAGAACACAGTTTCGTAACGTCTGGGGCAAGACTAATCTGACCATTGCTAACCCCATAAGGCTCATAATTGGGGGTATTCACCGCCACGACCTGGCCCTGGGCGTTCAGAATAGGCCCACCTAGGTAAAAAGGCGCATATGGAATTGCGTGTTGCACACCAACGCTTGATAAATCAATAATTTGTCCAGGAGCAGCTGTTGCGCCCCTGTCCCCCACCCCAGACATCGCAAAAGCGAACTGACCTACTGTTCCAGCAGATTCCGAAGCTGAAGCTAAGTCGAGGGTTTCTATAGCTGCGTCCGTTGTCAACAAAGCCAGATCGCTGGCAGCATCCCAAGCCCAAAGTGAGGCAGACAACCGTTGATCGCCTTTAACCAGCTCAATTTCAGGAGCAGGCTCCCGTGTTGCTGCTCGAACCACAGAAAGAGAAGTTACAAGCGCTGTCCCGCCGTTGTGCCCAATAACTGCAAACGCTGAACCAAAGCTCAGCTCAGAAGATGAAGTCCTAGTTTCAACGATCCAGACAGATTGACCAACTGACGCAGGCAAACCAACAATGCCGTTGGCTGAGTCCACAAAGGGTTCAAGTGGTTGCAACTCACCCCGGATCTCATTGATGGAATTAACCCTGAGCTCCTCTAAGGTGCCAGCAGCTTCATTGAACTGTTGATCAAATCCCTCAACGAAACGCCCAACGGCTTGTTCATTCTCCGTAAGGCGGCTGTTGTAGTAGGCATAGAAGCCAGCGCCACTGAAAGCAATACCAACAGCGAAAGCAACCAGCAACATTGCCATCCCAAGAATGCTTCGCGGCACAAAGTTGTCTTTGAGGTCACGTAACACAGAGCGAAAGCCATGACGTCGGTCAGATTGATTTGAGAGCTTGTCATTTACCTCCACCCTAATATCTGACTCTTCTTTCTTCTTTACTCTTAGATCAACCATTAGTTTCTCCTTCTTCAATAACTTGTTCGATCTCTTCAACAACAGCTGGTTCAGCGGCAACTATTTCTGGGAGCCTGACTTGCCTGGATGTACAGCTGCTTGTGCCGCACGTTTCAGCAAAAACGCTGGGAGAATTTTGCGAAGCGGCAATCGTAAACTCACGAGCAACACTTGCCTTAATCGTTTCCACTGACTCTTCATCAGGTGGTTCGATCTCAGCAGGAGTTGGGAACTGCTCAACTGGCAAATCAGCATGAGCAACCCGATTGAAATCGGCAAACGCAATCGCTGGGTGTGATCCGCCAGTCACGTTACCGACGCCGTTGATTCCCCTAAGCGAAGCTTGACCGTCAGAGTGGCCCATCCAAACAGCAGTAGCTAGCTGCGGGGTGTAGCCAACAAACCATGCAGCTCGATAAGCCTGAGCGGTACCAGTCTTACCCGCAACTGGGCGACCAATCGCAGCTCTCCCACCCGTACCACCATCAACAACACCGGTCAATACGTCAGTGACATTGTCAGCGGTTGCTGCGGTCATTACTCGATCGCCTGAGCGGACTCGGTTGTCAATCAACACGTTGCCCTCTCGATCAAGTACCCGCAGAATCGCTGTTGGTTCCATGTACACGCCAGAATTAGCGAATGTGCCGTAAGCAGAAGCCATCTCTAAAGGCGAAGTCTCTGCCGCCCCCAACGCGAAACTTGCGCCGTAACCAACAGATGGATCGAGGCGTGACAGCCCTAAAGCTCTACCGAGTTCAACCGTTTGTTCGATGCTGACATCAATCACAAGCTGCGCAAAAACTGTATTGACTGATGAATGCATGGCTGAACGTAATGTCATCTCACCATAACCAGCATTGTCATAGTTAGAGATGAAGCAGTCCCCTACGCAGCCTGGACTGGCCCACTGCGCAGGAGCAGGGTAGACACTTTCAGGAGAGAACCCCTTCTCGAAAGCAGTTGCCAAGACGAGTGGTTTGAAGGAGCTACCTGGCTGAAAGCCTGTAGAGCCTCCAAGAGCGAGATTGACTTGCGAGGCGTCATAATCTCGACCCGCAACCATAGCTTTGACAAAGCCCGTCTCAGGGTCAACCGAAACCAGCGACATGTCAACAGGTGCTTCAGTATTCTCAAGCCGTGCAGCAACTGCATCTTCGGCTGCGGCTTGAAGATTAGGATCAATCGTTGTTTCGATTCTCAGTCCACCTCGATAGACCGCATCATCGCCAAGCTCTTCGAGAAGTACCTCTTCTATCCAATCAGCGATAAATGGATAGTCAGCTGAACCTTTAGCAGGGCGAGAGCGAACGTGAGTGGTTTCTGTACTCAAAGCGACACCGTCAGAAAGCAGCCAGAGCTCTTTAGACTTTTCATCTTCAGCAGTTGCCGAATCAAGATATCCAACATCTTCCATCGCCGACAATACAAGCAGACGCCGTTCTTCAGCTAACTCAAGGTTGCTCGTCGGCGAATAGCTGCTTGGTGCTTTAACAATCCCTGCGAGAGTAGCAGCTTCAGAAATATCGAGGTCTGCAACTGACTTGCCAAAGTAGATTTCAGCAGCAGCACCAATACCATAAGCGCCAGACCCAAAATACGAGATGTTCAGATAGCCAAGCAGGATATCTTCCTTGCCCATGACCTTCTCTAGCTCAACAGCAAGTAGCGCCTCATCTAGCTTGCGCTCCAAACTGCGTTCGTTGTTGAGGTATGCGTTCTTAACGTACTGTTGAGTAATTGTTGAGCCACCCTCTTTGACATAGCCGGCATTGGCATTTGTTTGCGCAGCTCGCGCAATACCCTCTAAGTCGAAGCCTGAGTGTTCCCAGAAGCGACGGTCTTCGATCGCTACAAATGCATCAATTAGATGCTGAGGAAGATCCTCGTACTCAACGTCCACAGTTTCATCAAAGCCCCGGTATGTTGCTATCTTGTCACCGTTAACGTCAAACACTTCAGAAGGATAAGCAACCACCAACTCGTTTTGTTCAGGCAAATCCGTCTTTGGCACTGGTAAGTCCAAGTAGGTTAAAACAGCTGTAGCACCGGCAGCAGGTACTCCCAGCAGCAACGCAACAACAACCGTTGCCAACAGCCTTAGATTGAAGCGGACCACTCGCCAAACCTTGTATAAAATCCGTCTCATGGCTGCACCTCAGGTTCAGGAGCTACCTCTTCGGAAACATTCGCTACAAACTCAACACAATCGGGTAGTCGCACAAGTTTTGTGATCGAGAACTCCTGAGTTGCGGGACTACCTGGAGCTATGACATTGTATGAGCCTTCAACGTCGACCGATGCTGAACCTAGACCAAGAACTTGGCAAGAGTATTCAAATGTTGCCAGCCCACGAGCATCTGTCACTTTCTGAACTGCTTCAGGGAATGCTGTAGGCGTATAGCCACCGACTGCTTCGAGAGTTAGCCCTGCACCATCCACCGGAACAACCTGAATGACGCCATTTGCATCTACCTGTGTTGTGGAGACAGACACAATCACCTGCGCAGGTGTTTCCGGATAAATCACATCCGCTGCAGATGTTTCAACCAGAACTCCACTATTTGCCTTTTGGACTCGCAGATTCGCCTCAAGTGGTTCTATTCTGGTTTCAACTTTCCAAGGCAGCCGAGATTCACCGCCGCTTGGCTGCTCAATGAAGAAACTTTCAACATCAACCGATGCAAGCTGAAAAGGAACATACGATCGCACTCGATAGCGCCCACCGACGACCCCATCGAAGCTATAAACGCCATTAGCGTCCGAAATTGTTTGAATCTGAACTGCGCCAGCGGAGGAATCTTTTTCAAGAATCACCACTGCACCCTCAACAGGGGTGTTACTTTCAGTCACCACGCCAGTGACTTTGCCAGCGCCGCCTATTATCGCCGATGACACAAACTCTGATTTGGGCTCATCGGGTTCGGCAAACGCCAGCGTCTCAGGGGCTTGCGAACCTTGAACTACCGGCTGGAACCGATCGAAACGAAACGGAGACTCGCCCAAATCAGACTGAGTGTCTACGGCAAGATCGACACCGGTGAGTCGAATCTTTGTCGCTTGTGGCACCGTGATGTAGGCGCCCAGAACAAACCAGGCGCCCCACAGCAGGGCAAAGAGGGCTATAGCGAATGCTGAATATACTTGGAACTTTGCGGTGTGCACAGTAGGCCAATCGGCCTACGTAAGCTATTTTTGAGCCTTAAAGACTAGTAATTCTTACTACTCTTCGACGTCGATGAAAATACATTCTCCAGGACACTCTTCAGCTGCTTCAACAACTCGCTCGATTCCACCTTCAGGGATTCGAGCCATGCCTTCGGCGCCAGCTGGGTTAGCTTTGCCATCAAACAGCTTCTCGGCACCAAAGTTCTCTGCCGCTTCTTTAACGTAGTAAAGGCCATCGTCCTGAGCAAAGAAGACGTCGGGAGCGATCTCAGCACACAAGCCATCGCCCGTGCAAAGATCTTGATCAATCCATACTTTCACCATTGTTACGCTCCTTAATAGAAACCAATGCTATCTAAACGGCATTTCATTGAGCGCCTTTAGTCTAGCAATTCTCAAGCCCTCCGGATGACCAAACGATAAGATTTGAGCATGTCATACCAGGTTCAAGACGCCGAATTTCTTAAGCTCTATTCAGAGACCAATCGCCTTTCTAGCGGTACGCCACACTCATTCACGGAGTTGCCCAATCGTAACATCGCGTTTTTGAGATCACCTGGCGACAGCAACAAGCAAAGCCTTTGGGCCATTGATCTTGATAGCGGTCAAGAAGTGCTACTGATTGACTCAGATGACCTAGATGGCGGAGCAGAAGGAGCGGCACAGAAAGCTGCACGAGAGCGCACCCGAAATCAGAGTGGGGGCATCTACTCCTACAGCTACTCAAAGGCCAAAGGCTGTTTGGTCATAGCACAAGGAAACGATATCTACTTCTATGACCTCCAAACATCGGAGATAGAAAAATTTCAAGTTGAGTTTGATGAAGAAGTCTTTGATCCTCAGGTGTCTCCTGACGGCACCCACCTAGCTTTTCACGACTCTGGAGCACTCAAGTTAGCTAGTCTTGCAGACGGTCCTGCCAGCACAACCCTGATAAGCCCAGAAAATAGTCTTGTCTTTTTCGGAAAAGCTGATTTCGTTTCTGCTGAAGAAATTGGAAGAGGACGCGGCTTTTGGTGGTCACCGGACTCAAAAAAATTGGTTGTAACTCAAGTTGACGAAACGAACACGGAGTTACTTAACCTTTCCAACCCTGCACATCCAACTCAAGCGCCGACTCTGCTCAAGTATCCCCCAGCTGGTGGCACAAACCCTGTGACGAGGCTTCTAACGGTTACCACAGAGGGTCTGGTAACAGAGCTTGAATGGCCAAAGATTCATGGGACAGTAGCTGAGTATTTGGTTTCTGTTATATGGACTGGAGATGTTATTCGTGCAAGGTTTGAAAACCGAGAGCAGACAGAGCTGATTGAATGTTCCTATACCGGCCCAGGTAGCTGGACAGTCACAAACACACTCAGCTCTGACACTTGGCTGGAAGTAGGTCCACAACTGTACAAGGCAACAAGTGATGTCGTAGCCGAAATTGTCTGCTCTAGCTCCGGACGGGTGCTGGTAGTCAACGGCGAGATCATTAACACCCACGGTTACCTTAGAGCTATTGTGAGTGTTGAACCCGACAAAGTATGGTTCAGCGCCTCCCCAAACCCATTTGATGTGCACCTTTATTGTCTAAATCTAGATACCAAGTCGATTGAGCAGATCACCCAAGGTGAAGGCATGCATTCGGCAACCATTGGGCAAGACACAATAGTTATCGCAAGTAAGAACATGGACTCGATCCGTACCAGTACCAGAATCTACTCTAAGGAGTCAGGCTCTCAGCTACAAACCGTAAAGTCTGAGATCCAAGATGTCGGCCAGGAAGCTCCTTTTAGAGTCCACTCAAATTTCCACGACCTTGGTGACGGTAACCGCATTGCGGTGTTTACACCTGAGAATCACAATGGTCAGGTGCTGCCCGTGCTGATGGACCCTTACGGAGGTCCACACGCCCAGCGCGTTATTAGATCCCTGCGTCCGCACTTGGTTTCACAATGGTTCGCCAACCTGGGATTCTTAGTTGTAGTTACCGATGGCATAGGCACACCTGGAGTCAACACTGACTGCGACCAAGGCATCTACCGGAATCTCGCCGCCCCAACCGTGGATAGTCAACTTTGCGCCCTGGAATTTGTTAAAAAGCAATACCCCTTTGCTGATAGTTCAAGAGTCGGCATCCGTGGCTGGTCCTTTGGAGGATACCTCGCAGCATTGTGTGCAATCGCTGAACCAGAGTCTTTTCACTGCGCAGTGTCTGGAGCGCCGGTCACTGAATGGGAACTTTATGACACTCACTATACGGAACGGTACTTGGGAACTCCACAAGCAAACCCAGATGCCTACGAAGCTTCTAACCTTACTCATAGAGCCTCTGAACTAGCAAGACCCCTACTGCTGATACATGGCCTCAACGATGACAACGTTGTGCCCGCCAACTCGTTTCGACTGACGAACGAGCTTAGCAAAAATGGCATTAAACATGAAACCCTTTTTATTGATGGGTTGACCCACTCCCCTAAGGGAGAGACTCTGGTCAGAGTGTTGAGCGCCGAAGCACGGTTTCTAAGCAACCACCTTCTATAAAGCTGTTCATATCACCCAACTAGAACTAAACTGTTTTCGGGCTAAGGATCGTTTACTATGCGACGCATTGCACTACTCTTCATTGCTATGGCTGGACTAGCGGCCTGTGGTAGGCCAACTCCGGCGAGCATCACCGCTCCACTTCAAACAACAGTTACCCAGACGACCATCGCTAGCTTGACTCAGCCCACAGCGTCAAACACGCCTCAGGTGGATCTCACAGAACCAGTTCCAAACGTTGTCGGCACATTTGAAGCACCATCAGCTGGGGTCAAGGTGACTTCTGCGAATACCGTGCTTGAGCCTTTGAAGCAGAGCGGCCAAACCACCACTCTTACCTCCGTAACAGCCACAACCCCGGCCGCTGCGACCAGTATTCGTGTTGCCCAAACATATGTAGTTGAATCTGGTGACACCATTTCTGGTATTGCAAACGACAAATTTGGGATCAAAATCTCTCAGCTTCTAGCAGTAAATGAGCTTTCAGACAGAGATGAAATCAAGCCTGGACAAGTGCTGAAAATTCCAGCATCATAACTCCTTACATCCTGCTGGCAGATTCCGATAGTGAACCATGAAGGTTTCGTGGTGGACAAGATTGAAGATTCGCCTTAAACACGCCCGAGTTGGTCAAGCACATATGCGTAAGCTACGGATTGATTTCGATGAAATCATGACAGCTGGCTGGACGGATCCTCCACTTTCGGAACCAACTGTCAAACGCAGCACCAGACTCACAAGCGCCGATCCAATAAATCTTACTTCTGACCCCGTTGACTGAGACCATACAATAAGCTGGTGGGCAATGACCAAGTATGCATCTGCGACTGAGGAGTGGCAGCAACTCCAATCTCACGCTTCGAGTTTCCGACCGAATCTAGAGCAACTATTCGCTGAGGACCCTCACCGAGGCGAGCGTTATCATATCCAGCTGAGTTCCATTTTCTTTGACTACTCGAAGCAGTTAGTCAACTCTGAGACGTTACGACTACTAATAAAACTAGCTAACAGCGTGGACCTTAACCAGAAGATTGTCGCAATGTTTACAGGTGAGTCGATCAATGTCACTGAACGACGACCAGCGCTTCATACAGCCCTAAGATCAGAAGCAGAGTCGATTACAGCCAACGGCATTAACGTTATGCCGGGTGTTAAATCCGAGCTTGATAGAGCACTTGGATTTGCATCACAGGTTCGCAACGGAACCCATCGAGGGGCTTCAAACAAACAGATCTCGACTGTGATCAATCTTGGCATTGGCGGCTCGGATCTCGGCCCGGCGATGGCACACAAAGCTCTGGCACCATACTGCTCGAGTGCTATCGAATCGCTATTTGTCTCAAATGTTGATCCTGCATCTATAAGCGATGCGCTGGCTGGGAAAGACCCTGAGACGACTCTGTTCATAGTGGCTTCGAAAAGCTTTACGACCAGCGAAACAATGGCCAATGCGCAGATTGCTAGAGATTGGCTCGTGGAATCACTAGGCACTGAAGCAGTGGAGAAACACTTTGTTGCTCTGTCGACCAACCATGGCGCAGTGTCTGACTTTGGCATCTCAAGCAGACAAACCTTCGGATTTTGGGATTGGGTCGGAGGCAGGTTCTCGATCTCGTCTGCAATTGGACTGAGTCTGGCAATCGCCATAGGTGACACAGCATTCCGAGAGTTCCTTGCCGGTTTCCGCATGGCTGATGAACACTTCCGCTCAGCCGACCTTGACAATAACATTCCCGTTCTCATGGGGCTGTTAGGCATCTGGAACATCAACTTTCAGGGTTTCACTTCCCAAGCCATCATCCCCTACTCCGAACGCCTCGGTAGGTTTCCTGCTTTCCTACAGCAACTCGAAATGGAATCAAATGGCAAGCAAGTTCACCTCGATGGCAGCGCTGTCAAGGAGAGCACCTGTGGAGTACTCTGGGGCGAGCCCGGAACAAATGGTCAGCATGCCTTCTTTCAACTGCTACATCAAGGTACGCAAGTGCATCCAGTTGATTTCATCGGAGTTGCTAGATCCGAGACCGACTATGTTGAGTCTCACCAAGTACTTAATGCAAATATGCTGGCCCAATCCCGGGCTTTGGCGTTTGGCAGCAAAGATAGCAACGGCCACCAGAACTTTTCTGGCAATCGCCCGTCAAGCACCTTTGTTCTAAACCAGCTAAACCCTCACACCCTCGGCCTACTGATTGGCCTATAT
>JAHDFH010000034.1 GCA_020628305.1 Acidimicrobiales bacterium | reverse complement strand
CCGTGTGGCTAGAAATATCTTGTCTGCTCAAGCGGCCTTCCGGGAGCTCAATTGGATCACCAACAACGATGCCGACATAGCTTCGCCTAAGCCATTTAGCTCCCGATCCCAGCGCTTCTTCGGTTCCTGAGACCCCGATTGGAACTACTCGTGCACCTGCTCTGGAAGCTAACCACAAAGGCCCATCAAAGATCTCTTTGATCTGGCTTCCTGACTCGCGCGCACCCTCGGGGAATACAATCATTGACTCCCCCGCTTTAAGCAGCTCAAGAGCGGCGACCATAGCATCACGATCAGCCTGTCCTCGCTTAACTGGAATCGCACCTAACGCAGCGCAAATGTATGACACAACTGGGGTTCTAAAAAGCGACTCCTTCCCGAGAGCTCTTATCCGACGCTTTGAATTTATTGCCACAAGCGCTGAATCCAAATGGGATCGGTGGCTTGGCGCTAGGACAGTGGCACCAGGCAAATCAAGCACCTCAGTGTTACAGGTTTTGATTCGCAACCAGGGGTTCATAGTCGACCTAATCGCTCTAGTAATCACAGCATAAACAACTTTGGCTCCCCTACTCGCACCCCTTCTAAGTGCTACTTCTCGTAACTCTTTAGAAGTTGTCACGAGTTAGGAACCCAGTTGGTTGAATCTGCCGGTTCTTGAGATCTCCCCCCTAGCGATTTAACCTCATCGCCCTCCGCTTGAGGGAACCATACATAGTCGATTCCTAGCCGTTCTGCTACTTTGATTTGCTTGCCGTACGCAGCGTCAGAATCTGACACCATACATGCAATTCCTCGCCGACGTAGTTGATTAGCAACAGCGTCAGAATCAGCTCTTTTGTCTTCAGAGTTCACAGCAACCAGAACCGTTGCGGGGCTCACCTTTTCTGAACTTAAGAACTCGTGATTCAACCCGTAAGAAATCAGCCGTGTCACACCAATTGAGAAACCAACACCAGGAATAGCTTCGCGATCGCCGTGGACTAGATTCTCATAGCGCCCACCCGAACAAATTGAGCCTACGTCGGGGTAATCTAACATTTCTGTTTCTGCGACGGTGCCTGTGTAGTAGTCGAATCCTCGAGCAATGTGAAGCGCAGCAGCAACTGGGGTGGCTATCGTAGAGCTGTTTGCACGGTCGAGTACTTCTCCCAGCTCAGCAAGCCCCTCAGATAGCAGCTCGCTCGAGACTCCAAGGTCGCCAACCACCTCCAGTTCTTCAGAGCTAGTGGCCTTAATCGCACATAAGTCCAAAACAGCTTGAGCCTTGCCATCAGAGAGACCTTCTCGTATGAGAGTCTGCAAAGTTTCCTCAGAGCCAACCTTGGGGAGCTTATCTACCGCACGCAGAACGGGAACAATATCATCGACCCCCAGACCTTGGTAAAATCCTTGAAGGAGTTTGCGGTTATTGATCACCATTTGAGTCGCCGGTATCGGCAATTTGCTCAGGGTATTCTGAAACATGGACAGCAGGTCAGCGTCATGCCGCAGTTCCAAGGAACCTTTGTTTACTATGTCAGCGTCGGCTTGAATAAACTCACGGAAGCGCCCCAGTTGGGGACGTTCCCCACGCCACGCTGGCTGAATCTGATAACGGCGATACGGAAACTGTAGCCGACCTTGATTTTCTGATACGTAGCGGGCAAATGGGACTGTCAGGTCATAGTGAAGCCCCCACTCAGCTTGAGAATCAGAGCCAAGCTTGTTGACCGCATAGATTTCTTTATCGGTTTCCCCCTGGTCTAAAAGATCCTCAAGATGTTCGATTGAACGAGTAAGCAATGGCGCGAAGCCATGAAGTTGAAACTGCTCTTTTATCGTCGCAATGATTTCATCTTGGAGGAGCTGGTGCTCAGGGAGCCACTCAGCAAAGCCTTTTATCTTTACCATAGCTTTCCAATTTAGCCTCTAGTTGAGACAATTGTTAGCGCTGAACAGAGTTAAAGAAACGGAAACCCAACACCCAGTAGAAAAGCAAGAGATAGTAGACCCCTATCCCAACCGCTAACAGCAAATATGCGAGCGTCAGTCCAGGCTTGCCAGTTGCTGCAGCATGTGCGACCATTGCAGACCCGAAGCCAATGTCAAGAAACACAACTAACAGAATTAGGTTAGCGAACCAGTTTCTGTTCAGATTGATTTCTTGAACCTTAGCGTTCATGGCAATACTGAAAGTGCAGCTTCATTCATGACTCGGAGGTCCATGATTAAGGCTGAGATTGAGAAAAGAATTAGGAAAGCTATGTTTGCATAAGCGAGCGGCACAAGTCGCTTCATGTTAAATGCGTACTCTGGCTTCTTGGTAAACCGTCTAGTGATGCCATCTACAATGGCTGCGAGTGCGTGGGCCCCATCTAGCGGCGGCAATGGCAACAAGTTAACAATTCCGATCGCTGCTGAGAGAATCCCAAGCCAGAAGAATATTCCGACCGGTCCTTGCTGAAGAAACGCTTCTGATGCTTCAGCCTGGGCAACAACACTCATAGCCCTTGTTGGAGCTTCATTCACATCCCCAAAGATTGAATCAGCATAGGATCCCAAGTTTGTAAACAGCGTTGAGAACATGCGTATTGTTTCTGCAATCATGAAATACGTCGAATAGAAACCCTGCTTTACCGACTGAACTAGGCTGGCTCCAGCCATAAGCTCCGCTGCTGTAAACGCCGCAATTGCCACACCGAAGTTCACAAAAGGACCACCCAAAATTGTTAACAAACGCCCAGTTGGAGTGGCGGCTCTAAAAGTGTCTTCTTCGGCGAAGCCTTCAGGGAGTTCTGAATCAGAGGTCATTCCCTCTAACCGAACATAACCTCCCAGGGAAAGAACTTTCAACCCGTAACGGCAGCCGTCTTTCGAAAACGAGATTATCTCAGGACCAAAACCCCAGTAAAACTCGGTTGGCTTCATTCCAGCCTTCTTTGCAACAAAGAAGTGACCAGCTTCGTGGGTAGTCACAACTACTCCTAGAAAAGCAATGAGATAGAACGCTGCGGGCACTAACCACGCTAGAAGGCCGAGACTGGTAACGGCTACTACTAGCCAGAATAGTGATGTGTTTACTTCGATGTCTTTGCCCTTGAACATGCTTCCCTCTTGTTGCGTGCCTTGATTCCAAGGTAGGCGATAATGAAGCCAAATGATAGAGGTTCAGGCTGTATTGCCGTCTCAAGTAGGCCTAAGGTCCCCCTAGTCAAGTAAGCAAATTCTTTAGTGACGATAATGGCATTCGTCGGCTTTCTCAGCTACCGTCTGATGCGTGGAAACTCAAACTAATGTAGCTCCAGCAGACCTAGAGATTAAATCACTCGGTGGCACAGGCTACAAGCTGAGAGATTGGCTGACCTCATATCCTTTCTTACTGGTCGCTATAGATCCCTACACTGCTGAAAGTTCTTGGATCTTAGATTCTGCCGTTCGAATCTTCGACCACTTTTCACCGGCTGATATCCGAGTTGGCTTCGTTTGCACAGCTGAGGAAGCTGGTTGCAAAGAGTTTCTTGGGCCACTCGCTGAGCGCTACATGACTATCGGTGACCCAGATCGCAACATCGTCACCTCATTTGGTTTGCAGCGTCTTCCGGGGCTAGTTCATGTCCGTGCAGATGGCTACCTACAGACTGCTGATGGCTGGGATCCAAAGACATGGTCCAGCATAACTGACTGGGTTGCAACGATCCTGGCTTGGTCAAAATTGAGCCTGGGAGTAGCAGGCGAACCCTCTCCATATAACGGCTCGCCAGTTGAGGGTTGAAGCTATCTTCTCAATCAATTTGACGAGGTTTTGGGGTTTGCTAAGCTTTGAGCTGTGTCTGACGGGAACACCAATTTTTTCAAACAAACAGACGAAGAGCTCTACCACGATGCTGCGGCAAATCTGGATTTTGAGCTAGGTGATCTTAGCGATGATCTAAGCTCTTTTGACGGCGCAGCCTTCACAGAAGAGCATGATCGTCTAGAAGTAGACAGTCCTCTCGTGGTCTTCGCCGCTGACAACCAGGACCAAACACACACAGACAAAGGCGCAACCTCATCGGAACTGTCGGATCTTGATTTTTTTCAGACGGTACCGCTCGACGATGATATCAAGCACGTCGACCGACCAGCCTATCCACGAGAGAAAGCTCGTCGCAAGGATGCACTTTACTCCACTGCAGCTGGCGTACTCGGTCTAATGGTCTGCTTCCTATCAGTCTATGCGCTAACGAATTCCAATCGCTCCGCAGAAGCGGTTGTCGCATCTCCTACCCTCACCTCTGCTGAGTCCACTACAACCAGATTTATAGGTAACGATCAAACAGTTACATCAGCTGAAACACCGAAAGATACCGTAACGATCGCTCCGACTACGCTGCCAGCAGCGCCAGCAAGCTCCAACACCACTGATACTGAATCAACTGCGTCATCGATTACTGAGCCAAGCACAACTACTACACTGCCAGGACCAACTACGACCAGCTCCCCTACGACTGCTCGCCCTACTACCACTAGGGCTACGACCACTACGATTCAACCAACCACAACTACGACGATTGCCAATCCAAAGATTACAAGCGAAGGTTTCATACTCAACAGCAACGATAACATGATGGTGGCTCGCTACTCAATCGAAAATGGCTGCGCTTCAAGCTGGAGCATACGGGTCGTTCAGAACGCCAATCGTGAACGCTTTGCAACCACCGAGCCTCTGGCCAACTGTCCTGATAGCTGGTGGATATGGGTTCCGCAAAGCGAGCTACAGGCTGGCGTCACCTATACCGCTAAGATTCTGGTCAACTTCTCCAACAACCAGACCATAGAAAATTCTGAGCAGTTCGTAGCCGAATAACAAGCGCTTCTATAGCCTCAGAGCATGAAACTAATATCAGCTACCATCGCATCCCTGCTGTTGTTGACAGCATGTGGTCAAACAAGATCTACCGAAGCGACAGGTGATGCAGCGACCATCACCTCAGATGAATACAACTTCAGCCTTACAAATGATGAGGTCAGTGACCTCGCTGAAGGACTCGTACAGCTCGAGGACTTGTTAGTGCCTGACGCTGAACAGACTGACGAAGCAGATTTGGTGGAGGAAGCAGAAGCCAGAAAGCCAGTCGTAATTTCTGAACTCATCGCCTACAACATCTTCCTGGCAGATCTAGAGGACGCAGGAGTAGAGATCACCGACGAAGACACAGAAGAAGCTAACGCTGAACTGGCAGCCAATATCGATGCTAGCGGCCAGTTAACTTCTGATGATTTCTTTGCTTTGGATTCGAGCTACACCCGCTTTATTCAAGACATCAACACTGCACAGTTCGTTTTACTTAATCAATTTACTGAGACTGCTGAAGTCTCTGGTACTTGCCTTAGCCATATCCTCACAAGCGTCGAAGCCCAGCCAGATGCCGAAACTGGTGTGGTGCCAGAACTTTCAGCAGAAGACCAGCAAGCTTTGGAAACAGAGGCTCGCAGCAAAATTGATGAGGCACTAGCTCGAGTCCAAGGAGGCGAAGACTTCGCCGAAGTTGCCATAGAGGTTTCCGAAGGCCCATCAGGTCCTGACGGCGGCAACTTGGGTTGTGCTTCTACAGACAATTACGTACCGGAATTCAAAGATGCAGCAGATTCAGCCACCGTAGGCGAAGTGACAGAACCAGTCCTCACCCAATTCGGTTGGCATATTATCTTGGTTCGAGAGCCAACTGATGAAGATCAGGCTGAGTTAGAGGCCAGCTCTCGTGCCCAGGCTGGACAGCAGTTCGGCGAAGAAGTCAACACAAAGATTGCTTCGCTGACCGTGGAGATAGATCCTGAGATTGGCACCTGGGACACTCAAACACTCAGCGTTATTCCTGCCTCAGTAGAGACTGAAGTCGAGCCCGAGGTAGCTGAAGCTCCTGTTGAGCCAACTGAGACAGCAGACGATTCTGAACAAACAGAAACTGAAGACGAGTAGCTTGGGAAAGATAACCATTTGTGGGCTTGGCCCCGCAGATGAAAAATTCTTAACAAAACAAACGGTCAACGTAATTGAATCTGGGGCCTCTTACTTTAGAACCCTACTCCACCCGGCCGCAGCAGCTTTTAGCCCGGTCGGCAGCTTCGACAATTTCTACGACAAGTTCGAAACCTTTGATGAGACTTACAAAGCCATTGCATCTGAACTGATCGCATTATCCAGCACCTGCGAAAACCTGGTTTATGTCACACCCGGCTCCCCGCTAGTCCAGGAAGATGTTGTTCAGCTGCTTATAGCTTCTAATGAGTGTGATCTCGAAGTCCTGCCAGCCATGTCATTTCTTGACCTTGCCTGGAATCGTTTGAATATAGATCCGGTGAACTCAGGTGTTCAACTTGTTGACAGCCATAACTTTGTGAATGCCTTAAACACGCCAGGGCCAAAACTTGTATCACAGATTTATTCAAAGAATATCCTTAGCGACATAAAGCTAGCAGTTGAAGACCCGAACGCCGGCCCTGCAATTGTGCTTCAAAACCTCGGCTTGGAAGACGAACGAGTCTTCGAGATACCGTGGGATGACCTCGATCGGTCAGTGGAACCAAATAATCTAACCTCACTGTTTATCCCTGAGCTCGGCAAAGCAGTTAATCAAGTTCTTTTTGACCTGATTGAGACGATAACGGTGCTACGAACTGAATGTCCGTGGGATGCCAAGCAAACGCATGAGACTTTGATCAAACATTTAGAAGAAGAGACTGTAGAAGTCGTGGAGGCCATTGAAGCACTAGATAAAGACAGTGGAGATGGCTTTATGGAACTCGAGGAGGAGCTTGGAGATCTACTGCTACAGGTTCTTCTGCATTCAGAGATAGCCAAAGGTGCTGGTCGCTTCGACATTTATAACGTGTCTGAAACTCTATTGGAGAAGATGATTCGACGCCATCCTCATGTCTTTGGTGATTCCACAGCCAGCACTGATGAAGAGTTAAGCACTCAGTGGCAAGAGATCAAAGCAGCTGAACGCGCAAACAAACGGCCTTAGGAAGAAATTAAGCAAGCCCGCTAGCAGCACAGTTTTCATATAGGGTTATGGGGTGGCTCTAAAGAACTTAGTAGTAGCAGCCAATCGGCTTCCAATTCGCCAAACCTACGATGCTCATGGCAATTTAGTGTGGACAACCAGCCCTGGTGGGCTGGCTTCAGCGTTGACTCCAGTAATGGAAAAGGCTGAGCAAGTTACTTGGGTTGGCTGGCCAGGACAGAATGTCAGCGGAAAGCTCAAGCCTTTTAGAGCTCAAGAAATAGATCTCATTCCGATTGAAATGTCAGCAATCGAACACGAAAACCACTACGAAGGCATGTCAAACGGCACCCTGTGGCCTCTCTACCACGACAAGGTAGTCTCAGCAGTCTTCCATCGACATTGGTACGACGGCTATTCAAAGATCAATCAAAGATTTGCCGCAGAGATCGCCGAAGTGATCGATGAAGACTCAACAGTGTGGGTTAACGATTATCAGTTACAGCTTGTTCCAGCACTGCTGCGCAGCCGGGCGCCCAAAGCATCGATCGGGTTCTTCCTACACACTCCCTTTCCTCCTGCGGAACTTTTCTGTCAGCTTCCTTGGCGTGTTGAACTTCTCGAGGGTTTACTGGGTTGTGATTTAGTTGGAATGCAAACACCAGCTTCTGCACGGAACTTTATCGATACTCTTGAAACGCTTGGTCTTGGAGCCTCTGACGGCGAAGTCTTTCACCACAAGGGCGGCACCACTCAGATCAAAGCATTCCCTATAGGAATTGATGTAGCCAAGTACGCCAACGCAGCTAAGTCAGCTGCAACAGAGAAGCGCTCCCAAGAGATCCGAAGCCTTTTAGGCAATCCCAAATTCGTGCTCCTCGGAGTAGATCGACTTGACTACACCAAGGGCATAGAAATACGACTCAGAGCCTTTCGTGAGCTTCTAGCAGACTCTGAAATAGATCCAGCTCAAGTTTCGATGGTTCAAGTAGCTGTACCGAGCCGCAACAACGTCAAAGCCTATGAACGTATCAAGTCAGAAGTCGAGCAATCTGTAGGCAATATCAACGGCACATTTTCTACAGTTGGTCGATCAGCTGTGGAATATTTAAACCAAGATCAGGACTTTGAAGAGTTGATGGGGCTCTACAGAGCAGCTGACGCAATGCTTGTAACCCCTTTTAAGGATGGCATGAACCTGGTAGCGATGGAGTACGCCGCAACCCGTTTTGACAATTCAGGGTCGCTAATCTTGTCTGAATTTGCTGGTGCTGCACACATCTGTGATGGAGCTCAGCTAGTTAACCCATACAGCATCGATGAGATCAAAGCCGCCATCTTACACGCTATCCGCATGGACCCTATCGAGCAGAAGACCCGGATGGAAATTCTACGTAACAGCGTAGAGGCTCATGATGTCAACATCTGGGCTGACAGCTTTATCGAGACCCTTCAGTCAAAGCCGTAAACTCGTCAAAAAACTTCGGAAACGTCTTTGAGACGCACTGGGGATCAAGAATCTTGATGCCTTCGTTTCTGAGTCCAAGCAGTGAGAAACTCATAGCCATTCTATGGTCATCATAAGTTTCAATCTCGACCGGCTTTGCCTTCCCTGGGTATATAGTCATTCCGTCGTCATCGAGTGTGGCTTTTATGCCTGCTCGTTGGAGTTCGTTTACGACCGCCGAAACTCGATCAGTCTCCTTGTTTTTTATGAAGCCGATTCCGGTGATCTTTGTTGGTGAACAAGCATGCGTAGCGACAACAGCTAGAGTCTGGGCAGTATCGGAGAAGTCGGCCATGTCAATTTCGATGCCCCTGAGCTTGCCCACGCCTTTTACCGTAGTTGAATTCGGTCCAACCTCTACAAGAGCCCCCATTTGTTCTAAAGCTCTGACAAAGGCCATATCTCCCTGCAGCGTTGAGATGCCCAATCCTGGAATTGTCACTTCGGATTCTGAGATTGCAGCGGCTCCGAAAAAATAGGAAGCAGCTGAAGCGTCTGGCTCGAGCGTTATGTCCGCAGCATGATAGCCTCCCCCGCTCACACTGACCTTTGAGGCCGCAATATCTATATCGACCTCAGCACCAAACTCACTCATTACAGCTGCAGTTAGTTCTACATATGGCTTTGAAACAAGTGCACCTTCTATGCGAATTTCTAAACCCTGATCAGTGATTGGGGCGGCCATCATTAGACCGGAAAGAAACTGAGATGAGATATCGCCGCGAACTGCGATTGCTGTTTGGGTGGGTCTGATCCCAAGGATCTGCATCGGAAGAAGCTCACTTGAGATGTTTGCCCCTACCGAACGTAGGGCGACCACAAGGTCAGTGAACGGCCGCTCTCGAAGTTGGTCTTGACCGTCCACGTGATACTCGCCTTGCCCAAAGGCTAAAACGGGAACGATGAATCTAGCTGTGGTACCAGATTTCTGAGCACTTACAGATCGTTGGCTTGCGGTTTGGACCGGCCCACCAATTCCAACAACTGAAACACGTCGAGTATTTACATCAACTTGGATGTCCAAACCCAGGCTTTCTAAGCAATTCACCATAGCCAGCGTGTCGTCGGCTATCAAGAAGCGGTCAATACACGAACTCCCTTCGGCTAGAGCGGCACACAAAACAGCTCTGTTGGCATGAGATTTGGAACCTGGGAGTTCTACTGTTGCGCTCCAGCCAGACCTAGGTGGAATGATTTCTACTGATTCCATATCAGCTCCTCGGCATATGACACTAGCCCAGGATCTAGTAACTTAGCTATCTCCTAGCCAGAGTTAGGCGTTCCAAGGGACAGAAACAAAGAAACTCGCTAGACTGTGGAAACACAGCGGTGGCTGTCAGACCTGCACGGGATGCACGGGATGCATTAGTCACACACCTACAAGCGGAGACAAGATGGGTAACGGCGAAAGCACCCAGCAAAATTCAAGACACTGGTTCGGCCACAAGCAAATATTACTTGAAGGCGACAATGACCACCCAGTAGCGATCATTGTTGGCCCAGTTAATGAATGGGACGCTCAACATCTAGACAAGCTGAAAGTGATTTCAAACTCCTCGGGGATTGCTCCAATCCTAGACGTTGATTTTACCGCCCATGGACAGCCCTATGCAGCCGTCCCAATACTTAACTACCCAACCTTGCAAGATCTTCTAAATGACGAGGATATGAAGTGGGAACACAAAGCGGGTGCGCTTAGGGCTGCAGCTGAAATTATGCAGACGGCTCATGATGCAAAAGTAACCCACGGAGGTCTTGCCCCTGAGCTAATTTCGGTCAGGGATTCCGAAGTTATCATCAACGGCCTAGGTTTCGCACCTGGCGGTGAATTCAGCGAAGCTGCACAGCAATGGATGGCACCAGAAGTTCTAGAAGGGCAGGCACCCGACGAGTACTCCGACATTTTTAGCTTTGGAGCGATGCTGGGCGCTGCTTTAGAATCTGCAGAACAAAGACCACGTTCATTATCGAGGCTTGCCAAGTGGTCTACTTCTGAAACCGCCGAGACTCGACCACCAAGTATGGAAGAATTTGCAAATGTTATTGGCGAAACTTTAGGCGCAGATTATGAATTTAAGCCTGGATATGTAGCAACCACTGCTTACGCCACCACTCTTGGCTCCTCAGACAATTCGTCTTTAAAGCCAGCGGGTCAAGACATTGCTTTTGATGATTTGAGAGACAAACAAGAAGAGCGCAAACGCAGAGATGAAGTGACTGCACCTACTCCAGTGATTGTCGATGAGGCCGAACGAAGCTACAGCTGGATTACAGCTGCATGCATAGTTGGTCTAGGGATCCTCCTGTCTTTCTGGATATTTCAAACAAGCGATACTGAAACCGCAACTCCGACAACCGATCTGTCTAGCCCGACGACACAACAAGTAGATTCAGACGGGTCTCCTAACGCTGACGATGCAGAACAAGGGACCGAAACGGAAGCGTCTGATCAGCTCAATCCGGCTCTAGATGTAGATGCAGCAGGTATTCAAATAGTTCACGGCATTGCCGATACCGAAGTCGATCTCTATATTGACGACCAACTCGCTATCCAGGGTTTCGAACCCGGAACACTGGCTGGTCCGGCCGCTACCGAACCTGGAGAGTACTCGGTTGCGCTGTTTAAATCAGTTGAGAACCCAGCTGATTCGCTTGAAAACCGATCTGACCAACCTCTTCTAGCTGATTCCATCAGCTTTGATGGGAGCCCAACGGCTGTCATCGCCTTCAGTGGTTCTGACGGCTCTCCAGCGTTGGATGTTCTTGAACTTCAAGATGAGCCACTTAGCGCCGGGACAGCCCGCCTTGCGATTTCCAACTACTCAACTTCTGCCGAGCTTGACGTAGAAATTGCCGGCGAGGAACTCACTCTTGCAGCTGGGCAAACTTCGGTTACTGAGGTTGCACCAGACAGCACTGAAGTTGGGCTTGCTGATAGCTCCACCGAGCTCACTCAGGCATTGGATCTAAGAGATGGACAATCCTCAAATGTATTCGTCTTTGATGCACCAGATGGTGCACAACTAGCACTTTCGGAAGTAAGGCTTAAAGGACTCGATACTGCACCCGCTGAGGTTCCAACCGGAAACAGTGGCTTGGCGTCCCCCAACAGCTCTTTCAGCTTTGTACTCGGATTGGTTGCTGCTGCGATGCTGGCTGTAGGTGGTCTAGTTATTCGTCGCCGAGCTGGCTCAACAGCCTAAAGATTGATGCGGCAACCTCGCCAAGTGGCTGCGACAGTATTTTTCCTTACGGCGTGTTCGGCTCTCGCAGTTGGTGGAGTTACCAATGACTCCACGACAGCCGCTAGCACTAAAGACATCGAGCTCCGCTCAGGAATGGTTCCCAGCACCTTGCAAGCCGATTCTCCAACTCAAATAGTGATTGATAGCATCGATGTTGATCACCCAGTTAGCGCTGTTGGCGTGGACTCACAACAGGCATTCAGTGTCCCAGAAGCGCAACTAGTGGGCTGGTATAAGTGGGGCTCGGCACCAGGGATGGAGGGCTCAACCACTCTCGCAGCCCATGTTGACTTCAACGGTGCCCCAGGGGCATTTTTTAGGCTCTCTGAGATCGAAATTGGAGCCACGATCAAAGTTGCATCCGGGGGAACCAGCAAAACGTACGTTGTCACCAAGGCACGCTTCTACGGCAGGGAGGGTCTCCCCACTGATGAACTCTTCGCCAAAGAAGGCCCTGAAGTTCTGACCCTTATTACTTGTGGTGGCCAGTTTGATGAAGGAACCCGATCATACTCAGACAATTTTGTAGTTCAGGCTACACCCATCTAGAAGCAGAGACATTTGTAGCTAGTAGCTGTATCCTTGAAGGATGGCGCATCCTAGAAAATCTCTCCGACCCGGCGAAAAAGTAATCCTAGATTCTCGGCCTCACTGGTGGTATTTCGCCAGACCTGTAATGCTGTTAGCTGTCTCTATACTAGTTGCGCTCGTGATAATGGTCTCAGCAGACGATTTGGACTCCGAGTCTACCCTAGAGCGTTCGGCCGATTCAGAGATCCTCGACTTCGGAAACTCAAATACAGGCCTTTCAATTGGCAACGGCCCAGACAATATCCTCCAGATTCTGGCTAGCGTCCTGGTCATCTTTGCCATAGCGCAAATGCTTGTCACCATCGTTACTTGGTACTTCACCCATTTCTTTGTTAGTAACCAGCGGGTCGTTCTCCGTTCTGGTGTTCTAAACAGAGAGGGAGTCGAAATCCCTATCGATCGGGTTAACACTGTATTCTTCGAGCAAAACCTCGTTGAACGTATCGTGGGAGCTGGCGATGTCTTGGTGGAATCTGCAGGTGAAAGTGGTGTTCAAAGATTCTTTGATATCGCCAATCCTCTAGCTGTCAAGGAGCGCCTCCGCGAGGTCGTTGAAGCAGAACGCAAGCAAACCAAGACTGAAGTACGCAAGACTCCACCAGAGCCACCAGCTCGTGTTGAATCTGAGATTCTTTCGATTACAGACCAAATTCGAGATCTCAACGATCTTCGAGAACAAGAAATCATCAGTGACGAAGAATTCGAAGCCAAGAAAGCTGAGTTACTAGCCCGAATTTAGTAGTATCAGGCGGGTGAACAAATATCGCCTTCCAGAAAACATCCGCCCCGTTGCCTACAAGCTGAATCTAGCTCCCAACCTGACTGCACAAACGTTCAGAGGAACCTCTCATATAGATCTAGAAGTTGATGAATCAACCTCTGAGATTCAACTCAATGCCAAAGACCTTGAATTTGAGTCGATTTCCGTTGTTGTCGAAGGAACGGAACTTTTTGACAGCTATTCCCAGGATGTCGAAACCGAGACGCTTGTAATCAAGCTTTCACAACCGCTGAAGCCAGGAACGGCAGCTCTTGATATCTCCTTCTCAGGGGCAATCAATGACAAGCTCGTTGGCTTTTACATCTCTGAGTATGATCATGAGGGAGAGAAGCATAAAATCGCTTCAACCCAGTTTGAAGCCCCTCATGCCCGGCGCTGCTTTCCGTGTTGGGATGAACCTAATTTCAAAGCAACCTATGAGATCTCACTGAAAGTTGCCTCTGATCTGACGGCCATATCAAATGGCGAAGAGCTATCTACTGAGGTCAATGATGACGGCACCAAGCTAGTAAAATTCCAAAAGACTATTCCTTTGAGCACATATCTAGTCGCTTTTGCGATCGGACACTTCGAAGTTAGTGAGACGGTAGATGTTGATGGGGTTAAAGTTCGGATAGTGCACCGCCCAGGCCGCAGTGGACTAAATGATTTTGCTCTTAAAGTTGCCAGTTTCTCACTTCGTTACTTAACCGAATATTTCGCTATTCCCTACCAAGGCAGCAAGATCGACTTTATTGCCATACCAGATTTTGAAATGGGAGCAATGGAAAATCAGGGCTGTATAACCTTCAGGGAATCGGCTCTCTTGATTGATGAGAACTTAGCAACCCAGCCCGAACTACAACGCACTGCGGACGTCATTGCTCACGAGCTAGCACACATGTGGTTCGGTAACCTCGTGACTATGAAGTGGTGGAACGGTCTCTGGCTTAACGAGGCGTTCGCTACTTTCATGGAGCTGAAAATTGTAGATGCCATGTTCCCTGCTTGGGAGCGCTGGGCTGATTTCACGATATCCAGAGCACAGGCTTATGCTGTTGATGCTACGACCTCAACCCGTCCAATTGAATTCGAGGTTCACTCACCAGCTGATGCCGAAGGCATGTTCGACATTTTAACCTACGAAAAAGGTGCCTCTCTAGTGCGGATGCTTGAGCAATTTATTGGCGAAGACGAATTCAGAGAAGGCTTACGACTATACATGGATCGTAACAAATTCAGCAATACCGAAACTGATGAGTTATGGGAATCCATCCAAGCTGCTACCACCAAACCAATCGCTGAAATGATGAAGAGCTGGATCTTCCAGCCAGGCTTTCCAATTATCGAAGCCGCTCTCAAAGGCGATTTTCTAGAGCTTTCCCAGCGCAGAGCAAACTACCTAAACCCAGGTTCTGATGCGACGCTGTGGTCGGTTCCTCTCGCTGTGCGAGTCTGCAACGACGGAGATGATAGTCAGGTGATCAAAACCATGCTGGTAGACGCTCAAGAAACACTCAAAGTCAGTGACAGCAGCCAACTGGTCATCAACATGGATGGCAACTCTTTTGTTAAGGTGGCCTACTCCCCTGACCTACTCGAACGAAATGCCGCGGGACTCACAAAGCTATCGAGCGTCGAGCGGTTCAATCTGATTGACGATGCTTGGACCGCCACGCTGAATGGATCTTCTTCAGCAAATAGCTTTGTGCATCTCTTAGAAGCCTTCAGCTTTGAGCGGTCCAAGCCCGTTTGGAGTCGTATTATTCAAGGCCTGGGTGATGTTAAACACCTCATGAACACCGAAGCTAGAAGCAACTTCGCTGCTCTGAGCTGTGAGTTGATGAAGCCAACCCTGAAATCAATTGGGATGACTCCAATTGAGGGTGAATCAGCTAGTGATGCTCAACTCCGAGGAGACCTCATAACTGCACTAGGAAAGACTGGAGAAGACCCCGAGATCCAGGCTGAAGCACAGCGTACCTTGTCAGTGCTTTTACGTGACCCTTCGCTAGTTGACCCGGCTATTGCCAATGCTGTAATTTCGGTCTCCGCTTCAATCGGTGATGCGGCAGATTTCGACAACATGCTTCAAGGATGGCGAAATGCGCAGAATCCACAAGATGAACAGCGTTTTTTGTTTGCTTTGCCGCAGTTCCCAGATGATACAGAGATTGATCAGCTACTCGAGCTTGTTCGCAACAAAGAGATTCGGTCACAAAGCGTTCCTTTCTTGTTAAGGGCAGGCCTCTACAACCGTAATCAATCTAAAACCTTCTGGGATTTCATCGAGCACAATTGGGGTTTCTTAGAAGGCTTCATTGGCGATGCGTCTAAACCACGCATGCTTGATGGTGTCACAAAGCTCGATCACGATCTGGACACGGCAAATAGAGCCCTCAACTTTTTGAATGCGCTCGAGCTCAGGGTTGGAGCAAAATCTCTTGCACAGACTCTAGAACGACTCAAAATTCAACTCCAGCTCCGCAGCCAAGAAGCTACCAATCTAAATGCACACTTTGAAGGTTAGGCTTCGGCAAGGCCTTGCTGGTAAAGTTTGGCACGACGCACACGTTCGGTTGTGCGGCGCTTCCAAGCTTTGGTTTTCCAAACTTTGAACTTGTTAGACTTAGTTCTAGCGACCTTAACTTGGTCTTCAGGCGCAATATCAACTCGTGTCGAATGAGGACGAGGCAACGCTACATCTTCAGGCTCCGCCATCTGAGAAAGCGCCACGTTCGTGAGCCTTCTAACTTGTTTATGGTGGAGGCGCCGTTCGTAGCGATCCGGCTTTTTAGCAGATCCCACTCCAGGTTTAGAAATCCGGTTTGATCTAGTTCTAGCTGACAAGATAACCCTCCTAGGTATTAGTTTGTTACAGTTGTTTTACAACTCGGTCCTATATTTGTCGAGAGATTTCTCGAAAATATGTATAGCCCTCCGGTATTATTCTGAAAACTTCTTCCTAGCAAGCTGCTGTAGGTACAATCTTTGACAGCAATGTTACAAATAGACCTAACAGAGTTAACGACGTCAGACGCATCAAGCGCTTTTTGGGCAGCGGTTGCCGTTAGCATCATTCTGCCTCAGATCCCACAGGGAAAAAAACTGCTATACCCCTTTGCTTTTCTTGGCACATGGGCGCACGAGGGCGGCCACGGGCTTGGAGCCATTCTTGCAGGCGGTAAATTCCGCTCCTTAGAGATCTACTCCAACCTTGGAGGTGTGGCTTACTCTAGTGGTGTTGGACGCAAAGCTCGGGCGTTTGTGTCTGCTGCTGGGCTTCTAGGACCAGCTATCGCTGGTGGAACTATCATCATCTTTAGCGCCAAAGCCGAACTTGCTCCCTTTATTCTGGCGGGCCTTGCAGTACTGCTTTCAATTTCAGCCCTACTGTTCATAAGAAACAGGTTTGGCTTTGTTGCTACATTAGTGATCGCTGGCTTGCTAGCGGGACTCTGTATTTATGGCGATGCAAACATTCGCATCTTCGTGGCGCAGCTTATTGGGATTCAGTTCTGCGTTTCGAGCTTCAGCACGCTTGACTACATGTTTACAAGTACCTTCCTCAGGGATGGGCGCGAGATGAACTCGGACACACAGGATATTTCGGATGCACTATTTTTGCCTTACTGGTTCTGGGCTACTCTAATTTTCCTTACATCTATTGCTATCCTCGGCGCATCGTTCTTTGTAGCTTGGATAAGGTAGAGACAAATACAAGGGGTATGCATGCTGATAGACACGCTTAGAAGTGACATGAAGGAAGCCATGAAGGCTAAGGATCAGGATCGCCTCAAGACCTTAAGATCTATGATTGCGGCTATCCAAACCGAAGAAGTGTCTCAATCATCTGCTCGGGAGTTGAGCCAATCTGAAGTCGAAAAAGTTTTAGCCTCAGAAGCCAAGAAACGCCAGGAAGCTGCCGATGCATTTAATTCAGCGGGCCGGCCCCAGATGGCCGAACAGGAGCTTTCTGAGAAAGCGCTTATTGAGCAGTACCTCCCTGAGAAACTTACCGATACTGAGCTCGACCAAATCATCTCCGAAGCCCTTTCAGAGGGCGCATTTTCACAAATGTCTGACATGGGTAACGCAATGAAAGCCGTCAACGCAAAGGTCCAAAACCGCGCAGAGGGTTCAGTGGTGGCAGCTAAAGTAAGAGCAGCTTTAGCTGGATAGCTTAGACTTCAGCCACTTGAAGAAGCGGCTTTATGTCTACCTCGACTTGTTCAATTTCCTGAGTAAGATCAATATCGACCAGCCTTAGGGTTGGAATTACTGATGCATCTGCCACTACCTGGCTCCTCTCAAGCAATGAAGCCCCACCTAACAACAAGAAGCTTCCAAAAAGCCCAGAGATTAGGCTTGCATCCAAGAGCAAGGTGCTAGCAGAGGTCACACCTGCGAGAATGGCGACAACAACCGCAGCAGTCATGCCGAGTCCGTTTTGTTCAAACCAGGCCAAGAAAGCCAAGGCGACTCCTACCAAGAGCAGGCTTGCCGGCACAATCCATGAAGATTGAACAGCCATTGCCATTACAAAGCACCCTGCTACACCACCAGTGAAGACAGCCAAGTATGGACCTGCCAATTCTTTGCACTGCCAATGCGCTTGAGCCCTATACATAACTAGAAAGCCAAGCGCAGGCCCTGCAAGTACCCAATACCATCTGGCTACAGTGGTTTGTGGATCTAAGAAATAGAACAACCCAGCAGCCACAATCGATGCAATCCCGAACATCAGCATTGCATAAGACTGATGCCTTGCATACACGTTAGATTCCTCAGCCAATTCAACCGATTCAGAAATAGACATCCATACCCCCGATGTGCACCCAATAAGTTCTAGGCCACAAAGGTACAATCCAGCGAGCTCCTGGTTGTTGATCTGAGGCAGTTTACCTAATGTGGAGGTGCCTCATTGAGGCTAAGATGCGCCCTCATCGCTTCTATACAGAAGCTTTGGCGCTGGGGAGAACTCAGTTTCATCAAACAGCTCCACAGGCCCAAGATCAAGTTGTGCGTGATCTTCCCCTGGCATCCCGCCTGCCTGAATCAGCTTCTTCAACTCATTGGAGGTGAATGCCACATAGACCATGGTTCGCACATCACGATCGGTTATCTCTCCCTCGGTCGAGAGCATTCCTTGAGAAATCAAAGTATCAACAACCGTCTCTTCACCAAGCGCCAGGGCCTGCGAAAGGCTGTCTTCGTATTTCTCTACATCAACCTTGGAACGCAAATCTATAACATCAGACTCGTCGGTTTGTACGAGAGCTTGATCGACCTCACTTGTTAGATCAATCACAGTTTCTTCGGAGGCTGTAGCACCCCCGAAGGTTTCGTCAACAGCTGGGGCCACAACAGACTCGACAACGGCTTCTGCAGCCACGTCAGCACCAGAATCCTGCACAGGTGTTTCGATTTGCAAGTCTTCGACTTCTGCTGCGGCTAATCCAGCCTCAATAACTAGATTTAGATCTTCGACTTCTGATGCTTCTGAGACAAGATCGGGCGCTTCGGGCTTATGGTTTTGAATCTGGTTTGGTTCTTCAACCACTAAAGGTGTACTGCTTTCGGCGAGCTGCTTCAAATTAAACCCTGCGGAGTTATCTGCTGTAGCTAACGCTTCGGCATCTATCGAAGCGAGGTCGAGCCCAACCTCAGTCACGTCATCGTCACCGCCAACAAGTGCGAGATTATCCTCTGAACTTTTCTCAGAGTCTGTTTCAACGAGCATGAGCCCTTCAGCATCAGAGGCATCCCCTTCTGCAAATTCTTCTATCGCAGACTCAAGGCTGTCGACTAGTTCTTGCCGCACAATTCGTTCAGGCTCAACCGTTTTTAGATCTTCCGGCTCAACACCTGCCTGGACCTGAGGCACTTCCCCAGACACTGGCCAAGCAAACTGGTCATCAACCGGAGCCACCCTCTGAACCAAATCAACTAAGTCAGAAGCCGAATCGCTGCTCTCGGCAAGCTCTGCAAGACTATTTGTCGGCTCGTAACTATTCAGAGAATCTCGAAGATCCTCAAGTTCGGCCATGTCATAGCCCACACTGGCCGCACCGAGCGAAGCCGCCTCATAACTTTTTGATGCAACGTAAGTTGATACTGGTTCAGAGGCGTAAGCGTTCTCAGTTAAGTCAATTTCAAGCTCCGCACTAAGCATGTCCTGCTCGTGTGTCCTTTCGGAACGATTAGCTTGCAAGCGCAAATCGCTAACGACGTAGAGACCAAGAGCTGCAACCACCACGGCTGTTAGGAATCGCACAAGGAGCTGGTCCCCCTCTGCGATTGCGCCAGACACTATAATGCCAAGAGCACCCACAGCAGTGAGCACGAAGAGACCAGAAAATATCTTCTTTGCCATCGACGAGAATTCCACTACCTAGACAATACGTCGATTTTTTGACTCTTGCATCCCGATAGAACCACGGCGAAATTTCTCCATCCTAGGACATGCTGGTAGGTGTTTCAGCCTGCTTGTTTAGCCACCCTTCATTACATCAATCAAACAGTGACCAACTTACCTCTGAGCTCCAACTGGACTGCGTTTTAGTACAAATCTTGAGTAAACAATTTTCTTTGAAATTTCTTGCCTAGACAGGCAAAATTGCACAAGCAGTATGACCTACGGCAGGGCCTTGTGACCATTACAACAGGGTGAAATTCGGTTCTCCCTTTATCAGTCAAGCAACTTAAGGTATCCTTACTTGTAGGCGGACCAGGGCGGGATTCATGAGCCAAAGTAAGTTTGAGAATAGTAGCTTCGGCTATAGGCTCGGGTCTCTGGTGTTGAAAAAGATTCCTCATCTTGCAATTATCTTCCTTGTGCTTGTCATTGGGCTGCAATCAAGCTCTGTTGAAGCACAAAGCATTAAGGAGGAGTTCGAAGCTGCAGCACAACGAGAAGCACAGCTTGTTGAAAGAATCGCTCAGATCAATACAGACCTCCAGACAGTACAAGCCGATCTTGATCAAGCTCGTCGCTTAGTCACCAAATCTGAGCTAACGATCGAAGAAACGGCAGCACAGAAGGAACTTCTAAGTGTGCGCATCGATGCACTCAAAGAAGAGCTCGAAAGTGCCGCCATTGAGGGCTACGTTTCCAGCGACTCTGTCAGTAGCGACTCAAGTGATGTGAACACCGCTACAGAACGGCTTCGGGCAACCAATCTGCTCAGCCGAATCCAGAAAACTCGGGCGGAACTTATATCAGAACTAGGGTTACTGATCGAGGAAGACCGCATCCTCGATTTCTCCTTCGCTGAAGCCACTCGAATTAGAGAAGACAACCTACGGATTCAAGAAACCAAAGAGGCCGAGCTCCTTCGCCAAAAAGAAATCCAGCAAGAACTGTACGAATCGGTTAAACAAGAGCTTGATGATCTTGAAGCTGAAGCCATTGCCTCTGCCGAGCTCGATGATGAGCTTAGGGCGCTCATTACTTCTCGCCAGAAGAACACTGCGACAATCGAAGGGCCGCTTCGCTGGCCGTTAAACAGCGTTCGAATCACCAGTAGTTTCGGAAACCGAGTACACCCAATCTATGGAACTGTAAGACTGCACGCCGGAATCGACCTTTGCCCCGCTGATGGATCTTGTGCCGGAGCGCCCGTAAATTCCGCTGGACCTGGAACGGTGATATTCTCTGGCTGGAAAAGCGGCTATGGAAACACGGTGATCGTTGATCATGGTGGAGGGATCACCACTTTGTACGCTCACCTTTCTTCCATTAACGTATCTGAAAGCAGTAGCATTCTAGGTCAAGAGAGAGTTGGCTCAGTTGGGTCAACCGGTAACGTCACCGGAGCTCACCTTCATTTCGAAGTAAGAGTCAATGGCGACCCACAGAATCCTCAAAACTATCTAAACTAATCGCCTCTAAGTCGGCGGCGGTCCCTTATCTTTGCCTGGATAGATGCTCTGCGAAGAAGCTCCGACTGATCAGGCACTAGATTCAACGCAGACTCCCCTTTTCGCCTCGCAGACCTGCGCTGGCCCACCAGTTCTTGCATTGTCTGACGCACGAATGCCTCATCTTCTGACAATATCTTCGGGAGCGGTTCATACCCAGGATTTAGATTGATTGAAGAAGTTAAATCAATAAACGGAACCGGAGGATCCGCCAACGTTGTTTTAGCGCTACTAACCCGAACCAGTCGACGATTTTGGAACCACGCCCAAGCAATCATCGCTACCAATAGTGAGAAGTTAATAATGAAGGCCGCCAAAAATTCGCTACCGAACGCTAGCGCCAGGAAACCGCTAACAACAGTAGAGCCAATCGCTCCAATAAAAAGCTGCAGCCGCTTGGAGTAGATACTTTGGGTATTCCAGCTAGCAGCGTCGAACAGCATGAATGATCAGAAGGTTGAACTTCTATCTCCGCTCTGCTGAACATCTCGCTCTCTACGATACGGACCTGAGGCCCCTCCAGTTTTTTCCCAAAGAGCAGTCTCACCTATCACCATGTTACGGTCAGCCGACTTACACATGTCGTAGATAGTCAGTGCTGCAACTGAACAAGCAGTCAAGGCCTCCATCTCAACGCCGGTTCTACCGACAGAGTCAACACTTGTTTCCACCTCGATATAGTCGTCCTTCAAATCAAAATTGATGGTTATAGCCCCTATTAAGACCGTATGACAAAGAGGTAATAGGTCTGAAGTTCGTTTCGCCGCTTGTATACCGGCCACTCTGGCCACAGCCAGGACATCGCCTTTGTTAACCGCTCCCCTCGCCACCAAAGAAGTCGTCTCAGGGCTCATATAGACCCGGCTTCTTGCAACAGCCCGGCGGTGACTTGGCTCCTTAGGAGAGACATCTACCATCCTGGCATGGCCCAATGGGTCCAGGTGAGTCAGTTCGTGATCAGTCATGTATCTAAGTTAGACGATTCTTAAGTCTGTAGTTACGCTATCTGCGAATAAGATCCTCACATAGCAACACTTCAACCACCACATTTGGTTCATACATCCCTGGCCTTGTAAGTTTCACTAAGCAATTTGTCGAATTCAACCCCATTGTTTGATGTGAATCCTGCATCGAATGCACTGACACAACCAAGTCGTTATCGGCATTCTGGACTAGCAGTGCCCTCTTGAAGTGGACTTTACCGTCATCTGGCTTCTGGGTACAAGCATGCAACTTTGCCCTTAGAAGTTTGGGAGGTGCAATCTGGTGGTCCGGTCTCCGATCAAGAATGGGCCGAACAAACATTTCAAAGCCGACCAAACTACTCACAGGATTTCCGGGCAAGCCAACAAATGCTGCCCGATTCAGCCTGCCAGCAACCAAGGGTTTGCCTGGCTTCATGGCCAGCTGAAACCACTTGAGGGTGTCTGTTTGAAGAGCCAACTTTTTGACGAAATCAAAATCTCCCATACTCACACCACCAGTTGTCAAGACAAGGTCGCACTTACCAGACATTTCAGTTAACTTCTCGAACAGTTCCGTCTCATTATCACCACAGATGCCAAAATCAATAACATCAACTCGGTGGCTAGCCAGCTGAGCTCCCAAGGAGACCCGATTCACATCGATTGTCTTGCCATCTTCAAGCTGGCTTACATCATCGCACAGCTCGTTGCCAGTGGAAAGAACACCTACAACTAATGGCTTAACCACCTCAACCTCTTCCACGCCACCCGCCGCCAGCGAAGCAATATTCCAAGGCTCAATTAGCGAGCCTTGCTCGAGCAAGACTTGCCCTTTGCGAATATCAGATCCTCGCTGGCGCACAAACTGCCCAGGTTGGCCCTTTGCTGGAAATCTGGCGGCGCCAAGTTCAACACTGACGTCTTCAACTTTAAAGACTGCATCCGCTCCAGGTGGAATTGGAGCTCCTGTCATTACCTTTACACAGCTTCCATCAGCCAGCACCTGGTCGCTAACCAGACCAGCCTCTCCTGAACCCTCAGCTATCCGGAGTAAGCGTTCGCCACCCTGGAAGCTCTTGGTAGCGACTGCCCAACCATCCACGCTGCTACAGTCAAAGGCCGGAGCATCCCTTGAAGCGACAACAGTTTCTGTCAAACGACGGTTGACCGCTTGACGCAATTCCACTACCTGTTTGGTGATTGGTTCTAAGACGACATTCAACCACTCGTAAACGTTTTCTACAGGTTCGATAGCAGCCCCCTTGTCCAGGATTGACTGACAAATAACTGTCAGTCAAAGATGACAATAGCAGTTCATTAATGTTTCAGATATGAGACAACATATTCAGCAGTTTTGCACCCGATCGGCAAACTTACCGCTCCGAGAGCCGTTTTTTGGCTTCTAATGTCCAAAACCAGCTTTGTTGCACTTGTATTTCAAATATGCAGAAACCCCAATCGGCGTCGAAAACCAAGGTATAACAAAGGCTGGGAATACAAACCGGGGCGCAGGCGAACGCTAAGCATCGTGAATGTTTCCTCTTACAAAATTAACCATGGGAGAAACCAAAATGAAGAAGATTGTTGCGATTGTTGCTGTTGCTGCTCTATCACTCGCTGCTTGCAGTGATGACACAGACACAGAAACAGAAGAAACAGAAA
>JAHDFH010000120.1 GCA_020628305.1 Acidimicrobiales bacterium | reverse complement strand
ATGGCCTAAGTCACTAATTTTATTGCTATTTTTAAGAAAAATGGTGCCAGAAGAGTAACCACATCTTAACATTAATCTATTGTTTTATATACGTTCTATTCTTCCCGATTGGGTCACGACCCCCAAGTTGAACCCCTTGAACTTGCTCAAGCGATGACGCCATACTGTATCGGTATTTATAGAGCAGGGAAGCCGAAGGATGCCATCCTTGCCCTATGCTCGCTTGAGCCGCTGACGAAAGGTCAGTTTATAACCTGCATGATGCCTAAGAGATTTGGCATCGTATTGCAGGTATGGTTTGCTTGCAGAAAACCGATTCAAATTGCTGCAGCTTGTTGCGATGAGCAGTTCTAGGCTGTGGCTAGAAACCAGGCAGTCCCATGATGAATGCTCCAAATTTCCGACGTAAGAGTTGGCCAAGTTCTTCGGTCGAGGTGCACGCCTCCAGTTCATGCCGGTCGAGCACGAGAACTCTAAGGCCAACCCGGTCAAATTCTCTTTGCAAGTGCGCTCGGCCTGCCGTGGCGTCGTCTTGATTGCCGGTAATGCCATTTGAGGCGACTAGAATTCCAAAGTCCAGTTTGCATTGGCAAAGTTTAGAGGTGAATGCCCTGATAACCGCTGCTCCAACCGGTGATGCCCAATTTTTACATTCGATGAGAATATTGTCAGGCAAGAATGGGAGGCCCGTCGGATGCCTCTGATTGTACAAGAGAATGTCAAACTCTGCTGCACCATCCGCATCAATTACGTTCGAATATAGATGACCAACGCCTTCTAAAAGACAGAAAGTATCTTTGACGACCTGTTCAAGCGCGATACCCTTGTCCGCGTTAGTTCCAGCGTCTGCCGCTTGCAGCAAGCCTGCCACATAGTTCGGAGCAATAGGCGGCACTAACGGCTCCCGTGAGCAGCCCGGTTACGGGCTTTTCGTAAGTGGGAGCCTAATTCTGATGTGTTGATCAGATGCGAAATTGTAGCGATGTCTAACCAAAAGACATTTGGCCATCCCTGCTGTTTTCGCTCAGGTGCAGGGTCTTGAGTAACGATAATTCCCGACCTAGCACCCGCAGCATTCATGAACTTCATGAGCTGCTGCTCAACTACATGCATTTTGCCGCGTTCAACTCGCACCTTTACTTCAATGACAGCAGGGTCGAGCAACTCTGGGTCTTGGGAGCCAAGCCATACAAGAAAATCAGGCCTAAATCGTTTTTGGTCTCCCAATAGTGGCTCTGCCACGTAGGATACCTCATTGTGAGTCAGCACGTCACAGAGCTGTCGTTCAATGTCAGAATGCATTTGCCGACCAGTGCCGACATTAGTGAACGATCTGCCAGTGGGTTCGAGTGCAGCAACTCCGGCAGTATCGCGATCTTCGAAGATACTGCGCTTGGGGCTAGCTAAGAACGCATCAAGGTGGAATGCAAGAGCTGTCCTGTCTGAGAGTGGGGCACGTGCGACCGAATATAGCGACAAATCGATCGGCAGCTTGAGTGCAGGCGTCAAGATCAGCAAGATATTCTTATCCAAGCCCGCAGCAATCCCCGCCTCATGGACTACTCGATAGTCCGCTTTCGTTCGGTTCAACACGCCGATAAACATGTCCGCCTTTTGAATAGCTCGGCGGTAATTTTCTGAGCCAAGAGTCTCATCCGAAGCCCAATCCCAAGAGACGTTCCTCGAAGCTAGTAAGCTTGGAAGTTCACCAAGGTTCAAGCCGAAGGGCGCTGAAATGTAGCAAGTCTTAGACATCAGTGGCCTTTCAGCCGAAGAATTATCGGAGTTATTTACTAGACACTAGTCAAATTGCAGGAATATTCCGATTTTTGCAAGTAGGCCAGTCTCAAGGCCAATAATCGTCTGTCAGACGTCCACGACTAGCATCCACAAATATTTAGTCTTTTAGAAATTCGTATTTTGAGGCTTCACACTCGAAGGGGTCTTAGGCACTAAGGGTTGATGCACATGCTTTCATCACACAACCGTTCCGAGTTTCTGGCATGTCCCCAGCTAATCCGCTTCGATTATGCCAAGGGCCGCGACAACTTTGAGCCAACCCTTCTGATCAAGGCCAGTACCGTCCTCTTAAAGTACGTCGTCCTCGGTGCGAGAATGCAACTTGGTTTCGCTTTATGCGATGGGCGCTTGCTTTATGCGCTGAAGGTTTTCGACGACGGCGACAAAGGCGGCATACTCTGGTCGATTGTAGAGCGCGACGAAGAATTGAACGGCATTCGAGGATTGGTGCGCTGCGAACCATTCGCGGCATTTCTGTTCAACGAACTCGCCGTCAACGTCGCTTGGAACGACATGCCCACTCTAGGCGAATTCGACCGACTAGCGGTTTGGGCAGACAACGCCGGACTAGGTAGCGTGGACCATACGGTGATGAAAGCGAAGGTTGGGCCGATGATAGACCGGTTTCAGCACTCCGAAGCTAGCGATGACGAGTGGTTGGTGTTGGAGGTTGGTGGAAATTCTGATTGGAAAGCTGTCCGTAATCACTTCTTCACTACGAGCGCATCGTCTAGCCTAGTTAATCTGTTCGACAACGACGAAGGTGATCAGCAAGAACAACTTGGCGTTTGGTTGCTTGACAACCTCCAACCCTCCGGGTGCTATCACAGCCCACAAATTCCAAAGGGCAAAGGAACTCGGGAATTAACAGACATTCTATTAAGTTATGAGTTCGGGGCGGTCTTGGTTGAATCTAAAACCCTTGCAGTTTTGACCCGCGAACGATTGCCGGACAGGGCGAAGCTGAAGAGCGATGTAACGGGCCATATCAACAAAGCGTTCAACCAACTGCGCGGTGCCATGCGGAAGCTTAAAGCTGACGTGCCAGTTACGAACGTGAAGGGTAAATCATTAGATGTCGAGCGTGGAAACCCCGCCCACGCTATCGTGCTAATACCCGATTTGGACCTAGTCGAAGACCGTTCGGTCTACGGCATCGACTTCATGCAGGACTTCACGGGTGCGACCGGCGGCTTTGCTCATTTGCTTGATATTTCAGAATTGCTTCGTATTGTTCAAGCCGCTGAAATAATTGCAGCGCATGGCACGACCACCACGCCGATGATGGCTTTCGATTATTATCTAATGGAACGTGTAAAAAAGGCGCTTGATGCTGATACCTTATGCATTGAAGTGTTGCTAAGGTTGATTGATGAAAGGTCAGAGCCAGTCAGCAGCTCCTAAACTAAAGTTCGCTTCGGAGGCCAAAGGGTTGGACCGTAATTGACGGCAGTTAGCTCGTGCCTAGACTGTTTGTATTTGGTTGATCGCCGCTCCAGCCACCAGATTCGAGGCATAGGGGTAGTCTATTGACTGTCTGGCATGGCATTCACGCTTACAGGTTGGAGCTCTGCGATACGTTCAATGCACTGAACTCAACTTTCCTCATACGAACGAAAAATCAGTGGCTTTGCGCGCTCAAGGTCTTCGTGTGAGCTTATCGTAAGTTCAAGGTCGCCGGTTCCGTAATGGCCTATCTTGCGTACATCGCGTGAGAAACCTTCTTCCAACTCGACGGTGTCAGGATTGATTTTCAAGAACACCTTAATCTGGTTCAGCGTGGGTCGAACTTCGACGCAAGCGAAGTTCTTGATACGGCGATAAGCGAGGTAAAACTGCGTAACCTTCTTAGTCACATCGTCCCCGCGAGCTACCAGATAGGTTTCGGTGTCAGCGAAAAGCTCAGTTAGCTCCTCCCCCATATCCTCCACATATTCGGATACTGTTTTGTCTTTGCGTGATTTGGAGCCAGTCGATGGGGTTGAACTTGAGTTCCCCGATGCAGCGGATACAGCTGTAAGCAATTCAAGAAGAAGCAGATCATCGCCGAACTTGCGATACCGCACTAGTTCAATGTTCCGCCCCATCTGTTTCACGGCGTGCTCGTCATATTTTGTGAAGT
>JAHDFH010000119.1 GCA_020628305.1 Acidimicrobiales bacterium | reverse complement strand
ATGCAACTGCATCAGCAGGGCTCGAGCTATTTGGTGTAGATGAGCTTGGCTTAGACAAGGTAGATCTTCGTCTGCTGCGCAACTTGTGTGAACGCTTTGACGGTGGCCCAGCAGGACTATCAACACTCGCTATTTCCGTAGGAGAGCCAACAGAAACAGTTGAAGACGTTCTAGAGCCTTACTTGATTCAGCTTGGTTTGCTAATGCGGACACCTCGAGGCCGAGTTGCGACCGCTTCTGCCTGGACACACCTTGGTTTAGAAGCACCGGTAGCGAATGAAATAATTCTGTCTGATGAGGCTAAGCTCTTTGAGTGAGCTCAACACCTGATCACAGATCGCTTAACTATTTCAACTATTACCTGCCTGAAGAAGCGATAGCGCAAGTTCCTGTTGAACCAAGAGACTCAGCCAAGATGCTGCGTTACACAGATGATCGTATCTCGCATACGCAGGTGTCGAGTATTCTTGAACACCTACAGGCGGGCGACGTTGTTGTAGTGAATGACACAAAAGTCCGTCCGGCGCGGCTCGAGCTAACTAAATCAACCGGCGGCAAGGCCGAGGTGCTGCTGCTAGAGCCAACAGGTAAACACAACGAGTGGCAGGCGTTAGTCAAACCAGGTAAACGCCTTCCAGTGGGAACCGTGCTATACCAGGGCGAAACTCCGCTAGTTGAAATTGTTGCTGTCATAGATGAACGTAGGCTGGTGAAGTTGCTCGACGCTGACTTAGCTGAAGCCGTTGGCAAGTTGCCTTTGCCACCTTACATTCATCAAAAGCTCAAAGATCAAGATCGCTACCAAACGGTGTATGCAAATCGAGTCGGCTCTGCCGCAGCTCCAACTGCAGGGCTTCACTTCACAGCCGAGCTGCTGGAAGGTATACAAAATGCGGGAGTAGAAGTGGTCGCAGTCGATTTACAGGTGGGCATAGGAACTTTCAAACCCATATCAGTTGACTCTATTGAAGATCACATAATGCACTCAGAAAGCTACGAAATCTCACCACCGGTGTGGGACAAAGTTTCGAGTGCTAAAAGAGTGATCGCTATCGGCACCACAGTGGTTAGAACCCTAGAGTCAGCAGCGGCGACGAACCAGCTCAGCGGAGCGACAGAGCTGTTCATATCACGAGGGTTTGACTGGAAAGTAGTGGACCTAATGCTAACGAATTTCCACGTACCAGAGTCTTCACTGTTAGTGATGATTGATGCCTTCGTTGGGCCAGTTTGGAAGGACATTTACTCGGCCGCTCTTGACAACGACTACAGATTCTTGTCTCTCGGTGACTGCATGCTTCTAGATCGCGCAAAGAACTAAGAGATGCCGCAAATGCATCGGTTCGCTCTACGCTGAACGGGTGAAGATCAAGGTCCAGGAAACTCATAGAGATGGTGATGCACGAGCTACTACCATTACTAGCAATCGTGGGCAGATCCAAACCCCGGTATTTATGCCAGTTGGCACCCGAGGCGCTATCAAGACGCTTGATACATCCGATATAGAACGTCTAGACCCGCCTATCATTCTTGGTAACTCGTATCACCTGATGGAAAAACCAGGATCAGAAAAGATTGCTCAGCTCGGCGGACTTCATCAGTTCATGGGATGGGACGGTCATATTCTTACCGACTCTGGTGGTTTCCAAATATTCTCCCTGAAACCCAAAATTTCAGAGCGCGGTGTGGTGTTTAACTCCGTCTACGACGGCGCCAAGGTTGAAATGACTCCCGAAAGCTCAATGCAGGTGCAACAAGATCTTGGCTCTGACATTGCAATGATGTTTGACGTTTGCTCAGAACTGCCAGCAACAAAAGAGTCTTTAGCTAAAGACATGGAACTAACCCTCAGATGGGGGCAGCGTTGCCTTGACTATCACAACCACCCAACTCAAGCTCTGTTCGGAATCTGTCAGGGGGGAGTGGATCTAGACCTTAGAGTCGAGTCAGCTGAGCGAACCGTTGAACTTGGTGGCTTTGACGGCTACGCCATAGGTGGGCTGTCAGTGGGAGAGTCTCGCCAAGAGATGGTTCCCGCACTTCAGGCGGCAATCAAGGCGTTGCCAAATGAGAAACCAAGATATTTCATGGGTTTGGGTGACCCGATTGGGTTGGTAGAAGCAGTAGCTGCTGGTGTAGATATGTTCGACTGTGTGATGCCAACCAGGCTTGCCCGACATGGCACTGCTTTAACGTCTGAAGGGCGGTTGAACTTAAAGAACAAAAAGTTCGAACTAGACCCGTCACCAATTGATCCAAGCTTTTCAACAGACCAAACAGGACGCTACTCACGTGCGTATCTGCGTCATCTTCTTGTCACCAACGAACCAACCGCTGGCAAGATCTTAACCCTTCACAATCTGGCTTGGCTCATGGATTTTGTCGCTCGAATGCGCACCTCGATCACAAACGGTACATTCGCTGAGTTCAGAGATCAAACATACAAAATTTGGAGCTGAGCGTTAGGGACGCGCCAGAACGCGACGGCTGCGGGCTAATTTGTCTGTTGATTCTGAGGCTCAATGGCGCCGAGGAATCTCTAACGGCATTCAAGTCAGAGTGAACCGTGTGGGAAGCGTGCAGATGGTCTGGTTTGGGTGCTTGTTGTTGGTTAGAGATTGTCCTTCTGCGTCGAGCGTCGGGGGATGACAAGGAACCATTCGGACCTGTTCCCGAACGTTCCCCGAACGCTGTTTTATGCGAGCGCCTCGTCTTCTCGGTTGCGGCGTGCTGCCACAAGACCGAGAACGACTAGTGCTATACCGAACAGTACGATATTTCGTGTTGTTGCGCCAGTGAAGGCTAGGTTGTCTGATTCTGGAGTTGGCACAGTTGGAATTTCGGCTGTGTCTTGCTCGTCGTCGTCGATGTCCTCAAAGCCAAACTCCCCGGCGTCAGAATCAGTGATCGCTGCAGCATTCACTACGATGTCATCTTCTGCGAAGCGATGATCGGTGTCGACTGTGAGGTCGATTGTTAGGGTCACTGTCTCACCTGGTGCGATTTCTTCGATGATTTCGTTGTAGACGATGATTTGTCGTCCTTGTGTGTCTGTTCCGGTTACGGTCCATGCGTCGTCTGCGAGGGTTGTGAACTCCGGAGCGAAGTCAGTGATCTCAATATCGCTCGCAAGAACATCACCTTCGTTAGTGACGGTAATGGTCGAGGTGAATGTTTCTCCGAGGTCTAGTGTTCCATCGCCTGATTCGTCTGAAGTGATTTCCTTCTGAAGAGCCAGATCATAGGTTGGTAGGTAGTTGATACCAGCTAGATCGTGGTCGTCTTCATCACCATTCAGATTGTCTGTGGTGTCATCGGTGTCATCTTCTGGACTAGATGGCTGATTATCATTAGCGATGTTAGCATCTGGTTCAGAGTCGATATCTGTGAGTGTGTACTCTTCAGCATCATCTGCAGCAATTTCTGCTACGTTCGTGATGTGCCCATCGAGCTCGACCAATAGTGATGATCCATCATCAACGGTGGTAGTGCATAGGTGTCGCCAGGCATGATTACTTCTGTTATGAAGAAGCTTGCAGTGCCGTCTTCGTTGTCAACCCATTCGGTGTTGTCTGGAGTGAAGGTTAGACCTGTTGGGATGTAGTTGATGATTTCAACGCCTTCGCCTTCGGTGTTAGCAGGAAGATTGCCCTGGTTGGTTAAGGTGTGGAACCATTCGATTGTGTCGCCAGGAACTACAGTCTCCAAGTTGGTTGAGTCGTCAATTACGTTGGTGCGTAGTGCCAAGTCATAGACAGGGTTGACGTTTAGACCGGCGATGTCGTGGTCATCTTCGTCGCCATCGGTGTTATCGATGATGTCGTCTGTTGGATCTTCTGGTAGCAGTGGTTGAATGTCGTCTGCTGGGTCGGTATTTGGTGTCGAGTCAACATCTGTGGTGTTGTAGATGATGGCGTCGTCTTCTGTGATTTCAGCTAGCTGTGTCAAGAAGTTACCTTCAGCGATTAGTGCAGTGATAGTCGCCGGGTCTTGAGAAACATCAAGCAGCAATACTGGGAGATTCAAGCTTTCGCC
>JAHDFH010000118.1 GCA_020628305.1 Acidimicrobiales bacterium | reverse complement strand
CAACAACCTCCAACGATGTAAACGCTCGAATACTATCTTCAACGATCTCATCTTGCCAATCAAGCTGCCTACATGCCCTAGAAAGTAATACGTAAGCTAGAGGAGGGGCGCTTGTCGACCAGACGAAATCCTACTACTCCAGGCATAGGAGCTATATTTTGAACCGCTATCGATAATAGGAAGGGTTAGTTCACTATATTTCTGTATGTGCCCAAAACAGCGGGTGCGATCTGATCCTTCGTTAAACCGGGCGCCGTATGGCAGTTCACTGATGATTCACTTTATCGAACACTGCTTCAAGGTCAGCCAACACTGTGACGATTACCTGGTGACACGGTCATGTCTTGAAACGAGAATCCCAATTTCTTGCCGAGCCCGTGTGAGTCCAACGTACAAACAGCGATGTCTCTCTTCGTCTATGTCGAGTCCCGAACCAAGGTCTTTGACGTCTTGCTGAGAAAGTAAAACTGTTACCCGGTCCCATTCCTCGCCCTTGGCCTGGTGAATACTCATGCCGGGAGTAAGTGAACCATTGTGAGAAACTCGCTTTGCCAAGTTAAGGAGCTTTGGTTCGTACTTCTCCCGGTAGGAATCACTAATCGGTAACTTTCTGTCAGCCCCGAAGAATTGTTTCGGAACCAGGGAGAGCAGATCTAGTGCCTCATCAGTCTTCGGGTTTGGTTCCTTTAGGAGATCCAAAATCGGCCCAAAAGCGACGGCTCCCTGGTCCTGTGCGAGAGATTTGTCTATTCCGAGCATCGTGTGGGAGCGGCCGCTAAGGCAGGCGTCGGGCATTCCTCGGTTTTTTAAACAGTAGCTAAGAAGGATACTCATTAGAGCGTCAAGTTTGTTTCGGACCTGTCCGAAAGCTAGTGGAATTATGTTTGGTTTAGTATCTCTCCAGAGCGTGTCCCAACCTGGTGCGAGAACAACATTGGGAGTTTGGACCTCGCTGGCACTACGAAAGGAGGCTCCCGATCGTAGCCTCTCCATTACCGGTTTTAGTTTTGGGCTAAATCGGAAACAATCGTTGAGCTTAATGGTTCGGAACGGGTACGCTTTCAAGAGCTCTGTTCTGATTGTTCGTGGATCTGCCCCCCGGAATTGATAGATAGCTTGCCAAGGGTCGCCCACTAATGAGATCGAGCAGCCAGCTTTTTCAAATAACTTAAGTAGTTCGATGTCAATCTTGTCGCCGTCGAATGCTTCGTCGACCAGAACATGCGAAGCAAAGGTCGACAGATAGTCGACTACTTCGGCTTGGGTTTTCATGTTAGAGATTGCTTCCATGACTATTGTTCTGATGTAGTCGTGGGTGCAGAGACCCTGTTCAAGTTGTAGCAATAGTCTACACTTGGCAGTGATAACATATTCCTCAGGTTCAGCCGAACGTTTCCTGCAAACAACAGTTGCCCCATCCAAAGTCGGGTACCACGCAGTTTTATATTTACGAGCAGGCTGCAGATGATCCCATTCATCAACTGGGCTTATCTGTAGAACACGGCCCGGCCAAGAAAGCGTTTCTGAACGTAAGAGGTAGTTGAGAATCGAACGAAAGAAGAAGTCAAACGTAGCGACTTGGTTTGTTGATGAAAGTACCCCTTTTCCCCATCTTCGACGAATAGCGTGCTCGATGACACTTGTTGCCCCGGACGTAAAACTTAATATGAGGACGCCCTTGTTTGAATTCTTGGTGTTTAGGTGGCCAAACCTCTCGGCGGCGGTAAAGGTCTTTCCCGTTCCTGGACCAGCCTCAATCATCAGAAAGTGATCGGGGGCGCGTGCTGCTTGGAGTTGGAGCGCCGTTGGGGTAGGTAGTGGTTTCATTACTCTTCCTCATCGGCTCTAAGGCGTGCTGGGTCGTCGACCATAAAGTTGAGGAGCTCTGCAATATGAGGTGGCACGGTGATGTCGTCCCCCTTGTCAATCGCAGATGAAAGAACACCCGCAAGTTCGTACGCGAACTCGGCCTTTCTCTTATTCCTTCTAGGGGGGTCCTTAGGTTCCCCTTTCTTCCTAGTTCTAAAAAGCGTGTCTATCGAAGAGCACGTGATGTCAACGGGGGGCTGGATGTTCATAGTTTGGAGCACAGTAACAATGTGTTCCTCGTTGCCGGTCACTATTGAAGGTTCAAGGGTTGGGTGGGATACAAAGCCACGGACCCGGGCGCTGTAGTCTGATAGCCACTTGGGTGGGGAGGAGGGCTCATCTGATTCCCGGTCATCCGAATCGAACAAAATAGCGAGTCTTTGGACAAGCTCAAAATCTCGTGATGCTAAGAGCTGAACGGGCCACTCACCCACCTTGTTTCCAATGGGTACGATAGTCAGTGCATCAACTTGGTCCCTGCGACTAGTGTTGTCTCCAGCCCAGGCACGAGCGAACTGTCGAACGAGAACAACATCGGTAACTCCTTCGACTAGAATCACTTTCTCGGCGAATAGAGATGCCGCTCTGCTAGCATCTAGGTGTAGTGCTGTCATTCGCACTACTCGTTCTAAATCACTTGGCGCTAACGGGAGGTCTGCGATGGGCCGACATACCCTCCTGCCGTCTTCCTCTCGACGTAAAATCACAACCTCTTTGGGGTCGCACGCGCTGATGATCGAACCAGAATGAGTGGTTAGAACTACCTGTAGTTCTGGTCGGCTTCTGACTGTTCGTTGAAGATATTTGACAAGACCTCGATGTAGTTGAGGGTGTAGATGTGCTTCTGGTTCCTCGATGATGACTGTCGCATGAAACGAACCTTTGGGAAAAAATGAGTCCTCAACAGTAGCGTTCTCTTCGTCATGATCTAACTCAGATTGTTCCTCGGAAGCCGGTTCTAAGTTCTCAACAGAGTCACTACCTTGGTTCTGTTGATCGATAGCTTGATCTTCGCCGTTCGGGCGACTCCCCATGAGGTCAGCACCTGGAATCGCTGCAAGCGTAACCGCAATATGAAGGAGGTTGACGTAGCCTAATCCGGACAGTTCAAGACGTTGGGCCAAAGCCCGGTCGTCTACAACTGTCAAGAGTAACTCTAGAACGCGGGCGAGGAAATCGTCATCAACACGTTGCCTACCAACAAACGAGAATTGGCGTTGTACCCCTGATGTTAGAGACTTGAGGTGTGCCCCGATTCGATTCTCTAGCGAATTCAATAGATCATGTTTGACTAACTGGTCTAGTGCCTGTTGAGCCGTGTCACGAAGGTTAAAGAGATTGCGGTGGCCACGGATCCGCTGTTGCTCAGAGCGAAGCAGCTCGATCAAACTGCGAGCCTCGCGCCTGGCTAATTCGTCAATCGGGTTGCGGGTAGCTGGAAGAGATAGGACTAAGAACCGATCTGGTTCTTCAGGAGGAGTAATGAAAGTACTGCGCACCGATCCCAAGTCTCGCAACAGTTCACGCTTCCAATCAGGGGTGGTATGGCGTGTCTTCATGGTGGTACCCAGAGGGCTTTCTGGTTCTGAGTGGCTGAACCGAATCCCAATTTCTCGAGGTCGGGACCCGAGCGAATCCGATCCTGGTCTTCGAAGGTGGGGAAATCGTTTCGAATGGGCTAGATATAGGGCGTCGCAGATTGTTGTCTTGCCCCCACCGTTGGGTCCGGCAAGGACGCTGAATCTGCCTGGGAATTCGCATATCAGAGGGGCCTCGGCGCTTGCCCGGTAGCCACGTACTGTGATTGACGATAAGTGCACAGATCTCCTAGATGTGGCGAGTAAGTCTGGTGGTCTACGATTTAAGGTGTGTCGTTAGCAGATGATTTTTTTTGGCGCCAAGTGACACATTCGACGTGCGTTATAGTAGGTCTTTGTCTGAGTGGAGTCAATAACTATGTCGCTTAGTGTGACTGGTTGAGATCGTGCTGTATGTTATTGGCGAATTATGTAGCCGAATATTGAGATTTCTTCGGCTCGAAACCTGCCCGCGAATCCGCGGAGCGAGGTGTTACCTGAAGGTACCGATCAGCTCCAGATGGTATGGGTAGAAGTCGTCATGTCGACAGCGAGTTTCGCCTGGTGCCCCCGGCAAGAATCGAACTTGCGCTCACGGTTCCGGAAACCGATGC
>JAHDFH010000117.1 GCA_020628305.1 Acidimicrobiales bacterium | reverse complement strand
CCAAAACCTGAACAGAGCTAACCTAAATTAGCGGACTCAAAGGGGAGCAGGTCAGCGGTTGTGCGGGTTCGGGGCGAGGATTGCGTGCGAAAGTGCGTTTTTGCGCGGATCATCATAGGTACCGACCAGCGACCACGGGGCCAGCGCATTGGCTGGTGTCCGAGTGGTGACAAATGCACCAACCCCGCCAACCCCCAAAACGACACCGCCACCAACAAGTTTTAAGAAGCCTCTACGTTTCATATCTCATCTCCATTAGTTCTATATCGAACGACAATAGTTCGATATAGAACTAATGGAGCCAAAATGTCAAAAAATGCAGTTAGGGTGCCATGTCACCCTCAATCTTGTTACCACGAGAACACTCAACAAAGCAGTCATTGGTCGGTTATGTAGCATTCGCCAAAGCGGGCTCGCTGCCACTATCGGAGCAATCATGGGATTTGAATCCGTGAGCCACTATCCCGCGATGGGGACGGCCCTAATGAGCCGTTCACCCAGTCAAGCTATTGCGGCGGTCGCACCCGCATAGCCTACCTTCACCGCAAATACTAAGTTTCAAGATGATTTCAGGGCAGCATCGCCGGACTTTCCCGACTTTCTTCGAAGCAGCGTCGAAGTCTGCTATTAAAAAATTTGTCCGGTCACAAACGGTGGTTTTCATCGGGGCCAAGAATCCACGGCCAATTCATTCAATATACGACAGTAATGCTGACTTATAACGCGAGCTATGTTGCTAATTTGGGGACGCCCAGACTGTAGCTAGTCAGCAAACAAAAAGCCCCTGCGCTAGAGCGCAAGGGCCAAGAGTATCGCTAGTTTTTGATGCTGTCCGATCGTCCGTGAGGCGCAGCATTAGCACTAAGCGAAATTCATTAGTTGGCTGAGGTAGCCTCTTCAACTGCAGCGGCAGCGCCTTCGACGGCATCGCCTGCACCCTCAATGGTGATATTGACGTCATCTGCACCTGCATTGGAACCGGCGCCGCCAAAAACGACAAATGCCAAAATACCAACAATGACGGCGAGTGCTCCCACTACGAAGCCTATACCCACTCCCCCGCCAGTTGTCGTGGTCGTCGTTATGTGTTCGCTTCGATCGTTATGTGCCATCTCTTCCTCTAACATTCTGATGATCTGTCATGTGAGCAGAGCTAATCTCTCTCTACTGCGAATTACTCATGCACTGTTGCTATGCGTTTCGCCTGATGAACGCGATCAGCGCCATGACCAGGAATACGACGAACAAAACCTGAGCGATCCAGGATGCTGTGCCAGCGATACCACCGAAGCCCAAGACAGCTGCGATGATTGCGACAACGAGAAATACGAGTGCGTAATGAAGCATGTTAGTCTCCTTATATCTGCCTCACCAACGGTCGTCGAAGGATAAAGTTCCATCTTCCGGATCGATAATGGTTTACGTATCACTCCTGTTCCCAATCAGTTCCGACAGGTTCCCGATCTTCCTCCTGAGCTTCAGAGATGAGCTCTTCAACCTCTTCGACCTCATCCTTGCGGGGGTCGTCCGGAAGGACAGCGTCACCCTCGCACCCAGTTAGCATGAGGGAAAACAACATGGGGAAATGGTCTGAATTAATTGAGGGAAGTCGTCTCATCTCGACCAACCGAAACCTCGGATTATGAAACAAGTGATCGAGCGGCCAGCGAAAAATCGGGTAGAACGCGTTGAAGGTTGCGTAGAATCCTCTGCCAACCCTGGGGTCAAGCAGACCGGAAAGCCGCTGAAACCGTCGTGTTGTTGTTGACCAGGCGACGTCGTTGAGATCGCCTGTGACGATGGCTGGCAGCGGATCTTCTTTAGCCTGAAGTCCAACCAGCGCGATTTCGCCGTCTCGTGCCTTTGTGTGATCATACGGTACGGGAGGTTCTGGATGTACTGCATAAAGTCGAAAGCGCCCGCCGTCGGGAAGATGAACGGCAGCGCGGATAGACGGCACGCCTTCGGTCACCAATTCTGCCACACAGGTTTCCGTCAGCTTTAGAGTTGAGTAGATAGCCATGCCGTAGCCCGTGTCGTGCGGCACTTCCACGTGATATAGGTATTTTTGCTTGAGGTGCCCAATCGCATCGAGCCAAGTCTGATTGGTTTCAACGACGAGCAATATGTCAGGCTCTTCAGTTTCAACCATTCGCAGGAAGCGCCTGTAAAAGCGATTTGACTGCTTTACGTTCGCGACGATAACCGTGAACTGATGCAATTGTGTTTCCGTTCGTCCTTGGTCGGCCTGTAGGGACTGAACTCTCCAAATAGGAGTAAATTTTGCGATGTAGAGCAGGTTTGTGATGCCAGACGTAAAAAGTAGGGTAACTGCCAAGATAAGACTGCTTCCCTCGAGGTAGACTACTGAGCCGACGCTCACTATTGCCATTAAGAACAGCATCTGCAGCCTGATAAATCCAAGGCCCTGAACTGCCCCATGAGGATATTTGGTAAATGGTAAGAACGTCGCAATCAGGCAGAACAGTACCAGTGTCCAGATCGTCAAAGTCACGGCTCGACCCCTTGTTCGATATGCGCAACATTCTCAGTTGAAGAGTTCTGGCAGGCAGATGCGAGTTTTGTCATGCGTTCGAGCCGGTGTCTGTGGAAAGCTGCGGCCCGAGAAAATTACCGAGAACGTTTAAGCTGGGAACGTTGGTGCAAGTGGTTTTGAGCAAGACGAGGAACGGGACGGCCATGAGCGCACCCGGTATACCCCAGAGCCAGCTCCAAACAATGACAGTCAAAAATACAGAGACGGTATTGAGCTCAAGCCGTCTGCCTAGGACATGAGGTGTCACAAACTGTCCTTCAATAGACGTCAGCAACAAGTATATCGCTGCCGGCAACAACCCAAAGCCCAACGTATCAAAACTCAAAATACCGAAGGCGGCAACGAGCAACGCCCCGGTTACGGCGCCGATAAAGGGGAGAAAATTTAAAATAAAAGCGAGCACTCCCCAAAGCTCTGGGTTTGGCAAACCAATTGCATACATCGCCGCACCAATGCACAGACCGAGAGCGGCATTTATGGATGTTATCGTCAAAAAGTAGCGTGAAATCTGTTGCTCGATTTCGCGTGCGGTCGCAACGGCGCGACGCTTGTCGGCGAAACTGGAAAAGGAGTCTATGAGCTTCACATAGAAGAGGTTTCCTGACGCTAGGATGAAGAGCGCCAATATGAGCCCGACAACAGTCAGTGCCATAAAGTTGGCGACACTCCCGGCTGCAAATACTAGCAAACTCGGTTGTTCTACCGCCACGACAGGCGTCCTATCGCCCCCCCCAGAAGCAATTTCTTCGACCTGCTCCGTTGCGTTTTGAGCGTCCTTTAGAAAACCCGAGACACCTCTGAGCTTCTGCTGAAGTTCAACACCCATTGAAGGTGCATCAGCCAAAATAGCTGTGATCGGGCCGCTGAGAATGTAACTTCCTAAGCCCAGTATGCAGAGCGCTCCAAGTATAAGCCCAAAGGCCGAGATCGGCTCAGGTATCTTAGCTCGCGCAAGCGTCCGAACTACCGGGCTGAGTGTCAGGGCAACAAGCAAACCTATCACAACAGGAAGCAACATATCTCGGGCAAAGTACAAAGCGGCAAACGCTAAAATAACTGAGACAAAAACAAGCAAGTTTTTGATCTTTACTTGGGTCTCATCCATTCTTTCGTATCCCTTTGAGCTTCATCGAATTTTACTATGCGGCATAAGCACCGCCCTTTTAGTGGGCGGTTTGCAGCCACTGATTTGTCTAGTTTCTTGGCCAACGCCGCCGATAAATAGGCAAGGCCGTATAGCAACGGAACCACCAGCTTAGACGTGAGTTCCTCGGACTTCAAAGCCAAGCTTTTGGCCAACAGAATGAAGAGATTGAGGTGCCCCTCGTTTCCTAGACACCCGCCTGTTTTAGTTTGAGCTGTCTTTCTTCGAAGTCAACGGGCGACAGCATGCCGTTGTTCGTGTGCTTGCGTTTCGGATTGTAGAACATCTCGATGTAGTCCAACACGTCCTGTCTGGCATCGTCGCGAGTGGGATATGTCCGACGCCTGATCCGTTCGCGTTTCAGCAGTTGGAAGAAGCTCTCAG
>JAHDFH010000116.1 GCA_020628305.1 Acidimicrobiales bacterium | reverse complement strand
CTCTGGACCTACAACAACGAAAGACCAAATACAGCAATTGGTGGAGTACCACCCTCAACACTTTTAATGGCGGCTTGATTTCTACTGAAAACGACCGTGGAGAATGGGGGGATTACATAGATTAGTGGCTCCTAGAAAGTGTCTTTAACAACTATTAACATGGATATTTTTATCAATGGATTTGTTTTAGTTTAAGAATTTAATTATGCTGAGCGGTGGGGCTTAGCGACTGAATCAGGCTCTCAATTTTAACGAGTTCGCTGAACAGCGGGTCTATAAGAAATCGTGTTTGTACAGGGTGCCCGGCAAATGGTAAAAAAAAAAATGTCTAGCGATTGGCGTGGGGGACGCCCCTCCTCTCGATTATTTACGCGGTGCGGTGAATGGTGCGCACGAAATATCGAGCTGGGCCAGAAAAAATGGCTACGAAACGCGTCTGATTACAGATGAACGGACACCCGTCGGTATTGACACGGTCCGAGCTGAACTAGACGAGCTTTTGCTTGGTGGGGCCGATCGGCTATTGTTGTATTTCGCCGGGCATGGATTGTCCACAGGAGCCGCTAACGATTTGTGGTTACTTTCACAGTGGAATAACGAACGACGTGGCGTTGCGGTATCGGTACTCAGGGATCGACTGATGCGCTACGGCATAGAGCAAATGATTCTTGTATCCGATGCCTGCCGGTCCTTGGTCGATTTCACGACTCGAGATTTAGAAGGAGATCCCGTTCTATATCGTGGTAGCTATGATGAAAAGATTCCGCAAATGGATCTTTGGTTTGCGGCATCTCCTTCTCGTGCTGCTTGGATGATTCCTGGGCGAACACCTGATGAGAGTCGATGTGTGTTTTCAGGGCTCTTTGTTGAGGCGCTTGATGGTCAATACGCAAAAGCGTTTGACCCTCAAACTCCCTCGCTGGGCATAACCAACTTTAGTCTTGCCGACTTCATGGAGGAAGAAGTCCCTGTTCTCGCAGCAAGATACGGTGCCGTATTGAATCCTGCGGTGACAACGGCCATACGCCCCCCAAATCATGTGTATGTGGAACTGGAAGAAGTGGGGAATGAAAGTCAGCAACGGCTAGTGGATTGGCCAGATCCCGAAAATCTGCTAGTTACCAGCCTAAGTGGTACTAACAAGGAAAGCCGAATCTTACCGAATGCGGGTGAAAGCTGGACAACGTTAGAGACCCGAAGTAAGGTGCAGGTTCGTGGTGACGCAGACGGTACTGTAATGTTGGCCTACCGTGGTAGCGATGCTGGACTTCAATCACTTGATACCACCCAATCAAATCAACTGCCGCGCCACAACATGGCTGATGTAATGTCACGTGATTTGGCACTTATCGCTACTACGCGCGAAATGCGGGAGAAAGAAGCGGCCGTACTTCGTGCTGCCTTTGGAAGCGAACAGCGCCCCACGCATTTTGAGACTGGATCTGGGTTCAGTGTATCAGGCGACTCCGCAGTTCGAGCGATTGTTGGTCCGTCCGCGGTCGCCATGTTGGAGACCGCTGTTTCTTCAGATTCTAGCTGGTGGAGAGTAGAGCCGACGAGTGATGACAACAACAATTTTTCGTGGACTGGTGGGTTTGAGCTAAAGCGACCGCTGCCTCTGCTTGTGGAGCTTGCAGACGGCAGATGGGTAGGTGCAGCGGCGCTTCCTCGGTTTGTCGCGAATTTTACACTCGATAGCTTTGGTGCCGAAGCCGTTATTTTTCGCGCAATCGATAACCCCTATGCGGTAGAAACAGAAAAAGCAATGACTGAGCTTCGAGCCGGAGCGCTTTTGAGGGAACAAGCGCCTGAATTCCTAGCACGACTAAGGAGAAGTAAACACGCCGATCCAATACTTGGTGTGTTAGCGGCGTACCTTCACGAATCTATGGGCGACATCGCAAATGTTCACCGCACTGCTTACTATTATGCATTACGAAATGAGCCTATTCCATTCGATATTGCACTACTGGGACGATTGCTTGCTCGCCGTAATGACGACGGCACGGTTCATGTTGAGATTCCGAGTGTGGCCGAATCGCATATGGAACGGGGTTTGCCGTTCTATATGACGGAAGCAACACCGAGCGCAACTGGCGTGGTCGCCGGCGCGTTTCCATGGTTACGGCAAGGGTGGGGTTTACTCGATTCGGAGGGTAGACCTGATTTATACCCCGCACGCCTTTCCGAAGTTAGTCAATATCTATTGCCCTCGCCTTTTACAACACTCGATGCGATAGGCGGTGATTTACTTATTGATTTAATAACCTGAGGTCATCTCATGCGTCTTGTCTTGTTACACGGAATCAATCAACAAAGCAAAGATCCAATCAAGTTAAAGCAGCACTGGATTGATGATATAGAGGAAGGGCTAGCTCAGCCTGGCGCGTTAAGTCACATTGATGTATCAATGCCCTATTACGGTGACATTCTCTTTGATCTGGCTAACAGAAAAGCTTCCGGTGCTATTGCACAAGGTGCTGAACCCGGTGCTGATCGAGCCTTCGCCGAATTTCTTGTTGAGGGTTTAGAGGAACAAGCGGAACTAGAACAAATTAGTCGAAGTGACATTCGCGAGGAACAAGAGCGACAGACGTCAGAGGCAGGGCATTTTACCGCTGTTGAGCAAGGATTCCCGATGGATCGCAGAATCAACGCTATCGTGAGTCTGCTGGAAAAAATTTCTCCCTTTCGAGGGGACATTGCGGTTCGTTTGCTTGACCAAGCATATGCCTACCTTAAACAACCTCAAGCGACCAGCGCTGTCGATACGAAAGTATTGCCACAGCTAGAAAGTGGACCGATGGTTTTGGTAGCTCATTCGCTTGGCACGGTGGTGAGTTTCAAACTCTTGCGAGCGCTTAATCAGTCCGATCGCACCGTCACGGTTCCACTGTACGTAACCGTCGGTTCTCCGTTAACTTTGTCTACCGTTCAACGCGGGCTTGGGCCGTCATTTGAAACGCCCGACAGTGTTCGACGCTGGATCAATCTTCGTGATCCAGATGATTTCATTACCTTAAATCGAAGCCTTAGTGCGCCACTTTTCTCTGAATCGATTGAAAACCTCTCTGATTTTAATAACCCAGGAAAAGATGCGCATGCGATCCCAGGTTACTTATCGCATCCTCCGGTTGCGCACGCCATTGCAGATGCGCTGAATCTATAGTTCAAGGTGGTATTAGTTTAGCTTTGTCAGCAGCATCATTGCCTCGCTGAATAATGTTTGATCGTTTGGGTACGTGCTAGTTAAGCAAGTTGGAAGACTTAGAAGGTTAGCTCAGCGCTGTTCGGCTTCTTGATCCAGCGGAACCTAACGAGTGGTCAAACCGTTTGAAATACACCGTACAGAGGAAAAGGATATGGAAATGAACATCATGTTCAGTGCATCCGGAGCGCAGGGCTGTTCGATAAATTGATACACAGTATGCTCTCATGTGGTGACGCAACGCTCGCCCCGAATCGGCTTCCCTCCTAGCTTATGATTGAAATGTATTCCCATCGTTGAGAAGTTTTACCTAGCATTAGCCAAACGACTGCAAACCTCCAATCTATCGTTACAGTGAGCCTAAGCGTATATCTTTTGTGATTTAGCACTGCATCACTCAGCTTCATACATCAGCGAGAGCCAACATGAATCGCTAACTTATTGAATCTAAATGTGGCATCCCGCCGTTTTGAGACTGAAAATCCCCGTGTATTCAGTTCGATTCTGTACCTGGCCACCATTAAGCCTGCAACGTCGTTTAGCCCCGCCCCCAAATTACTCTCTCTCCCCGAACTGCCAGCATGTCGTCTGTTTTGCTGAGCTAGGTGGATAAAGTTAGCGTTTGTTGTTTTCACTGGGTAGTTTTATGCGGGTGGGGTTTGCAACCATGCCACGCCGCATTCATCAAACCATTCAGTGCTGGCAAGCTTCACGGTGCGCCAACCTTAAGAACACGGTTGCTTGATGACGCGGTGATGGTGCAGGTAGACTTGATCCCATGACTTCCAGCCTGCCTACTTCTGCCCCGATAGTTATTGTTGGCGGTGGCATCATTGGCGTGTCTACGCTTTACCATCTGGCGCATCGGGGCGTGCAGGCGGTGTTGCTGGAAC
>JAHDFH010000033.1 GCA_020628305.1 Acidimicrobiales bacterium | reverse complement strand
GAGTTCAAGTTTCTAATCTAAGCCACGCCAATGGTTGGGAAGTGTTTACCTTTTCGCCTTTGAGTGCGAGGAGGCCTTGTAGGCTCCCCTCAAATGGAGATCGAACTTCGGTGTCGCCAACAGTTCCGATAATTGACCCTCGCTTTATTTTAGCTGACTGTGTTAGGTCAATCACTGGCTCAAATACACCTGAGGTGGGGCTTATGACGAGACGTTCAACGGCGTAGAGAACTTCTCCCCCCACTTCTTTTGGGTCGTCGCCACTTTCGGCAACACCAGCTAAGCGTTCTACAAGAGCGTCTATTTCTTCAGGTGAACTGACTGAAATAGCCTCAGCTTCAGGCAAGCTTCGTTTCATCATTCCACTTAAGACTTTACCAGCACCTAGTTCGACAAATACATTGGCCCCATCGCTAGCCAAATTCTGAACTATTTGTGACCAGCGCACGGGAGAGGTGAGTTGTGCTGCAAGGAGCTTGGACCAGTCAGCCGCATGGCTGTGTGGCTGCGCATCAACGTTTGCGTAGACTGGTTGGGTTGCGGCCCGAAGTTCTGTTTCGGCGATTGCTTTAACTAAGCGATCTCTAGCAGGCGACATCAAAGAAGTGTGGAAAGCTCCACCGACTTTGATTGGCATAACTTTACGAGCGCCAGCAGCTTTTGCTTCTTCAGCTACTGCATCGATTCCTTCTTGTGTGCCCGAGACAATGACTTGTCCTGGAGTGTTGTAGTTGGCAACCCACACATCGCCGATAGCCCGAGAGCAGCAAAGCTCAACCTCGGCATCATCCAAGCCTATGACTGCAGCCATTGTGCCTGGATTTTCTTCAGCAGCTTGTTGCATGGCTTCGCCTCGTTCGGCGACGAGCTTAAGTGAAGCCGAATAGCTCAAAACTCCGGCAGCGGTGAGCGCTGAATATTCGCCGAGTGAATGTCCTGCATAGAATGCAGCATCAACGCCGACTCTTTCAACAGCGTCAAGAGCGACCATGCTTGCAACGAAGGTTGCGAGTTGCGAGTTGTGAGTGAGCCGAAGCTGTTCAGCGTCGGCTTCGAGCAGGAGCTTGGCGACATCTCGAGAGGTGACCTCCGATGCCTCCTCAACTAGTTCACAAGAAGGGTGAGTCTTCCAAGCTTGTCCCATGCCTGGCTTTTGGGCGCCCTGGCCTGGGAAAGTGAATGCAATCATTGGTGCTGGCATAAGCTGCTACTCCGTAGTTCCCTTAAGTATAAACGATGATTCGTCTGTTTTTTGGGCGCGATTTGGTCTCATATACTGTATATCTTTCGCTCCGTTTAGCAAACTCAATGGCGAGTATCTCAGGCCAGGGCTAACTTCGACGTGCGCTGCGGCTGAGTTCTATAGAATAAGGCCAGATAGGTGACTGACCCTGCTATAGTTGGCGGGGCCTTAGCACACCTTGCCCGGGTGGCGGAATTGGCAGACGCGACGGATTCAAAATCCGTTGGCCTTCGGGTCGTGAGGGTTCAAGTCCCTCCCCGGGCACTCGCCAGTTCGGTGCGGTCTAACTTGTCATCTCTAGAGGCTCAGCGCCTAGGCAGGATCTCTAACGGAATGTGCCAAGTGGCTAATAGAGATTCCAGCCCCCCCCAATCGAGCGGGGCGGAATGACGAGCATTGCGAACGCCGACAAGGCACTTGTTTCCCAGTCTAGTTCTAGGTATTGAATTCAGACATAAACCCTATCAACGGGCTAGAATGAGAGGCGTGGCGTTGGGCGAGGCTTATACATTCAGATTACCCTTGGAACATAAGCCAGGTAGTCGATCTGGGTTCACGGAACTCGACACTGGTCTGACTGGGCCTGAGCTTGAGTGTTTGCAGTCTTTATTACGGGATGGGAAGCTATTAGGAGAAAGAGGGGAAAGCGTATTCAGCCGTCGTGTGTCATTGAGGCAAGCTGGAATCGATAAGGAAGTATACTTCCATTCTGCGATCCCAGGAATTGCTATTGGCAATGAGAGGGCGAATGTGCTTATGAAGCTTCACGATGGGATAGGCCAACGCTTAGTTCTCGTTGGTTTCAGTGGGAACGCTCAAATCGAAAGTCAACTATCTGTCGGTGGTTACTACGAATCGGAAGTGCATGCCGATGGCCTAAATCTGCAAGCCGGAATGGTAAGGCTCGCCGCCAGAATTGTTTTGAGCTTTACCAGTAGTACGATCTTTGTGCTTGCCGAAATCGGTTATCCGGCTGAGAGATTCTTTGAGTCTGACACATACGAGTTATCGGCTGCATGTTACTATCCCGACTCACTGCGACAGGATGTTGTTCAGTTCGCACCCGGAGCGTTATCCGTGTGGGACCAAACGCAAATGGTTCCTCACTATGCCTCAGGTATAAGGAGTCGTTTGATCGTAAGTGTCGCAGAGCTCATCTCGCTCTCTGAAGCGGAGGCTAGAGCACGCTCGCTAGGGCTTGACGGAGCTCCGCTTACAACACACTTTCCGAGGTCTACTGGAACGGATTCAACGGACTCGGTTCGTCGGAATCTTTGAGGCGTCTATCCCGTTGGTCTCTAAGAGAAGGCCATCTTTGAGGTATCTTGGTAGCGATGCCAGAGCAAGCCTTCGCAGGAGATAAGAAGAAAGGGACTTCGGTTCTTGGAGCCTATGAACGTTCTTTTATTGATTGGGCGGTGCCGAAGATTCCACGTCCAATAATGAGCCATCATCTAACAGCATTGACAGCTTTGTGGTCGGTTCTCATCGTTTTCTTCGGCTATCTCGCACAGGATAATCTTCATTGGCTCCATGGCGTTTCAGTGATGGTGTTCTTGCAGTGGTTGACCGACTCGTTAGACGGGTCTCTTGGTAAGTACCGCAAACAAGGTTTAGTTAAGTGGGGGTTCTTTGCTGATCATCTTCTCGACTTTGTTTTTGCGGGCAGCATTGTGATTGCCTATTCGTTTTTGGTGGACGTTTGGTGGCTGCAACTACTCTTCATGATTCTTCTCCTTATAACGGGAGCAACCATGGCGGTTTCCTTTTTATCCTTTGCCGCAACCAACCAATTTCAAGTTGCCTATTACGGAATTGGACCTACCGAAGTTCGCATCAGCTATATCGCTCTCAACACCTTTGTAACGATTGCGGGCATCGCTATTTTCAGTTGGGGTGTTCCGTTCATAGTTGCACTAAATTGTGTAGCGTTACTGATCTTGGCTGGTCAGACGTCAAAGAAACTGTGGCAACTCGATTACGAAGCTGACGTCGATGGCCAAAGACCCTAATGTGTTAAGTTCTACAATATGTCTAAAGCTATTAAAAAGCGTCTCAAGACACTAACAGCAGAGCTTGTTGGGCTACGCCACGAAGTGGTGGTCTTGGATGAGCAGATTGAACACTTCAGAGATGTCGCAGATGAGGCTCGGATGCGTTCGATGGTCGCTGAGACGCCGCAATTGCAGAATGAAGCAAAGCAAGCTAGCAGAACTCTTGAAGTCATGGTGAAGAACAGGACTGAAATCCTAGAGCGAATCACGAGGCTTGAAACGAAGCAGGATGCTTTACTAGATGCGTTGAGCGAACGCTGAAGCTTTTCCGCTAGGTTAGGGTCATGACTCGCCGCTTGATGCTGATAGATGGAAATTCGCTTACCTATAGGGCCTTCCACGCACTACCTCCGGATCTTAGAACAACTTCTGGCCAGATCACTAATGCAGTGCTCGGTTTCACGAACATGTTGATCTACCTTATTAAGGACCACAAACCAGATGGAGTGGTTGTCGCCTGGGACCGGCGAGAGCCAACATTTCGGCATGAGCAGCTCGAAAGCTATAAAGCCAACAGAGACAAAGCACCTGATGAGCTGATTTCGCAATTAGGCGTCGTCAAAGAGGTCCTTGCAGCAATTGGTATTCCTCAAGTTGACCAGGTTGGTATTGAGGCAGATGACTTGCTTGCAACATTGGCTTCAGCAGCCCAACGCAAAGAAGTTGAAGCTCTGATAGTGACAGGTGATCGAGATAGCTACCAGCTGGTGTCTGATCCGTATATAAAGGTGGTTTACAACAAGCGTGGCGTGACAGACTACGCGATTTACGATGAGGCTGGTATTGAAGACCGCACTGGTGTGCACCCTCGGCTCTATGTCGACTATGCAGCGCTCCGCGGAGACAAGTCTGACAATCTTCCAGGAGTGCCTGGAGTTGGTGAGAAAACAGCTGCGAAATTGATTAACAGTTACGGCGGGGCGTTAGACATCTATGACCATTTGGACAGCCAAACACCAAAACTGCGTTCAAATTTGGAAGAGAACCGCGAGAACGTGGAGATCAATCTCGACGTTATGAAATTACTCACCGATGTCGAAGGATTGCCCGACGTTGAGGATCTTCTCAAGCCTGTCGAGATCGATGTTGACAGCGTCAGGGAAGTGTTTGAGTCTCTCGAATTCGGCGGGGTGTTTGGGCGTCTGCTGGAAGCGTTTGGGTTGGAGTCAACTGAACAGACTGTAAACATCGAATACTCAACAAAATGTGTCACCGCATCCGAGATCCTGGAACTGCTAGCTGAATCTGAATCGTTTGGCTATTCGATCACTGGAGCTAACTCAGATTCCTTGGCTGTCAGTGCCGATGGTGACTCGGTTCTTGTGTGCCCGCTCGCAAGCTTTGAACCAAACCAGCTAGGCGAGCTTGTCGACCTTCTTAATAGAGCCGGCACCTCAGGTGCAGTGCATTCTATTAAAGGCGCCCATACAGTTCTCGCAAACTACGGTCTTGATTTGGCAGACGGCTTCGACCTGTCGTTAGCTGGCTATTTGAGTGATCCCACAGGCAGGATTGGCTACAGTCTCAAAGAGCAAGTCAGTGGGTTCCTAGGTATTGAACTTCCTGAGATTGAAACCCAAGCCCAAGGCCAGCTCTTGTTTGACGACTCCAACACACCTGATGAGTTGGTCTGTCAAGAAGCTAGTGCAGCAGCACTGTTGGCGCCTGTCTTGCAGAGCAAATTGAATGAACAGGACCTTACGCAACTTTTCAACGAGATTGAGGTGCCGCTGGCTCGGTCGCTTGCTCGTATGGAGGATTTTGGGATTGGCGTTGACCGTGCGGTGCTAAAGGGTCTAGCTGAAGAGATGCTGTCAGAGTCTGAACGTCTCTCAACGGAGGTGCAAGAACTTGCAGGGGAGTCTTTCAACGTCAACTCTACAAAGGTTCTGCAGACAATCTTGTTTGAAAAGCTCGGTCTTAAGGCACATAAGAAGACCAAGACCGGGTTCTCTACCAACCAGGCAGCGCTCGAGAAGATCCGAGGGGACCATCCGATTGTCGAAACTATTCTGCAATACCGAGCTGTGGAGAAACTGCGTTCAACTTATGGCCAGCCGTTGCTTGATGTAGTCGATCACGACGACAGAATACGGGCAAGCTTTAGGCAGACGGTGGCCAGGACTGGCCGCCTCTCCAGCGAGAACCCGAACTTGCATAATATACCGGCGAGATCCGAGATGGGAAAACGATTCAGAACTGCCTTTATCGCGGCAGAGGGCAATCAGTTGCTAGTCGCCGACTATAACCAGATTGAGCTGCGTTGCATTGCTCATTTGGCAGATGATCCAGGACTCATCGAAGCCTTTAACCAAGGACTTGACGTGCACAGAGCTACGGCCGCCCGAATGTTTGACATCGAGGCTGATCAAGTTTCAAAAGACCAGCGCGAGAATGCCAAGACAGTTTCATATGGTTTGGCCTATGGAATGGAAGCTTACGGGCTTGCGCAGCGTCTAAACATTTCAACTGGCGAAGCCAAGGAGTTTCTGGATTCCTACTTTGAGAGCTTCCCTGCTGTGAAGCAGTACATGGATGATGCAATCGCAGAAGCTAGAGAACGTGGCTACACCATCACGCTTTTTGGTAGAAGATTGGCTATACCAGAGCTAGCCTCATCCAACTTCGCTGTGAAGGCTGCGGCTGAGCGCCAAGCGATGAACGCCGGAATACAGGGTTTAGCTGCCGATATCTTTAAGCTCGCAATAGTGAACATAGATCGCCTTCTGCATGAAAACCATTTGGCTGGCCGCTTGGTGCTGCAGGTACATGACGAGGTAATTATTGAGTGTCCCGAAAAAGAACTGGCTGATGTTGAACGTTTGGTGCTCGAAGAGATGAAGTCAACCTATAAGCTTAAGGTGCCATTGGAAGTAAATGCAGCTACAGGTAAATCTTGGGCTGATGCTAAAGCATAAGCATGGCTTTTGAGTTGTTTGGGCTGGCTGCTGATAGCCTAGGCAGGTCAGGAAAGTCCTGTCTTTAAGCTAAGAAATAAGTAAAAAACGTGTCCGATACCAAACTAGACCCGGCAGCTCAGGGATATGAGTTGCGCCAGATAACCTCCAATGACCTCGAAGGGTCCCTTGAAGATGCTTACACAGCTTCAATGGTGACAATCGATGATGGTCAGTTAGTAAAAGGGAAAGTCGTACGAGTCGATCGCGACGAAGTACTTGTTGACATCGGATACAAATCTGAAGGCGTTGTTCCCTCTAAAGAGCTCTCTATTCGAAGTGACCTTGATCCAAGCGAAATCACCGCTGTAGGGGAAGAGATCGAGGCAGTTGTAGTAACAAAGGAAGATTCAGATGGTCGTCTAATTCTCTCCCGCAATAAGGCTCAGTACGAGAAAGCCTGGGGTGAGATCGAAGCTGTTAAGGAGCGTGGCGGAGTCGTTTCTGGCGCAGTTATAGAAGTTGTTAAGGGTGGCCTGATTGTAGACATCGGTCTTCGCGGATTCCTTCCAGCTTCGCTTGTAGAGCTTCGTCGGGTTAGAGATCTTGATCCATATATCGGTACAACAGTCGATGCTAAAATCATTGAGCTTGACCGCAAGCGTAACAACGTAGTTCTTTCTCGTCGTGCGTTCCTAGAAGAGAATCAGAAAGAACAAAGAGAAGATTTCCTCACAAACCTAGCTCCCGGCGAAGTTAAGTCCGGTGTGATCTCCTCGGTAGTGAACTTCGGTGCCTTCGTTGATCTCGGTGGAATGGACGGTCTCATCCACGTCTCGGAACTTTCGTGGAAGCATGTTGATCACCCAGGCAGCGTAGTTGCAGTAGGTGACGAAGTAACAGTTCAGGTTCTTGAGATCGATCATGACCGTGAGCGCATCAGCTTGTCACTAAAGGCAACCCAGCAAGATCCTTGGCAAGAGTTCGCAACCTCCCACGAAGTTGGCGAACTCGTCTACGGTCGAGTTACCAAGTTGGTGCCGTTTGGTGGCTTTGTGCAGGTCGGTGAAGGAATCGAAGGTCTGGTACACATCTCTGAAATGTCAGCTCATCACGTTGAGCTTCCAGAACAGGTTGTTACTCCAGGTGAAGAGCTATGGGTCAAGATCATTGAAATTGACCTCAAAGCTCGAAGAATCAGTCTTTCAATTAAGCAGGCCGCCGAAGGTGGCGTTGTGGCTCAGGAATACCAGCAGCACTTCGGCACTGAGTCTTTCGATGCTGATGGTAACTACATTGGCCCAACAGAGGTAGATCCTGAGACTGAGAAGGCTTGGACGGAGTACTTTGAAGAGAACTCAGAAGCAGTAGCCGATACTGTTTCTGAAGCTGAGGCAGCTCCGGAATCAGCAGCGGAACCCGCTCCAGAAGCGGCAGTTGAGGCTCCTGAGGAAAGCTAACCTTCACAGGTAACTCAGTTTTTTGGTAGATCCGGGGGCAGTTGCTGCTCCCGGATTTCTTTTTTGTGCGAAATAACTAACAAGACGCCCACAAACAGCCGACTATCCAACTAAGTACCTTTGGTTTAGTTCAGGAGAGTCCCGTGGGTTCCAAGAAAATTAGTCTAATCATCGCAGTAATTGTTGGTCTTGTGGCAATGGTGGGATTACTGCTGTGGGCACGAGGTCTTGAGAGCGAGAGCTCTAGCAACGGTGAGCTTCAGTCTGTCTATATTGTTGAGACGCAAATAGAAAAGGGAACTGGTAAGGAAGAGATTCTCGAGTCGATCGTCCAGACAGACCTTCCGGGAGCGTTTGTTCCGGCTAACGCCATCACAGATCCGGACGCACAAATTCAAGCAGGCCATCTTGCTGTTGCCGATTTTGGTCCGGGTCACACAATCGTTTCAACAGACTTCCAGAGTCGCCGAGTTTCTGGTAGCGGTTTGTCTGCAGTTCTTTCTGAACGTAACCTCGTTTCCGTTTCGGTTACCGTTGGACCAAGCGCCTGGGCTGCCGGTCTGATTCAACCGGGTGATCGTGTTAACGTGCTTGCTGTTGGCAGCACTACTCCTTTCTGGGGAGACGATATCGAGAATGCCCCCGAAGAGATCTCTCCACAAGCAGCGGGTGAAGCAATCGCTGCAGCAGTAGCTTCAACACTTGAAGCTACTTATGTTCCTCTAGGACTTCGCCAAGCGATTGGCGTTGGAGCTGATGGCGATGTACCGTCTTTTGATGAGCTAAGCGATGTTCGCCGGCAAGCAGCCATTGATTGGTGGTCGGTAAACGGCAAGCTCTGGCTAGATGATACTCTGCAGAAGAACGCAGCTAGATATCTGGTCCAGGATGTTGAAGTTCTGGCAATAAATACTGCTCTGGTAGCTGGGCTTGGCGGTGACAGTGCCGCTGTAACAATTGCTGAGCCACAGTCTGCTGTTATAACTCTCGCTGTAGCCCCCGAAGATGTCCAGGTAATTCTGAACGCTTCAGCGCCGAACACTGCCGGTGACGATGGCATCTACCTTTCACTTGTACCTCAGGGTTACACACCGAGAGTGCTTCCTCCGCTTGATCCATCGACTCAGGTAACACCAGCTGAAGACATCGAAGCGCTTACGAGCTCTAAAGCGGGCAGCATCCTGAATATATTAGATGGGCTGACAGTTGGTGAGATTCCAGCGTCTACCGCGGCAGCGCCTGATGCTGCTCCAGCCGCTGAGACAGCAAATCCGCCACTTGAAGATCTTATTCCAGAGGAGGGGTAACCATGGAAGAATATGACTTTTCATCCATGAATTTCGAGAACTTTGACTCCTCGGCTCAACCCGAGCCTGGAGCTGAAGACGTCGAGTACAAGTTAGTTGGTGGAGCTTCCCTTGCGGTAGTCGATGCCGACGAGACGGTTTGTGAGTATCTGATTAGCTTGTTCGGGGGGTCCATAGATTCCGCTTACTCGCTCTCTGCGCTGGAACCGCAACTAGGTTTAGAATCCCGAGTAGTGGTGATGGGCCCTTCTTGTGCGACTGAAGATGAACTAGCGATAGTTGATCGTTGGGGAAGAGATCACCCTCAACTAGCAACCGTTCTGGTTACGGCAGAAATATCGACCGACCTTCTTAAGCAGGCAATGCGCTCAGGTGTTAAAGACGTACTTTCTGCTCCAATTGATGCTGAGCTCCTAGTTGAAACAGTCCACAGAATTGCCGAAGGCTTACCATCGGCAAGGAGGGCTTCAACAGATCTTGATCCTGATCGCGCAGTGCACAACGAATCCTCTGAAGGCAAGCTCGTTACCGTATTTTCAACCAAAGGTGGTTCCGGTAAGTCAGTTACCGCTACCAATCTTGGTGTGGTACTAGCTCGCCGCTCAACCAAACCTGTAGTTCTCATCGATGGAAATCTCCAGTTCGGAGACCTGGCAGTAATGCTCAAACTCCCACAGTCTGAATTTAGTGTTGTTGATGCGGTCGCTCGGGTTCAAGAGATGGACACCGAAATGGTCACTCAGTACATGACCGAGCACGGGCCCTCAGGCCTGCTAGTTATGCCGGCACCTGCTGAGCCAGCCTTCGCTGACCAGGTGGTCCCTGAAGATTTTGTGCGCCTAATTGAACTGTGCAAGACATTTGCAGAGTACGTAATTGTAGACTTGCCGGCGTATTTAGACGATCTAGTATTCAAAGTGCTGGAACACTCTGATGAAGTGGTTCTGGTAACAGGGCTTGACATTCCTAACATCAAGAACGTCAGAATTGCAATGAACGCTCTTTCGATGCTAGGTGTCGACAACGAACAAATTCGCCTGGTGCTGAATCGAGCAAACTCTAAGGTAAAGCTTCAGGTCAGCGAAGTAGAAAAGGCTCTTCGCGTTGAAGCCTCAGCTCACATTCCGTCCGATGTTGTTGTGCCTATCTCTGTCAACAAAGGCTCTCCTGTGGTGCTCGACGCCCCAAGTTCTGGCGTAGCAAGGGCGTTTGAAGAGTTCGCAAACATGTTTGTAGCTGGAGTTCCAGCCGTAGCAGGCGGAGCTAAAAACCGCAGAAAATTCTTTGGATAACTAGGTGAGGGACTATGTCTTTATACGACAGAATTGGTGAAACAACAAAAGAGAGCACGCCGGGCCACAACAAGAAGCTTGAGGGTGTTCGTCATCGTGTTCATCAGAGTCTAATTGAAGAGCTAGGTCCTGTTCTTTACGACAAAGAGCTGTCCGAAGATGAGCTTCGTTCGCGTGTTCACGACACGTTACAGCGATACCTCATGCTTGAAAAGACGCCCCTATCGGCAATGGAAAAGGTTCAGGTGATTGAGGACGTTTCAGATGACGTGCTCGGCTATGGGCCAATTGACAAGCTGCTAAGGGACGAAGATGTCTCGGAGATTATGTGTAACGGCCCTGACCAGATTTTCGTTGAACGCAAAGGAACGCTGGTACGTGAGGATGTAACATTCGTTGACTCAGCCCACCTTCGCCGCATAATTGACAAAATTGTTGCTCAGATTGGACGCCGTATCGATGAGTCTTCGCCACTTTGTGATGCTCGCCTCCCTGACGGCTCCCGTGTGAACGCAGTTGTAGCTCCACTGGCTTTAGGTGGCCCGTTTCTGACCATACGTAAGTTCTCGGCTGATCCACTGCGCATCGACGACTTGATCAGATTTGGAACTCTCGGAGTTCATGCTGCCCGCTTTTTGCAGGCGTGTATCGTTGGTCGTCTAAATGTGGTTGTATCGGGTGGTACAGGTACGGGTAAGACAACAACGCTTAACGTTCTTTCCGGGTTCATTCCGGATGATGAGCGTATTGTTACAGTTGAGGATGCCAAGGAGCTCCAGTTAAACCAGGAACATGTGCTCTCGCTAGAAACCAGACCTCCCAACATTGAAGGCAATGGCGAAGTTACCATCCGTGATCTTGTGAAGAACACTCTGCGTATGCGTCCAGATCGCATCGTTGTGGGTGAGTGCCGCTCCGGTGAGGCGCTCGACATGCTACAGGCTATGAATACTGGTCATGATGGTTCTCTTACTACACTTCACGCCAATAACCCTCGAGACTCTTTGAGTCGTCTTGAAACTCTGGTTTTGATGGCAGGCTTTGACCTTCCAGTAAGAGCGATTAGAGAGCAGATAGCCTCGGCTGTTGATCTCGTTGTGCAGCTGCAAAGACTAAAGGACGGTACCCGTCGAATCACTCATATCACTGAAGTAGCGGGGATGGAAGGCGATGTTGTAACTTTGCAAGATATCTTCTTGTTTGATTTCGGTGCCGGAATGGATGAGAATGGGCGCTACAAGGGCGAGCTGAAGCCAACAGGTGTGCGCCCTCGCTTCACCGACAAACTGGCTGACCATGGCATTAAGCTTGGCGCAGAAATGTTCGCTCCGGAAGCTGTGCGTATTGCTGAATCTCGCATGAGGAAAAAGTAATGAAACGGCAAGCTTTAGTACTTATCATTACTTTGGCGGCACTTCTCGGACTAGCCACGAGTGTTGCAGCTCAAGACGAAACAGTCACCGAAAGCTTCGCGGTTTTGGCAATTGATTCCGAAGCAACATCAGGCTTGGCAACTTTGGCGAGTTCAGAGCCAAACTTCGATCCCAGTTCAATAGCAGTTAGTGTAGATGGAGTAGAGGCAACTACAGGCAGCGCTGCAGAGCTCGAAGCTGTCAACGAAGTTACTTTCATCGTTGACCTAAACACCAGGGCAGGCGAGGAGTACCTAGAACAAGTCAAGAGTAGCCTTAACTCTGCTATTGGCGATTTAGCTCCGGAAACTCGGGTGCGTCTTGTAACTGCAGGGGAGTACTCCCAGATCGCCTCCGACTCAAATGGGAGCATCGAGGCAGCTCTTCGAGAGATTAATCGCCTTGAGTTGGACGCAGCAACGTCTCTAAATAAGTCGGTAGCTACAGCAGCTAATCTTTTCAGCGTGTCTGATTCGACTCGATCAATAATTTTGATATCCACCGGGCCGGAAACGTCGCAAGAGGCGCCAGTCCCAGATTCCACCCTAGTGGCCTCAGGCGCTCAACTTTTTGTTGTGCAGGCCGGGAGTTCCATTGGCAGTGATGTTCCTGGTCTTGTAGATCAATCCGGCGGTGTTGTAGTCGAAGCCGGTGACGATCTTAGATCAGCAGTTACTCAGATCACTCAAGCATCCCAGAAGCGCTGGACAGTTGAATTTTCTTTCGCTGAAGGCAGCTCCGGTAGAGTTCCTGCAACATTTGGCAACCAAGAGCTTTCATTCCATGTGGGTTCTTTGAACTCAGGTAGTGCTAACCTTCTTCCGCTCGTTGCGGGGGAGTCGAATGGAACACCTGGATTCTTTGGAAACCGGATTGTGTTCTTCGTATCGTTGTTCTTGGCTGTGGGACTCATCAGTTCCGGAGTTTTCTACTTTGTGAATATGGTTGCGCAGCAAAGAGAAAATGCTATTGATGGAGTCTTATCTAGCTATATTTCTGACGCTAAGGCGCCAACGGAGTCCTTAAGCCAGGCCGATCAGCTGATTCAGTCGGCGATTGTTAAGCGCGCGATTACTGTTGCTGAGTCATTGGCGGAGCGTAGAGGTTTCACAGAAAGAGTTAATCAGCAGTTAGAACGTGCTGATCTGCCTTTGCGTGCAGGTGAAGTGCTTGTTGCTTTGTCTGGTGGAGCTGTTCTTCTCTCAGTCTTGGTCTATGCGGTGAGTCGCAGCATTATTGGATCAGTTCTCGTGCTGCTAGCTATTCTGACAGCTGGTTTCTTTTCCCTTCAGATGATGGGAACGCGCCGCCTTCGTAAGTTTGAGCTCCAGCTTCCTGATACGCTGCAGCTTCTTGCCGGAACCCTGCGCGCTGGCTATTCGCTTCCGCAAGGGTTGGACGCGGTTGCTAAGGAAATGCCAGATCCGATCGGATCCGAGCTAGCGAAGGCTATGTCGGATGCCTCGTTGGGGCGAGATCTTGAGGAGTCGCTCAACGATGTCGGAGAGAAAATGGATTCCCCTGACTTTGCTTGGACGGTTCTTGCGCTCGGAATTCAACGCGAAGTTGGCGGCAATCTTAACGAACTTTTGACCACCGTCGCCGACACCATCACCCAACGCGAGCGTCTAAGAGGTGAGGTTAAAGCTCTCACTGCTGAGGGTCGTGTCTCGGCCGGAATCTTAACGATGATGCCGCCTTCGATAATGATGATCATATTTGTGATGAACCCTGACTATATTAAGCCTCTCTTTACCACGGTGGTTGGACTCATCTTGCTTGGTCTTGGCATTTTCGCCGGTGTTGTTGGCCTCCTTTGGATGAAGAAAGTGATTACGATCGATGCTTAACACAGTAATTCCGATTCTTGGGGCTCTGGTTGGAGCAGGTGCGATAGCTTTTGTCGTGTTCCAGCTAGTTGAGCGTCAGCAAGATCGCATCTCAGCTCGAAGCGTATTGGGCCAGTTGCAAGACTATGAGGTTTCTTCTGAGCGTGACAAAACTCTTCTTGTGCCCCTCCACACTCGTTTGATGACACCTGTCCTTGAACAGGCACGCGAGCGCGGCCGAAGATTTAACCCGCCTGACTACGTTAAAACTGTGCGGGAGAAGCATCTTCGAGCTGGGATAGACAAAGCGTCTGCGGTTGAGACATTCTTGGCGGTTCGCGTGGTGCTACTTGCGATGATTCCATTCTGGTTGCTTTTCGCTTTCTTGGTACTGCCTTTGGGCGGTCTCATGCGTATAGTTATGGCTGGTGTCGGCGTTGCTGCGCTGGTGATACTGCCAAACACTCGCCTCGACAATAAGGTTAAGCAGCGGGAGACCGCAATTCGTAAGGCGCTTCCCGACACTCTTGACCTTCTCGTGATTTGTGTGGAAGCCGGTCTTGGATTCGAACAGGCGCTGACACGAGTTGTTGACAATGTACCTGGGCCTCTGTCGAAGGAGTTCGCACGGATGCTCGGTGAGGTGACTGCTGGTTCGAGCAGAGCTGATGCGTTGCGTAACATGCAAGAGCGAGTTGATATTGAAGAGATCCGCTCGTTTGTATTAGCACTTATTCAGGCTGATACATTCGGTGTTTCGATCGGTAGCGTTCTCAGAGGCCAAGCTGATGACATGCGTATCAAACGACGTCAGCAGGCACAGGAGCGGGCGCAGAAGGCGCCTGTAAAGATGATGCTGCCGATGGTGTTCTGTATCTTCCCATCATTGTTCATCGTGATTCTCGGGCCAGCGGCCATGAATATTTACGATGAGATGGTCAGGTAGTTAACGTAGTCGACAACGGCTGCCCTAAGATCATCGACTGTAGAGTCATTGGTGATTACCTTGTCTGCGATAGCCTCGAAATCTTGTATCGAAGGCTGAGCCGATCTTATCTGGTTGATAGTATCAGGAGTAAGCCCGCGTTCTAGAAGAACCCGCTCATCGACGAGGTTGTCGTCGGAGCGCACAAGTAAGACTGAATCAACCATCTCTAGATACGGATCGCCAGACTTCAGCAATGGCAGCTCTATTGCCAACAACGCATCCTTGTCCAGTTGAGCGATCGCAGTGAGAATATCACCTCTAACTAATGGATGAATGATGCCTTCGAGCGTTCTGAGTGCCGTCTCGCTGCCCATCACCAGTGCCCTCAGCTTAGCCGTATCGATATGGCCTCCCGAATCGAGTATCTCGGATCCGAATTTCTCAACAATGGCCTGAAATCCGGCCTCTCCAGGAACTCTTTGTTGAGCGACTAGGTCATCAGCGATGAGTACCTCAAAGCCAGAATCAGCCAGTAAGGCCATAACGGTAGACTTCCCGGCACCAACAGGTCCGGTAACTGCAATTTTGAGCATGTTAAGAAAACTAGACGAAACTGGTTCAAAAGACTTAAGAAGAATTGCTTATCTCCGAAAGATACTTGTAGGCGAATTATGTGAGCGGGAGCAAACATGAGTCAAACGATTGAAAAGACTGAGGCTGTTGCAGCCAGTGGCTCGGCGTGGGCTCGTAGTATTCACGATCGAGTGCTGCCTTCTTTGCGCTCAGCTGAGATTCGTCTAGATCAGATTCGCTCTAAGTTCCGCTCAACCGACGATCTCAAAGACATTGAGAAAGATATCGCTGAGGCGAGGAGCACTCTTAGGTTCTTGCTAGGTGAGCTACGATCGACGGGATCTGGCTCGCTCAATATGTATGGCGAACTTTCCAAAGCATGTGAACAGCTTCGCCCGCAGATGCAAGTTGTCTTTGACTTCCAAACCGACTATTCGCTCGACTTGGAACTCGAAAGCGAGCTTGTATGCATAGCCACCGAGGCAATTGAGAACGTACGCAGGCACGCAAACGCAACGCTGATTCAGGTTGGCTACAACAACGTTGATGGAAACGCCGTGTTGGAGATTATTGACAACGGTGCAGGTTTCGATCCGGCCGACGTGTCAGAAACAAGCTTTGGGATTCTCGGTATGCGAGAACGGGCGCAGCAGATTGAATCACAGATCGTTATTAGCTCTACTCTAGGAAAAGGAACTGTAGTACAGTGCACACTAACAATCCATTAGGAAATCAGAGAAAAGTACGACCTAACCCAGGTCAGTCACAGCCGGCGAAGACCAGAGTTGTACTGGTTGAAGATCATCGCTCGTTTCGCGAAAGTTTACGCTCTGCGCTGATTCAGCGTGGCTTCGAAATCGCGGGTGAAGCCCGCACTGGTGAGGAGGCTGTTGACCTGATCGCAGCTGTTCGTCCAGATGTTGTCCTCATGGACGTGACATTGCCCGGCATCGATGGAATTGAAGTTACTCGAAGTGTTAAACAGCGTGTGCCGCAAGTCCATGTAGTCATACTTACAATGCACGCAGATCAAGCGATTCTCTCAAACGCTATTGCTGCGGGAGCAAACGGCTATCTCGTAAAGGACTGCTCCGTCGACGAAATAGCGTCTGCTGTGTCCTCAGTGGTTAAGGGAGAGACAGCCTTGTCACCAAATCTTGCCGCAACTGTACTAGCCGAAGTTCGCAGCATGGAGGACAAGCCAAAGGCTGAACGTGTCATCACAAAGCGCGAAGAGCAGGTTCTTCAGCTAATTGCCGATGGAGCTTCAACTCCAGAAGTTGCTGAACAGCTTTACATATCTCAGAAAACGGTCAAGAATCACCTGGCTTCGATCTACTCTAAGCTTGATGCTCGTGACCGTACACAGGCTGTGCTTCAGGCAGTGCGCATGGGAATTGTGACTCTTAACTAGCCTCTAGCTAGGAGGTAACTTGTCAGAGGTTGCACATAGACTATGAGTCATGGGCAAATTCGAGATGGTTACCGACTACAAACCAGCCGGCGATCAACCTAAAGCTATTTCTGAGCTTTGTGAGTCACTGAACAGTGGCAGCCGGATGCAAACCCTGCTCGGCATTACCGGGTCTGGAAAGTCAGCGACGATTGCTTGGACGATAGAAGCCTTGCAGCGACCTACTTTGGTGATTGCTCCAAATAAGTCGCTTGCAGCTCAGCTGGCAAATGAGTTCCGAGAGTTCTTCCCGAAGAACAGAGTTGAGTATTTCGTTAGCTACTACGACTACTACCAGCCTGAGGCGTACATTCCTTCCTCAGACACCTATATAGAAAAAGACTCATCAGTTAATGATGAGATAGATCGCCTCCGACATTCCACCACAGCTGGGCTCTTAACGCGCAGAGATACTATTGTGGTTGCCTCAGTTTCTTGCATTTATGGCTTAGGTTCCCCAGAGCAGTATCGCCAGCAGCTGCTGATTGTGCGAGCGGGACAAGAGTACGATCAGCGGGCCATACTTTCACAGTTGATCGACATTCGCTATGAGCGAAACGATATGAATCTGGAGCGAGGCAATTTCCGTGTTCGAGGAGACACGATCGAGATTCACCCAGCTTATGAGGAGCATGTAGTTCGGATAGAGCTTTTTGGTGATGAGGTTGAAGCAATTACAGCTATCAACCCCATTACAGGCGAAGTTATCGAGGTTCTCGACGAACTAATCGTGTTCCCAGCCTCGCACTATGTCGCCACTGATGATCGCATAGCCTCTGCTATAACTCGAATTGAATCAGAGCTACAACAGCGGCTGGCGTACTTCGAAAATGAGAACAAATTACTTGAGGCCCAACGGCTCCGTATGCGCACTGAGTATGACCTCGAAATGATTCAGGAGATGGGGTTCTGCAATGGGATTGAGAACTACTCCCGCCATATCGAGGGTAGAGCAGCAGGTGAGGCGCCCTTCACATTACTCGACTACTTCCCGGATGATTTTCTTGTGGTGTTGGATGAGTCTCACGTCGCCGTCCCACAGTTGCATGGGCAGTACGCTGGCGATAGAGCTCGTAAAGAGAACCTTGTGGAGCACGGATTCAGACTTCCATCAGCTGCTGATAATCGCCCGCTAAGGTTCGAAGAGTGGCACGACAGGGTTGGTCAAGTCGTCTTTCTGTCGGCAACACCAGGCAACTATGAGAAAGAGAATTCTGACACCATTGTTGAACAGATTGTGAGGCCAACGGGTCTACTAGATCCCGAAGTGGAAGTGCGCCCAACCAAAGGGCAGATCGATGACCTTCTCGAAGGTGTTCAGCGAGTCATTGAACAAGATGGTCGTGTGCTAGTTACGACGCTCACCAAGAAGATGTCTGAGGATCTCACAGACTATCTACTAGAGCAAGGAGTGCGGGTACGCTACCTACATTCCGAGATCGACACGATTGAACGCATCGAGATCTTACGAGATCTGCGGCTTGGCCAATTTGACGTACTTGTTGGAATCAACCTGCTACGGGAAGGCCTGGATCTGCCTGAAGTGAGATTGGTTTGTATCTTAGATGCTGACAAAGAGGGGTTTCTTCGCTCAGAGACGTCGTTGATTCAAACGATCGGTCGAGCGGCTCGTAATGTTGATGGCAAGGTCGTAATGTACGCCGATAAAGTTACCGACTCCATGAAGTCCGCAATTTCTGAAACTAACCGTCGCCGCGGCCTGCAAATGGAGTACAACGAACAGAATGGCATTAAGCCTGAGACTGTGCGCAAGGCTGTTACGAATATCTTGTCACTCATACGGCCAAACGGTGAAGCGCCAGTGCCGGGGGCAGAGAAGCGTAAACGCTCAGAATCAGAGCTGAAGCGAATGGAGGAACTGGGTAACCTCCCAGCAGAAGAGCTAAGCCGTCTGATCTCAACACTGTCGGATGAAATGGAAGAAGCTTCTCAGGACCTTAGGTTTGAATACGCAGCCCGCTTGAGAGATGAGATCAAGGATCTCAAGAGAGAGCTGAAAGAGATGACTCGTTAGAGAGTTCTACAGGGCTTGCCCAAGGGGGTCGGTAAGAGCCGGTTTGGGGCCCCGAGAGCCGGAAATGGGAGGGTACGTGATATCGCTACCTGGATCCGGCCTTGGAGCGTCTTGTGTGAACGCCGATCCCCCCACGGTAGCAGCATTGTCCTTGTCAATTATTGGTATCTCGGTTGTGGGAGTGTCGTCTACGACTGGAGCGTTGATAGCTGAGTGCAAGCTGGTGAAGTAACTTTCTATGGCGGTTAACGCACCATTTGGATCTCCACATCCAACTGCGTTCTTCAATGGGGCGCAGAGATTCGTAGGATTCACGGCTTGCCTGACCTGATCACGTATGCTCTCTTTCATTCCACTAGCGCCCCCAACGAGTGGCTCAGTCACTTTAGTGAAGTATTCATAAATCTGATTTATCGCTACGTCGGAGGTAGTATCGTATCGGATGGAGTTTAATGCGCCTAGCAGCTGAGTCGCTTCAGGTGATTGCATCGGAGGATTCCCTGTGAGGGCCGCTCCGGTGAGTGCTGATTCTAGGTAGGGCAAGTAATCCGCCAGTCTTTCTACTTGAGCAGCGGAGACCGCTGGCTGGAATAGGTTTACGAAACACATCGCAATTCCGTCTGGTGTGAACTCTCTACCTGAACGGCGAAGTGTTGTGTCGTTTACCATTTGCATCCCTAATCCCCTTAATGTCAAGAGTATCACGCTCAAACAGTGAGTTATCCTCGCCTTTATGCGGGCCTGTCGGAGGGGTTTGTTAGACTTAGCGAGTGTCTGAGAAGATTGTTGTACGAGGAGCCCGAGAACATAACCTTCAAGGGGTTGATCTAGAGCTTCCGAGAGAGAAACTCATCTGTTTTACCGGGCTTTCTGGCTCCGGTAAGTCCTCCTTAGCATTTGACACTATCTATGCAGAGGGGCAGCGGCGCTATGTTGAATCTCTGTCAGCATACGCTCGGCAGTTTTTGGGTCAAATGGACAAACCCGATGTTGACTTTATCGAAGGACTCTCACCAGCAATTTCCATTGATCAAAAGTCATCTTCTCGGAACCCTCGCTCGACCGTTGGTACGGTAACAGAAGTTTACGACTACTTACGTTTACTCTTCGCTCGGGTTGGGCGGCCGCATGATCCTGAGACAGGGGAGGAGCTCATAAAGCAAACCCCACAGCAGATCGTAGATCGGATTCTCACAATGGAAGAGGGGACAAGATTTCAGGTACTTGCCCCCGTAGTGCGAGGTCGTAAGGGTACTTACGACACGCTGCTTGCTAACTTGGCTGAGCAAGGTTTTGTTAGAGCGTTGGTCGATGGTGAGCTGATCGAGCTTGGAGGTGAGCTTCCAGAGCTTGCCCGCTACGAGAAACACGATATTAAGGTTGTGGTCGATCGTCTTGTAATGAAATCTTCAATTGAGCGTCGTCTTTCAGAATCCATGGAGACAGCGCTGGGTTTGGCTGAAGGTATGGCAGAAATTGAAATCATGCCAGAGAAGGGTTCTGAAGCGGCCCCCGAGGTGCTCGTGTTCTCACAGCATCTGTCTAGACCTAGCGACGGCAAGAGTTTTGAGGAGCTTGCCCCGCGTAGCTTTTCATTCAACTCGCCATACGGAGCATGCAGTGCCTGTAGCGGCTTGGGCACAACTTTTGAGGTTGATCCGGATCTTGTGGTTCCAAACGTCGACTTGTCTCTGTTCCAGGGCGCTATCCATCCTTGGGGAGATGGCAAAAGTCAGTACTTTAGTCGATTGATTGAAGGCGTTTGTGAAGAGCATGGAATTGACGGCGCAAAGCCGTGGAAGAAGTTATCGAAGACTCACAAGAACCTTATTCTTGAAGGTGTTGGGGGCAAAAAGATCAAGGTTGCGTATAAGAATCGGTATGGGCGTCGTAGATCTTACAATGCCACGTTTGAGGGAGTAATGCCTTATCTCAAGCGCCGCCACTCTGAGACGGAATCTGATTACGCTCGCGAGCAGGTCGAAGGTTACATGCGAGAAGTTGCTTGCAGTAGCTGTGATGGAGCACGTCTTAGTCCCTTCCCACTAGCATGTCGCATCAACGGTTTCAACATTGCCGAGATCTGTGCCATGTCCATTGGGGAAGCGGTTAAGACCATTGATGGGTTACAGCTGACAGAGCGAGAGCTGCTGATAGGCGATCGCGTGCTAAAGGAGATCTCATCTCGTCTTGGTTTCCTTCTTGATGTCGGACTTGATTATCTCAACCTCGGCCGCTCGGCAAACACCCTGTCCGGAGGTGAGGCGCAGCGCATACGTCTGGCATCCCAGATTGGTTCCGGTTTGGTAGGGGTGCTTTATGTACTAGATGAGCCTTCAATTGGGCTTCATCAAAGAGATAACCAAAAACTTATTGCCACGCTTGAACGGCTTCGAGACATCGGCAATACCGTGCTAGTCGTAGAACACGATGAAGACACAATCAGAGTGGCTGACCATGTGGTGGATATCGGTCCTGGAGCTGGCGAACACGGTGGTAAAGTTGTGTTTAGCGGAACATCTAAACAGCTCCTGAAGAGCAAGGCTTCTGTAACAGGGCAGTATCTTGCAGGCAAGAAGTCGATTCCGGTACCTGAAACTCGCCGCAAGCCCCAGAAAGAGAAACTCAAAGTAATTGGGGCTAGAGAAAACAACCTTAAAGACGTAGACGTTGAGTTTCCACTTGGCTGTCTAGTGTCAATTACGGGTGTTTCAGGCTCAGGCAAGTCGAGTCTTGTCAATCAGATCCTCGCCAAGTACCTGATGCAGAAGATCTATAAATCTAAGTACCCGCCAGGTCTGCACAAGGCTGTAGAAGGTGATGAGTTTCTGGACAAAGTTATTGATATTGACCAATCTCCAATTGGGCGAACGCCACGTTCTAACCCGGCGACCTATACCGGCGTATTCGACAAGATTCGTAAGTTGTTTGCACAAACAACCGAGGCCAAGGTTCGGGGGTACCAACCAGGCCGATTCTCGTTCAATGTGTCAGGTGGTCGCTGTGACGCTTGCTCTGGTGACGGAACGATCAAGATTGAGATGCATTTCTTGCCAGATGTGTATGTGCCGTGCGAGGTATGTAAAGGCAAGCGTTACAATCGGGACACCCTAGAGATTTTGTTCAAAGGCAAAACTATTGCTGATGTGTTGGCTATGCCAATCTCAGAAGCGTTAGAGTTTTTCTCTAATCAGCCCGTTATTGCCAGACATCTTCAGACTCTCGTTGATGTTGGCTTGGGCTATGTTCGTCTTGGTCAACCAGCTCCAACGCTCTCTGGGGGAGAGGCACAGCGCGTTAAGTTGGCTTCAGAGTTGGCGAAGAAGTCAACTGGGCACACCATCTATCTTCTTGATGAACCAACCACAGGACTTCACTTTGAAGATATTGCAAAGCTGCTTGTTGTGCTGAGCCGGTTGGTTGATCAAGGCAACACGGTTCTGGTGATTGAGCATAACTTGGATGTTATTAAGACGTCTGACTGGGTGATCGATCTCGGTCCTGACGGTGGAGATGGGGGAGGCACAGTCGTTGCGACTGGTACTCCAGAAGATGTCGCCAAGGTGGCAGCCAGCCACACTGGAAGATTCCTTAAGGAGCTGCTCTAGTGCTGCCTGGGACTGAGGCTATAGCTTCTCCTAAGAGGTGGAAACAAATCGCAACCTGGATAGTTCGTTTGTGTCTTGTCGCTGTGCTTCTGGTGGCGTTGTATTCACAACTCTTTGGAAGAACCTGGGTCGGGGAATTACTCGTTAGCTTCACGTTCCAGTATTTTGTACTCGGTGTCATAGCGTTGATGGTTCATGCACTAGTTTCGCGTTCAAAGTGGGGCAACGTATTTACATCCTTAGGGGCTGCAGCGTTACTGTTTCCGGTTTGGTCATTTCTTTTTGGGGGAGTCGAGGTCCGGCAAGTTAGTGTTCTTGAAGAGGAGCAGAAGCTGAGCGTTCTTAGCTACAACGTGTTGATAGAGAACTTCAATTTTGAAGAGGTCATCAAGTATGTTCAGGAGCAAGACCCGGATGTGCTGTTCCTATATGAGACCTCTCGGGAGTGGCAACAAGTCGTAAAGCAGCTTGGGTTCGCAAAGACTGAGTGTACGATACGTGTTGACACAATGGGATTGTGCGCAGCTGTTAGTTCTCCGTCGGCCGAGATCGAACTGCTGGCCGATGATGTCGGTGCAATAGAGTCCGCCTTTGTTACAACGGAAGTTGCGGGGGAGTCAATAACAGTCGTGGGGACTCACCCAACTGTGCCCTGGGGCTCAGAGGCAATGAGAAATCGAAACACCCAACTAAAGTTCATTACAGACAAGCTTCAACAAGCAACTGTGGATAGGGTCGCCATTGTAGGGGACTTCAACCTCACCAAGTTTTCTCCAGTGTTTGAAGATCTGCAAAGGGCAGGATTCGCAGATGTTGGGCAAGGTCGTATTCGGTCGAAGAGTTGGTCAAAGTTGCCAACCGATTTTGGCGGACTCGTGCTGGACCATGCACTCGTTGGAGAAGGCGTTAGTGTTGCGAAATTTGAATATGGACCATACTTGGGGTCAGATCATCGTCCAATTGAGCTGGTTCTCGTGCCTGCTTATCGGCAGGTGTCTACAGGCGGCTAAAGTAGGGATTACTTGCCGTCGATATGCTACTGCAATGCTGGTTAGCGTTGATAGTGGGCTGCGGCGTATCACTCGATGTATTGCTGGATCGAACCATCACTTGTTGGGGGTTCATGTCGTTATATTAAGTAGCGGAATGTAACCGTTATAAGATAGATTATCACGGTTAAGTGGGTCTGATCCTTTTGTTCATGGGAATACGGAGCTCCTCTAATTGGGTTAGTGTATTTGTGTGACGCACCGTATATCCACTGAAATTTCGATCAATGCAGAGCCCGCAGAAGTTTGGGAGGTTCTCACAGACTTTGATTCCTATAGCTCCTGGAACCCGTTCATAGTCCAATCTTCGGGTGTGGCCAAGGTTGGCGAAACGCTATTAAACAAAATTCAGGCACCTAAAGGAAAGGCTACTGTGTTCAAGCCAATCGTCACCAAGGCTGTGGATAATTCAAATTTGGAATGGTTGGGCAAGCTTGGAGTAAAAGGCTTGTTTGATGGTAGGCACAGCTTTCAACTTGAATTTGAGCCTAGTTCAGGTACCACGAAATTGATTCATTCTGAAGAGTTCTCTGGAGCTCTTGTGAGATTTTTCAAAAAGTCCTTAGATACAAAGGTCAAGGAAGGTTTTGTTTCAATGAATGAAGCTTTGAAAGACAGAGTTGAAAAAAGCGATTAGCACCGGGGAAGTGGTAGCACTACTCCCCTAACTATTTCCTGGCTTTTTGGGCCTACCGATCCTGACACTTCTCCTTGGGTCCAATGGACTATCGGGTCAATATCAGGAATCTGTCCGATCCTGACACTTGCTCCTTGGGTCCAATGCACTATCGGGTCAATATCAGGAATCTGTAATCCAGCTGCGTAGACAAGGTTCATGACTTACTGGTGCATACAACAAGGTCTTGCCGATCGTTGAGTAAAGCCGCCGACGTGCAGTTAGGTAGCGTTCAAATTCTGTTTGTTCAATGATTTGATCTTTGACTGAGACACTCAAACTGGATTTAGGTGTTCTTGGGGCCAGGCCAGTTTCTGACGGTGGAGTGGTGCCAACTACTCCCCTGGCTCTCAATTTTCACGCCAGCCCAAAAGTACGGTAAACCATATGTGAATCTGGCGGTTGCAGTTGCTAGTAAGCCTCCAGCTTCGAGAGACATAAACCATACACCGGGAATTCCAGCTGGTCCTATCCTATGACATATGTTCGTACATTGGTTTCAGGGAAGCTTCCAAGAATTGGTAGCGGTATTCCTCCCGGAGTTTGTACTTTCATTTGAAACGTTGTACTCCCCGTTACAGAACAATGAAGTGGTGTAATGCGATCGACTCTGACCATGATTTTGAATCCGTTGATAAGTTTGAGATTCCGAACCCTTGGCCTGCTATTAAACGGCGTTATAGATCGAGCGCTCTCTACTAGTTTTATTGCTTCGCTCGACAAAAGAGAGCAAAACGAGGTGGCTAGCCAGTTAGTAAAGCTAGTTTCGGAAATGCCCGATCAGTTTGATTACCCGTACAACTCAGAATCTTGGGTTTGGATGCTGAAGGCTTAGATAGTTACCCGAGTCTAACTGAAGAGTCGCTGGCTCTTGATTGCTTCTCTGGTAGTAAGAAAACGTTATCTAGTCGGCCTATAGAATCTCCCAACGGTTCAACAAAGTGCAGGACGTGTTCCTTGTACTTGTTCTGGTGAGTACCGGCGAACTCCATTGATATGAGCAAACTGTAAGCCCCCG
>JAHDFH010000115.1 GCA_020628305.1 Acidimicrobiales bacterium | reverse complement strand
ACCAAGATTCACCGAGCCAACCCGAACAAATAGAGCAGGACCCAACCACCAGCACAACGATCGATGAGTCACTCCCACCAGAAGAAGAGCCAATTGATCCGGATGCCCCTCAAGAAGAAGACGAGTTTAGAGCCCCTGCTAAACCAATCGAGGCTATTACGTACGGACCAGACAAGACTTGGTCTGAGCGTTACTTCCCACTGTTGCCAAATCTTGCCGTCCCATGGAGACTACTTTCTCTATTTGTGTTGCTGATGATTTATCCTTTAGGGATGCCGTCCTTTGTGTGGCTGCGAAGGCAACTTGCCATCAAACGCACCAATGCCTCATTTGAGAACGCTGCCTACACTGACACCGTCGAGCAGGTCTGGAAACTAACTACTGCTGAAGTTAATCTTTTCGCAGATCGCACAAAAGCTGGCCATGAAACCTTCTCCGAGTACGGGGCTAGCGTTAGCGACAACTTGGGATTGACCCAAGTTGAGGCCCTCGCCAACTACAAGGCCCGCTCTGCTTACTCCGAAGCAGGAAACGATCAGGCAGAAGCTAGCGACGCTCTAGAACTTAGGGACAGCTTGCTAGAAACGTTGGCAGAATCATCGGACTTTATCACTGAGTGGAAAAACACCATGAAGCCCAAGAGGGTTTTTCAAACAAGCCGCTCAAACCAGGCAGACTAGTTTACTACAAGCTACTTCGGGACCTTACCGCATCGTTTAGGTCTGATATCCCTGTCTTGCCGATCAAGCGGACGGAACGCTCGAGTTTGACTGCGAAATAGCAGGCAACTACAAATCCCACAAGTGAAAGCATCCAGTGGACCAGCAACAGACCTACCATAAGGATGAATCCTGCAACTATCCCAGAAATTGGAAGTCGCAACGATCGAAACATATGCCGATAAACAGAATTGGCATCTACCTCTTTGACAAACTCTGGATCTTCAGACGACAATCCTCGTTCAATTTGAGTAAGGATCCGCTTTTCTTCTTCTGATAAAGACATAATGTTCCTTGAGTCTAGCTCACCACGGCGCATGCTTGCACGTATAATGTTATCGACACCTATGACACAAGACCTTGAGCAGCAGCGGACAGATAATACCGACCTTGCTGCTGTGGATATCAGCCAGACCAATGCTATAACAGCAATAGTTTCTCTTAAAGAGAGAATAATCTGCTACACAGCGATCATCACATCGGGCGTTTGCGGCGCTCTTTGTGCATATGGCACGGCCGCTCTATTTACTGAAGCCACGATTTGGAAAGCTCTTGCCATCATCTTCGGCGCTAGCGGTGCAGCCTTCGGAGTCAGCGTACCGGTGCGCCTCAGCCTTCAAGCTAAGCTCGAATGGAACTCATCGGAGAACCCTACTTAGACAGGGATAGACCTATACTTAACTTTGCAAATAGTTAAATGCGAGGTCTAGCTTTGACAACAATTCTCACAATCGAAGATGATGAGCGGATCAGGCGTCTGGTAACGCTTGCCCTAAAAGAAGAGGGTTGGGATGTTGATGAAGCAGCCACTGGAGAACAAGCCCTGGAGCTGTTCGCTGACCAAGGCAAAACTCACGATGTGGTACTCATAGATATCATGCTGCCTGGCATAGACGGCTTCGCAGTCTGTCGTTCAATTCGCAAAGCTTCTGACGTTCCAATAATCATGGTCACCGCTCGAGCTGACACACACGATGTGGTTGCTGGCTTAGAAGCGGGCGCCGATGACTACCTAACCAAGCCTTTTGCTGGTAAAGAGCTTTCAGCTCGTATTAGAGCAATGCTTCGTCGGGCTCGCTCCCCTGAAGCCTCTTCGCTGGATCGAATATCAGTGGGAGAACTCGAAATCTCACCCGATGAGGGTATCGTGCTCAAAGAAGGTGAAGAGCTGCATTTGACCAAGACTGAGTTCAAACTCCTTGTAGAACTCTCGTCCCAACCTGGAAAGATTTTCTCACGAGAAGTTTTACTGGAGCGAGTTTGGGGCTACGACTACTTCGGTGATGGCCGCCTTGTCGATGTCCATATTCGTCGCCTCAGAACTAAAGTAGAACAAGATTCCGCCAACCCAAGATATGTAGTGACCTGCCGAGGGTTGGGCTACAAGCTGGTTCCGTAGATCTGTTGTGCTAGCCAAGCTTCTGGGCGTTCTTGTCGATAACCGATGGTGGCGAGGACTGGTCTCACGACTAACTTTGCTTTACGCTGTAGTCTCACTATTGCTGTCGGCTGGGATTGCTTATTCGACGTTGACTATCGCCCGAGATCGGCTCGGGTCAAACTTTGAAGAAACTGCAATAAGACAACTGGAAGAGAATGCTGCAGAGGTGCGGCTGGGTTTACAAGGGCTGCCAGAAGCCAATGATCCTGAAACAGCTGGCGAGATACTTAACTCGATTGACTCCAAGCTAACCCACACCGACGCCAGTGACTCCCTGCTTGTCTTAGAAGGAATCGGCGCCCGCTTAACCAACCGATCCGAAGCCGAGATCCCCGCCGAACTCAGCGCTAAGCTCAACACTGTCGATGCTGCAGGCATGTACTACAGCTTCGGGAACGAGCCTAGGTTCATCGCTGGTGTCCGGATGACAAACTCTAATCCGGATGGCGGTGCAGACTATTACGAGATTCACAGCCTTGTAGAGCTTGAAGGTACGCTGGAGGACTTGCGTCAGATTCTAATAGGGGCGGCGATTGTTTCTTCAGTTCTGGGAGCAGCAATTGGCTACTACGCTGCTAAACGATCCCTCGCCCCTATTAGAAGAATCTCAACTGCTTCTAAAGACATAGCCGATGGCAACTTTCAAACACGCCTTGACATGCAATCGGATCCTGACTTAGCTATTCTCAGCTCTTCCTTTAATGGCATGGTCGATGAACTAAAAGCCAAAATTGAGCGAGACCAACGGTTTACCTCTGATGTCTCTCATGAGTTACGATCGCCACTCATGACCCTGAGGGCCTCGGTCGATCTGTTGGAGCGCAAGGAATCAGAGCTACCTGAAACCCTACAGCAAGCCATACAGCTAATAGGGCAAGACGTTCATCGATTCGAACAGCTAGTTGAAGATCTGCTAGAAATATCACGCATGGATGCAGGTGCTGTCCAACTTCAGGTTTCTAACATAAATCTTTTGGAGTTTCTGAGCCAAGTAGTTAAACAATCCCCCACACCAGACATTGAAGTGGTAGCCCTCGATTCCTCCGAGACCGTCATTATCGCAGCCGACAAGAGACGACTAGCTCAGGTGTTTAGTAACTTGATATCAAACGCTGCTAAATATGGCGGCGGAGCGCAACGAATCACTTACCGACAGATCTCTTCTACAGTTCAAATCACCGTTGAAGATGAAGGCCCAGGGGTACCTCCCAAAGAGCGTCAACAGATTTTTGAGCGTTTTTCGCGTGGAGCTGCTGATGCAGGAAACCGGCAATCCGGTACCGGTGTAGGTTTAGGCTTATCACTGGTCAAAGAACATCTCAACCTTCATGGAGGCAATGTCTGGGTAACAGACCGCTATGACTCAAAACCTGGAGCTCGTTTTGTTGTCGAGCTCCCCGTCGGCGATATTGACGAGCTCGAAGGAGAACTTGCCGTATGAGGTATCTTGTATTCGTTACCCTAATCTTTAGCGCTGCTTGCTCAGTATCTTCTACTTCGGGGGCTTTCGAAATCGATTCCGATCGAATTGAGACAAACATCGATTCAGTTGAATCTCAAGAAGCGATCGGCCCGGCACTAGATGATGAAAATACTGGGCGGGTCTATTTGGTTAATGCTGAAGACTCTTTAGTTAGGATCGAGCGCCAATTCGACTCCCCACCGACTCCACAGCGAATCCTAGACGCCCTGACCCAACCTCCTCTTGCAGCCGAGATTCAAGCAAACGGCTTTTTAAAAACCGAACTACCCGCCGCTCTGAACCCGCTACATACGGGCACGAATACTGAGAGTAGAATTTTGCAAGTAACCGTAGCGGACGAGGCCGGGCTACGATCAATAGCATTGTCCGATACACCACGAACCCAGCGAATCTTCGCTCAGATTGTTTGTTCCTTAGACTGGTTTACAATCGACGGTCAGCCTCATAGTGGAATCACGATCAGCGACTC
>JAHDFH010000114.1 GCA_020628305.1 Acidimicrobiales bacterium | reverse complement strand
TCCTTTAAAGCTCGCAGAAACTCCACGTTCGGGAACTCACCAATTTCGGTGTTTAAGTACTCATTGGCGTGCTCGACACGCCCGTCCTTGTAAATTTTGTGGTGGCTGAATTGAAAAGCCACCAACTCATATGGGTTTCGCCCGCGGGTGAACGGTAGTGCTGGCGTGATAGTTTCAAAATCTATCATGTGAAGAGGATAAGTCCAGGATTCCATTTCGCGCGCTAGCCCGTCTCTGGCTAAGTAGGCTTGGGTATCCCCGATCGAGCGTTTTTGCACCTGTAGCCACTGACGCTGCTTTGAGCTTAGCTCTCCCCCCGTCGGCTGTTGAATTTTGAACGTTTCACGACTCAAGTCAGCAAGTTTTAATTGACGTTCATCAATCAGCTGCTGCAGGCGATTGAGATTCCAGATCTCAAGCACGTTGGGCTCAATAAAATCAGAGGATTCCCAACCAAACGCTTCAGACCAACAACGTTGATAGCCGCTTTGCTCACTACCCTTTAACGTGTGAACATCAACAGCAAATTCACATTTTTTGCACTTATCACCAGGTATGACCTCGGGCTTGGCGTTGTTCCGGCTATGCAGCAATAACCATTCAATGTAGTCGTCAAACAGGCGTCCTTCTATTTCTTCAATTGTACGGATACGTTCCACAAGCTCTGCCACCGGTACATCAACTAACATGTTTGTGGAGGCAACAACATTAAGCACCGCGGAGTCGACCTGTACCCTTCGATGCCCATCCACCGTAATTACCGGGAACATCTGGTTAATACCATCAACTGGCGCAACTGCACTTTTATTAACCAGCCTAAGAAACGGTGACACTTCAAAGCTAGGCAAAGCACCAGAAAGCACATAGTGCTGGAAAGCTACATCGAATAGATACTTTTTCCAATCTGAACCAATGCCACCACGTTTTCCAACAAATGGCAATTCCTCTGCACTATCAATCGATCTGGCTTTGACTTCAATCAGACGAATCCTTTCTCCTTGCTTGATTAGCACATCAACCTTAACCAAACAGTCATTCCACGCGATTGCTGCTTCAAAAATCACAACATTCTCACGTTCTAGTAGTGACGTGGTCTCGGCTATCGCATGATCAATACCTAACAGTCCGAGATCCACGCCGTCAGGGTGCATACATTTGGCAAGCTCACCCACCTGGTAACCTCCATCAGCAAGCGCTTCCATAAATTCGTCAGCCTCTCGCTTATCTGGAAACTCTGCATGGTTGGCGTAGTACAGCTTAGTTGAACACGTGAATGCCAATGCAAAGCGGCTTTTAGTTAACGGTTTCATCAGAACAGTATTAGCTCCATTCAATCACTGACGTAAATCCGATGGTTTCATGACGGTGCGTCTCAATGCTAAAACCGCTAATCAATTTGACGCATCGACTAATTGGCAGAACAGTATCGATTTAACAAATTGTTTTGCTCCCAGTTAAAGCATGTAGCGCCACTACTGAGTGTTGATGAGCGGCCTTGCGACCAGATCTGCCAGGAATGCCTGCGAATGCACAGCGATGCCTTGATTGGTGCAGGTCAAAAAAAACTTGATCAGATCGACATAAGCAGCACAAAAACGTGGCAAGACATTGACATATTTGTAGTGTGTAGTACATACTACACACATGGATTTTGGGATGTACATACGAACGAGTCGAGAACAGTTGCTCTCAGATGATCGGTCCTTCTCTCTCAGGCAGGTCGCTCAGAGAGCGGAAATTGAACCCGCGTACCTTTCCAAAATCGAGCGCGGGGTGTTTGCACCACCCTCAGAGGAGGTAATCGTCAAACTCGCCGAAATACTGGGCGAGGACAAGGATGTGCTGCTAGCTATGGCGGGCAAGCTGTCCAGTGATTTACAACACATCATCTTTAAACGCCCTAAGCTATTCGCAGAGTTGCTGCGACAACTTCAAGAAGTACCCGACCACGCCGTGTTGCGTGTGGTTCGTGAAGTCAAAGACGGGCAGTGGTAATTCATAGGGAACAAAATGATTGAGCTTACAGAAAACAAACTGATTATCCGCCGACCAGACATCCATCAGCACGCTGTATGTGAGGTGGATTTCCAGCGCACCTTGCGAATACCCGATGACAATCAAAGCTATCCCCTACCACCTGGCTTAGGACGGTTCCCACTAGAGCATGTTGAAGATCATGCCGATCGGCTTCCTAGTCAGTGGCGTAAGCACGGCGGCGTTCTGCTACCAATGTATCAGGCAGAGGCACTTTGGGTTAACTTCAACCTTCCTAAACACCCTGATGCAATTGTTGATAGTTATCCCTTTGCATTGAAAATCGCCACTGGGAAAGTGAACGCTGTTTCCGGAAAACTTTGGTCAGAAATTCCTGAGTCAGACCCGCAGGACTACGTTGTACTTCCGTCACAACAATGGCTCGATGGCTACTGCGTACAGAAAGGACTGATAAGGCAATTCGTCTCTATGCCACTCGGTAGCGAATTCACAGCAGAAGAACAAATCACTGGCGAAGCCGTCTACGGGGGAATACAAATAATTGCGTATCCTATGAAACGTGAGTGGTATGAGAAATTGGAGCAAGAAGCGAAGCAAAGCCGCATTGACTCTGACGACTTTTGTGTTGAGTTTATGGCAGAAGCGCAATGTGTAGGATTGGGCCTAGCGGCAGGCGGTCTTATGCGCCAAGAAATTTACGAAGACGAGTATGGGATAGACGCATGGGACACAACAAATCCAAGTCGATGTTTTGTGCACATACTCAATAGCGAGCAATGGAAATCCTCTACAGGTAAATCGATGCCAACGACACCCCTGTCAGCTTCTGATTACACGGATGCAGGGCTACCATGGTTTGAAGTCGACTCAGGTGACACACCTAACCTAGAAGGGAGTGAAATTTTAAGAGAGCTTGATAGTGTGGCAACCAAGGAAATAAAATTTGGCAAGAAAGTTTTAGCCGAAAACAAGCCATTGAAACCTTCGAACGTTTTTTTGTGTACTTCAAATCGGGTTATTGATGGTGCATGGTAAGTTGAACTTCAACCACATGGAATCTCGTAACGCATTATAGATTGGAAGCGTCGCGTGAACCGTTGGAACGTCCAAGCCAAGTTTTCGGTTAGCCATCTCCTGAAGAAGCCAAGAGTGAGAACCGACATACTATGGTTGTTAAACCAGCCGATTAGATTCTTTGGACTATGATTTTTTTTGAATAGAACTGGAGTGCCCCCTGACACCGGTCCAGTGAACATGTTAGTTTTTCCCCAGCCTCAAGAGATTGAGAATGAAGAAAAGCAGACATACCGACGAACAGATTGCGATGATTCTTAGTGAAGCGAATGAGACAACTATCGCGGAAACAGCTCGTAAACATTCGATTACAGATCAAATCATCTATCGTTGGCGAAGGCTCTACGATGGTATGCAGGTCAATGACGTAAAGGAGTTCAAAGGATTGCGCGATGAGAACGCACGCTTAAAGAAACTTCCAGCTGAGCGCGTTCTTGAGCTAGACGTTATGAAAGAGATCAACGAAAAAAAGTGGTGAGCCCTCGCTCGCATCGAACCATGGCTCTTTTTGCCTGTGAGCGCGGTGTGACGCAACGTAGGGCAGCGTACTTATGCAGTACACCGAGGTGTGGATTAAGTACGTCTCAAAGCTTGAGCGTAGAGATCGTCACCTGGCCCGCGCCTTGGAAGTGATTTTGAAAGGTAATCCTGCATGGGGCTACCGATTGGGGGTGCATGCACCTTAGAGGTTGGCAGCTACACCAGAAACGGGTATACCGTCTTTGGCACTCATTAGGACTTTGTTTGCCACCGTATAAACCCAGCCGTAAGATCAAGACTGGCGCTAAGCTAGATATAGTTGTTCAAAAGCGCCATGACGTCAGGGCCTGGGATCTCGTACACGACAGCTATGCTAACGGTGAGAAATTCCGATGCTCAACTGTTAAGGGTGAAGCGACTTGCAACTGCCTCGCGATTGAAGTTGACACATCGCTACGGAGTGGCGATATTGGTTCATTGTTGCGAAAGCTATTCACGCAGTATGGACGACCGAAAACTATTCGAAGTGACAGCGGAGCGGAACTGATCGCCCAAGAACTAAAAATGGTGATGCGGGAATTTTTGATATACCCGACAACCAGTGAGCCAGGAAAGCCTTGGCAAAATGGCAGCAACGAGAGTTTCAATGGAACGTT
>JAHDFH010000113.1 GCA_020628305.1 Acidimicrobiales bacterium | reverse complement strand
GTTGGCAGCCACCCAATAGCATCTATCAAAGAGAATTCGTCGCTATGCGGTTCGTGAAACATGTCTACAAGTATCCGCATGCATCGAGGCGATCGATTGTCTTACTTACACTCCATGTGTCGCCTATCCTCAATCGGTCGATGGCTCGCTCACCCTCCAACTGAGGATGTGGATATAACAGCCAATTTCTAACTTCATTTTCAGAGTAGTACGGATCAAGCCTGCTTAATATCGTCAAGGTCTGCTCGAAGCGTCGAGCCACCCGTTCGTCTGGTAGCGCTTCATTGTCGAGCCATCTAAGAACAAATTCTTCAGTTGTATCGCCGATCCACGCTAACTCTTTGCGGTCGAGTAAGCCTGTTGCCAAAAGGGAACGAAGAGTGTTCGAAGGTTTAGCCATTAGAGCGGTCTCTCCCGTACACCATGTCGATCCAAGTAGCGCCTTGACTGTACCTCGAAAAAGCAAGGCCAACAACCACAGTGTTCGAAGAGTTCACATCCCTAGTACCGCATCCTCCCTGCAAAGTCCACGGCAGCTTGGGCGGACAACAGCTGCGTCCTTTTGAGGTACCTCGATGTACCTTACGAGCGCCGAAGCGCTTTTCACTGGATGACAATTAATGCTAACGTGTTGAGGTGGGGCAAAGTTGCACTGGGTCGACTAATTTCGTTCCTAAGCACCAAACATTCCAACGATTGCAGCGAGCGGGATCAATGCCAATAGCCACCCCAAGCCAAAGTCTTCCCCAACATCATCAAGATCGTCAGCCTCATCTTCAAAATCCTCATCGATAGGAACGACTGGTAATCCAGGGTCTTCGATAGGATCGTCGATAGGATCCGGGACGTTGTCCAAGGGCTCATCAGGCCAGACAGCATTTATGGTGCTTGAAAGCTCTGGCGTCGGCACGTAGCCTCGGACGATGACTTGCACTATTTCGCCAGGATCAAGCGGTAAATCCAAGAACCCAGTTTCAGTCAAGTCCGCCGGATCTACAGCCTCGACTTCAGGTGTGCTCTCATTGCTCCCCGGCGCATCGCCGTCGGTGACGCCCAACACAGAAATATCGACCGAGTCCCAACCCAAAACAATTTCGTTGATGTTTAGGTTGGTATCAACAACACCATTTCGGTGTGTGGTCGTCAGATAGAGCACGAGATCCTGCGTATCGACAAATCCATGGACAGAAAAGCCATCGAAGTCCGCTTCCGTACCAGCTCTACTATTCGGATCAAAGTCTAATAGCATCTTTCCAGGTAGATTCTCAGACATCATCTTGAAAAGGGCCCCAGGGACATTGGTGCCATCATAAGTATTTGACGGGCTTAAAGCATTGTCGGTTCTTTGGATAAGCGGCCAGACATTGGCTTGATCAACGCCATGCTGCGCAAACGCCTCGATCATTTCGAGCATTTCCGAAGCTTGGTACAATCCGTAGTCTTCGTGCTCATCCAATCCATCTGAGAAGCCACGAACATTCCACTCAGTTACATATGTTTCAAGCTGGTCGTTCTCTTCTAGCCAAGTCTTATCAATTTGGTTCAGCAGATATGAACGTGAGAGCTCAACATCTGGCCCCCAAGAGTAGACGTGCGAGACTACACCATCTACAGCTTCGAATACATCCAGCTCTTTGAGCTCGTGGATAATGAGCTCATTTGCAATATTATAATAGTTTATATCGCCTCCCGAATAGAGAGCATCTCCATCAAGTTGCAAATTATAGTCAAACTCAATTTCCGCGATAGCCTGCTCTGTTGAGAGGACGTCATAGCGATCTTCAAAGTCTGCTGTTCCAGAATTGTAGCCCATTTGCACAATTAGATCGATATGCGCAGCGTCAGGGTGGGTTAATGCAACTCTTTCAATCTCGTCATCGATGATTTCCATCATCTTCGCGGCAACGCGACCATACTCGACTGATGTCATGTCTCCTGAATGCCAGTACTCGTTCCCGATCTCCAATGCGGAAATCGTCGCATCACCGTATTTTCCGGATGCGAGATCGCCTACAAAAGAACGCAGCTCCGCTTCATCGACCAGGGCAAAGCGATCGCCGTTTTCGTCCGAGCTACTATCAATGTAGTGACGCGTAGGCAGCACTATCGTTACTGAATGATCGTTTTCAGAAGCATAGTCGAGAAAATCAGACAATGGAATCATCGACTTGACTTCGCCGGTCTCACTGTGTGTCCCGTACGAGCTGTTTGGGTTACTGATGTCAAAGTAGTATTCTGTCAGAGACCCACCCGGATACCGTAGATCAGACACGTTGAGATCTTCAATGGCTTCTGCATATCCTCCGTCATCAAAGAGGCCATTTCGATTTGCTAGGACATTCCCGCCGAAGAGTTCATTTGTCAGTAGACTGCCTTCAATTGAAATACTCTGAATACCCACCGCGCTCATCCTCTCAGTGTTTGGTGCGCGGCGTCGTAGGGTTGGTCGGTTTTCCGCCTTAAACTGCCAAATCCTTTGGTGAGGCCGATTTTTGCACCTTCAATGACGAAGGATTTGCGTGACGATAGTCACTTAGGTGTGAAATAATATGGGCGGAATCATGTGTATTAATTAGGTATTTCTTAAATTTCTTTTCTTTGAAGGTTCCCCAATTAACCATCCCTATAAGGAAGCTTTGACTAGACCCAATGACGGTACTACGAATGTGGACACTACGAATGTGGACGTTGTATTCTACATCTGGAGGATAGGCTGTGTTAGCTGTTTTAGGGCTCTTTGCAATCGCTTTAGCGGGTATCGCATTGCTACCTGGGACTGCCGAGAGTGAAGTCGACGATAGCGTCCAAGAAGATAATCAACGCCCGCCCGACGAACTTGACGGCACTATCGACGAGGCCAATGACGTTGTCAGTGATAACGACCCTGCACCGTTTGAAGAACTCTATTTGAGTGGGGATACTGAAGAGAATGCCGAAACGAAGGACTTCCTTCATGGTGGGGCTGGGAATGACCATTTAGTTGCTGGGGACGGCGACGTCTTGTTTGGCGGTGGAGGCCTTGATACTTACGAGTTGGAGGTTGGCGACATCGCGTATATCCAAGATTATCAGGAGGGGGAGCTACTCGTTATTTCGCATGATGGTGACGCGCCTGAGATCGGATTTGATCAAACTGACGACGGTCTTTCTATTCTGGCAAACGGCTATCCCATCGCAATCTTGAATGAAGTATATTCAATTGACGAAAGCTCGATATTTCTAAGTCATAGCTTGTTTGACGACTAGGTATTCCGGCCCAAAAATTTTTCTTGATTGATGATGATTGCATCGTGAAGAGTACGATTTTTTCCAGTTCATACGACTAGTATGTTCCTGCCGGTTTCAAAGCTCGACTCAGGGGTTTCGTCGATATCTTCAGTCAAGGCTTTAGAGGCAAGGCACAATTCTTGAACGAGTTGGGCTAATTCAGTATTTTGGCTGTAATCTTTTAGATCTGCCAGAATCAAAAAAATATTAAGATGCTGACCTAGCCCCCCTGATCCATGCCGATTAGGTATAGTATTCTTTCCCGTTTCTTTCTATTGATCTGTTCTTCAAAAAATCTGTATCTCATAGTCCATTTTTGCTTGGGCGAATTACTAACAACTCAGAGGCCAGATTTCAGAGAGCTGGGTCATGTTGAATGACATCGGTTACGGCGATGAGGCCAGAGCTGAACTAGCATCAAATGGTAAATTCACTTTTGATTAACCGTAACGCCTCATAACGGAGGGCGTGGAAGTTGAAGGTAACGGCATGAAGAATCAGATTTGGATAAAAGAGGTTTTGCGAGACCTCACAGATTTCGCTCAAGCAAATGGCTTTGCGCTTCTGGCTAGCGATCTCGAGATCGCATTGCAATCCTACCACATTGAGGTGGAAGGGATGAGAACACAGACTGCAACTGTTGTGTCCCAGAACAACGTGAGTTCGCTAGGTATTCCCATGGAGAAACGGGACTCCTAAATCTTCTTAGCGCATGCCTGGTTCATGTGACCTGTCGCGAAATATGGGCGTCCAGCTGCTCGTTTAGGTTACCCCTCGCACGAAGGGGACGAGCCGGACAGTTGAGCAGCGTTAGGCGGCCAATCGAGATTCTGTCGTCTCAATACCTGGCACTGGCTTTGTTGCACAAATCGGTTGAAGGTCGGTCTTCCCCCACTGAAGTGGTCCTCCGCTATGTTTAGGAAAACGGAGGAAACACATGG
>JAHDFH010000112.1 GCA_020628305.1 Acidimicrobiales bacterium | reverse complement strand
CAAACGAAGCGCCGTCAAAATCAGAAATAGCGAGAGAAATGGTGCCCAGGAGAGACGTCTTCAGCCAGTACCGCTCTTATCCAAGACGCCCCTAAATCGCCCACAAGTCATTAAAAATATGCCTAATTTTGTCACGCAATGTTTCATAGTATCTCATCCTATGCCATGAATAAGGGTGGACAAAAAGGTGGACAAATGGCGAGGCCGATACACAAACTGACCGCTGCAGAGGTTAAAGCTCTACCAACCGGCACCAAGAGGAATGATGGTGGAGGGCTTTGGGTACACAAACGTAAAGATGGTAGTAGTCAGTGGTTTCTTAGATATACTCTTCATGGTCGCAGACGTGAGATGGGTTTGGGCTCTACCGTCAATGTCGAGCTGAAGAAGGCCAGAGAGCTGGCGAGGCACTGGAAGCAGATAGCCCTCCAAGGCGAAGACCCAATAAAAGTCCGAAACAAAGAACGAAGACTTGCTTCGCTGTTAGCGCCCAATCTTAGGTCAATTGTTTACGACACATTTGAAGCGCAAAAAAACGGCCTCAAAGACGGAGGAAAGGCTGGCCGATGGCTCTCGCCATTGGAACTCCATGTCCTTCCCAAGCTTGGCACTATTCCAGTTACCGAGATTGATCAAAACGACGTCAGAGACGCGCTTACGCAAATTTGGCATACTAAGTCCGCAACAGCAAAAAAAGCGCTAAACCGCCTCGGCATCTGCATGAGGCACGCGGCGGCGATGGGTTTGGAAGTCGACCTGCAAGCAACGACGAATGCAAGCGCTCTGCTCGGCACACAATTGCACAAGCCAAAGCACATTCCAGCGATGCCATGGCGAGACGCACCCGAGTTCTATGCTTCTTTGAGCAAGGGTTCTGTGACTGAGCTCGCACTTCGATTCCTGATGTTAACAGCGGTCCGTTCACGACCTTTGCGTTTTATGAGATACGATCAAGTCAACGGGAGTGAATGGGTCATTCCTGCTGAATTGATGAAGGGTCAGGTTGGAGCCACTCAGGACTTTGCTGTTCCGCTCTCGACTGCGGCCCTTTCGACATTGGAACTTGTAAGGCCATTCGAAAGAGACGGCTACGTCTTTCCAAGTGCGCGCCGTGGTGTTCTCTCGGATGCAACCATGGCTCGATACATGGAGCGGGCCAATCTAGTCTTCAGGCCTCATGGATTTAGATCGAGCATTCGGGATTGGCTGGCAGAAACTACCAACGTACCGCATGAAGTCGCGGAAACGATCTTGGGGCACAGGGTCGGGTCACAAGTCGAACGAGCATATCGCCGTACAGACTTTTTCGAACAGCGAATGAAAATCATGGAAGAATGGGGGAGTTTCTTGATGGGGAGTGGCTCTAACCTGCCATCGGAAATTTATTATGGCTAACACACCTAACGTCGAAGAAATGAATGTCCATGCAAGATTTGCGGAACTTGAACGCAAGTTCGGCTTGGGCGACAAGCTGGCTCTTCTTGAAGTGATTGATCTCTCGAGGACCTTGAAGCGAGAGCTTCCGCTATGGGCGATAGAGCCGCTGCAGGATGCCGTCTTGGATCGTTGGAAGTTGGGTAAATCCAAATGGAAAGGCGAAACCGGCCAAGATTTCCAGTATTTGGCTATGCTACGCCGATACGTCCAAACAGAAGTCTATCGAGCAGCGATGAAGTGGGTAAAGGACCCAAACCGATATCAGGATCTTCCTAAGACTTGCATTGAGGCATGGTTTGAAGATGAACTGAAGTTCACTGGAACGGGAGAAGCCTTAGCCCTTGAGATCGCAGTTTTTGGATTGGAATCCACCTTTGCTAAGTGCAGCTCAGAAACACTAATTAAGAACCGATACACTGGCGCAACGTCGATCGGTCACAAGTTGACCGTTGACATTGACCAAAACGATAAGCTTAAGGATTTCTTCAAATTGCCGCTGACTTTTGGGTATCGAGAGGCCGAGGTTCTGTTTGGGTTAAGGCCACCAGGTCCGTTCTGGGGGACCGACGCCACTCCTCCAGCGCATGTTCAGAAACTGCTGAATCGTCCCGAGCCACCCATGACTATGGAAGATTTCTAGTAAGTAATTTTGGGTACGAATCGACAGGGCAACTGTGTCTACTTGAGTCAACAAGACACAGGAGACATCATAATGCTTGGTACACCAACCCGCTACATTACGCTCCACCAACTTTCGGTCAAACTCGGCGGCCGTTCACGCTCTAGCATCTACCGCGACCTTGAACACAATCGGCTGCCCTCGCCAATGAAGCTCGGCCACAGACTGTATTGGGACGAAGCAGAAGTTGAAGCTGTTATCGCTGAAAGCCGCATTTCAAACTGAGAAACTAACGTAGCCTCGGAATGCAACAGAATGCTTCAGCGAAAGTGAATGCACGCAAGTTCACTGCATCAAATTGATTTTCTCGCAGCCTTTCATGGAGGACCGTATCATGCCAAAGACACACTTCCCGCTAGAGGCTTATGTCGGATTTCAAAACAAACTCGGACCTCATATGCCTTTGCGCAAAACGGAGAGGTTCAAACTCAAGGCTCAGGTCCAGAAAGCCATTTTGGCCAAGAAACGTGCTCGGAAACTCAAAGACGCAGTCACGGCGTCCTCTATAATCGGCGGCACGAAGTATCGTAAGGCTTACAAAAATTATCTGCTATCTTATGATGCGCGATTGGCGGCCATCATCGCAGTAAACAATTCAAAGCGTGTCAGCGATCGCTACAGTCTCAACGAGTGCTTTGAAAGCGCGGAGAGACATAAAAACGGCTTTCCTGCCGTCAACGTCGCGAAGGTCCGCCGTAAGCCACGTTCAAAGCCTAACACGTATCGTTTTATTTGGGATTTCCAACTTCGCACCGCCGCGCATCAAAAGCTTCTTGCGGACTGCATCAAGCCCCTGACCGAAAGTATGCAAACGGATTGGCTCTGCTCAGAGCAGGGTGTGCCTAAGGCTATCGCCAAGCTAGTCAATCTGCTCGAGAACGGATGCGAATGGTGCGCGGAGCTCGACATATCAGAGTTCTACCCAAGCATCCGTCAAAAAAGTCTTCTGCCCAAGCTACCCCTCTCAAAGAAGGTAGTCGAAGAGGTGGCTTACGCCGCCAACACACAAGCACGCTCTCTTGATGGAGCTCCTCTAATAGGAACATGCTTGTCCTCCGCCCGCCGGGGCCTACCCCAAGGAGCTCGATCTTCAACGGCGATTGCAAACTGGATCATGTCGCAACTGCAGATTAACCTGCCAGACGGGGTCCATTTGATCGTCTATGCTGACAATCTCTTTCTGATTGCTAGCAATCGGCAGAAGGTTGAAATCGAAGCGAAGTCCTTGGTTGAGGCAGTTGCCTCTCTCCCTGGCGGGCCCTACAAACTGAAGTCGCCGATGTTCTCGTCTGCTGCTGACAGCATTCACCTACTGGGCCATACAGTCGTTCGAGAGGGCCTTTCAGTTCGCGACTACCCTAACATGGCGAACATTCAGGAATATTGTACTAGAATCGAAAGCGGTTTGGTCAGAGCAACCAAACTCTTGAAGCATGCGGATTTGTCCAGTTGCGAGAAGAACCGAACACTTGGTGTCGCAGAGCTGTCTGGTCTGCGAGCATACGCGACTTCGTGGCGTAAATCGTTCCGAGATTGTTGTTTCAGCGGTCCAATTGACCTGTCTGACCCCGCCAACGAGATCGAATTTCTCCTGAAACTCTATGGAATATCAGAGCAGGAGATTAAGCAGTGCCACAATGGAAAGGTCAGGCTTTCAAGCCACCCTTCGCGCTCCGGAAGTTGATTCGCCCTGATGCTTCAAATCGCGAAAGCCCTACTGAACTTGCAAGCATGTTTGCGGGATAGCGTTCAGAAATACGTTTTCGGCCTTTCCAAAGACGTTTCAGTATTGCTCTCGGAGTTCACCGCCGATGTATCACGCACCTTCGTTTGTGCACCTGAGTTCACTTGAATAATTCGGGGCAGCTTGTGCCCATGCACCTGACGTTACGGCGCGTCAAGACGTCTCTACGCCGCAGGCCAAGTGGCTGTTTCTCAGATGAGACATTGCTAGTTACATTGGAAGGCCAAACACAGACTGATGGGCAGATAGGTTCGATAACCACCTCTAGTGCAGTCGTAGCGAAAGTCGGCCTTGAGCCCAAGGCGATCGTCGACTTTTCTCGCTGCGTGCGCTCGCAGCACATAATTTGCTGCAGTTGCT
>JAHDFH010000032.1:18535-25435 GCA_020628305.1 Acidimicrobiales bacterium | reverse complement strand
CAGGCTACGGCGGGCGGGACTTGAAGTGACCGCATATGATCCAGCGGTAACGGAACAGTCACTCAGTTCAATGTATCCAGATATAGATATAGATATAGTTTCAGACCCATATACAGCAGCGACTGGTGTATCAGTAGTTGCTGTGCTGACTGAATGGGAAGAGTTTTCTCAACTTGACTTTGACAAGCTCGGCGAGATCATGATCAAGCCGGTCCTCGTCGATGCAAGGGCGGTGTGCGACCGTAAGAAGGTGGAACGTCATGATTTCGTCTACCGTGGCATCTCATCTTAATGAAGCGAGTAGTTCTATCGGGAGCTGCGGGATTCTTAGGATCTGCTCTCGCCCGCAGATTGCTCAAACGGGGTCACGAAGTGATCGGCATCGACAACTTCTCTACCGGACGGCGGAGCAATGTTGATGACTTATTGTCTTCCAAATCCTTCAGTTTAGTTACACATGATATTGCTGAGCCGCTCACCATCGACGGACCTGTCGACCAAGTACTCCACCTAGCCTCGCCCGCATCGCCCAATGACTTTGTACGGCTACCAATCCAAATAATGAAAGTGGGAGGCTTAGGCACCCACAACATGTTGGGTTTGGCAAAAGCTAAGATGGCGAGGTTCTTGTTGGCTTCAACATCTGAGGTCTACGGAGATCCGCTTGTTCATCCTCAGCCCGAAACTTACTGGGGTAATGTCAACCCACTTGGTCAAAGAGCGGTCTATGACGAATCTAAACGCTATGCGGAAGCCCTAACCATGGCGTATCGAAACCAGCACCAGGTAAATACTGCGATTGCAAGAATCTTCAACACTTATGGCCCAGGGATGCGGCTCGATGATGGGCGAGTAGTTTCCAATTTTATTGTGCAAGCGCTTCAAGGCAGGCCCCTTACCGTTCATGGAACTGGATCCCAAACTAGATGCTTTTGCTATGTTGACGATCTCATTGCAGGATTGTGCAAGCTCGTCGAGTCCGGTCATGCGGGTCCAATAAATATCGGAAGCGACACAGAGATAACCGTGCTTGAGCTGGCTCAACTTGTCATTGACATTGTTGGGTCTAAATCTACTATCAGTGAGGTTGACCTGCCTGAGGATGATCCCACGAGGCGTAAGCCGGAGCTAAGTAGGGCGGATCAATTCTTAGACTGGCGTGCAACGACCGCACTTCAACAAGGCCTTGAACTGACAGTTAAGTATCTCGACCGGGAGCTACGTTTGATGTGATAACCTCTCCATCTGATGGTAAAAGTGGCTGCCTTAATCGAACAGTTCTGGCATCGAGTACCAGGTGGGACAGGTAGGGCAACAGCTGAAACCCTCCAAGCCATGATAGAGCTGAATGAGAAGGACTTGGAGCTTGTAGGTATCAAAGCTTGGCATCCTCGGGCCAATAAAGCATCGTTTTCGGTTGATATTCAAACGGAGCGCCTTCATTTGCCAAGACCCACTTTGTACGGTCGGTGGCTGGACGGAAAGGCACCCAGTATCGATGGAGTTGGGCATGACGTTGCTTGGGCGTCGGCAATGGTAGTGCCAACCACGAATACTCCCGTGGTAACAACCGTTCATGACTTGGATTTCTTGAACTATCCAGAGACTCTCTCAAGACGCGGCTCAAGGTTTTTCCCTCGGGCGTGGCAAGCAGCGAAAGACCGATCAGATCGTATTGTTTGCCCCAGTCAGTATGTTGCTGGTCAATGCCTCAACCAGGGTGTTGATTCATCCATCATCGAGGTTGTACCTTGGGGAGTGAAACCGCCGGAGCGCACAAATCTCGTATCAGATGAGTTTAGCCAACTGTCTGTTGATGAAGGCTACCTACTCTGGGTCGGCACGAAAGAGCCTCGCAAGAACCTGAAGCGGTTAGTTGAGGCGTTTGATGCATCAATGGCCCACACCTTAGTTCTGGTTGGGCCAAAGGGTTGGGAACAAGACCCTAACCTCAGCACTGTAAGCGAAGGAAAGAACCTCATAGTTCTGCCCCAAGTCTCAGATGAGCTGTTAAGTGAGCTCTATCAAAATGCTTCAGCATTCGTCTTTCCATCCCTGGCCGAGGGCTTTGGTTTGCCAGTACTGGAAGCAATGATACGTTCCACCCCTGTAATCACTTCCGGGGTAGCGGCGACGGCTGAAGTGGCGGGTGATGCAGCCCTCACAGTTGATCCTTTGGACGTTGGTGAAATCTCGCAAGCCATCGACTCAGTTCTTGATTCAGCAAGCCTCAGATCAGAACTAGCGTTAGCTGGTTTGCAGCGGGCCGAAGCTTTTTCTTGGAGCTCAGCTGCAAAAGACTACCTCGATATTTTTCGAGCCGTGGCCTAAACCCGTCGATTCAGATCGGCTAGTCTTGGCAAGTGCGAAACGTAGGCATCAACCTAATCTGGCTTCGTCCAGGCAAGGTCGGAGGATCAGAAGAGTACTGCACACGCTTGCTGAGAGCGTTTCCCCTTGACAGCTCTGTTAGGCTGACCCTGTTTTGCACTCAGGACTTCATTGCGCAACACCCCCAACTCATAGGCAGATACAACACAGTGTCGGCTCCAGTCATAGTAGGGAGCCGAGTTGGTCGCATTGCAAGCGAGTCGACGTGGTTAGCCTGGGCCAGTAGAAGTCATGATCTTGTTCATCACATGGGGGGAACTGTACCGCCTATTCGAACAGCGGTGCCGTTGGTAACAATTCACGATCTTCAACCAATCGAGCTGCCCCAGCATTTCTCTTCTGCCCGCAAGGCTTGGCTCAGATCTATGCTGCCGCTTGCGTTGCGATCTTCTCGGAGAGTCATTACACCTTCTGCTTTCACAGCAGCCCGGCTGCAAGAGCTCATGGGCGTGCCTGAGGAGAAGCTTGCTGTAATTTCTCAGGGAGCTAAGAGTATCTCTGATGTGGCTAGGGACGACTCATTAAAAGAGAAGTTTGGACGCTTTGTTCTGTATCCGGCTATTAGCTATCCGCACAAGCGCCACAAAGATGCCTTGCGGTCGATGGCAAGATTGCCAGAGGATGTTTCATTGGTGTTGACCGGCTCTTCTGGGCCGCTAGACGATGAGATCGCAAACCAAGCTAGCGATCTCGGAGTAGCTAATCGAGTCCACGTTCTGGGTCGGGTTAGCGACCAGCAGCTAAATCAGCTCTATGCGTCAGCTCTGGCGCTTCTATTCCCATCTGAATATGAAGGATTTGGAAATCCGGTGCTGGAGGCTATGACTCGAGGATGTCCAGTTATTACGAGCAATATTCCAGCGTTGAGGGAAGTAGCTGGGGGCGCAAGCTTAACATTTGAAGTTGGTGATACTGACCAGATCGCCGCTGCAATAAACAAGCTAATCACAGAGCCAGAACTTCGCGCGAAATTAGTGTCTGCTGGGTATGTCGAAGCCCAGCGGTATGAATGGGAAGCTTCAGGTAAAGCTCTAGAACAGGTATATTTAGACGCCTTGGATAATTTATGAAGATTCTGTTGTGCTGCCCCCACTTTGAACCAGACCACCATGCAGCTACGGGCAAAGTTATGACAAAGCTGGTTGAGAATCTTGCCATGCGTGGCCACAAAGTTACAGTCGTGACTTCGTTGCCGTGGTACAAAGAGCACTCTGTGTATCCGGAGTGGCGAGGTCGGCTCTGGCGCACAGAGAAAACTAGTTGGGGAAAGATTATAAGGGTTTACCCATTTCCAACAGATAAGAATTCGATAGTACGGCGTTCGCTAGCGTTCTTTGGCTTTACAGCTCTGGCTAGCATAAGAGCATTGTTTTCTGGCAAGCATGACGTGGTTATGGGAATGAGCCCACCGATATTTATTGGAGAAGCGGCATATTTATCAGCCAAAAGATCGAGGGCTCCGTTTGTCTTTAACACCCAAGATATCTTCCCTGATGTTGCGGTCGATCTGGGGGCGCTTACTAATGGGCGCGTTATTTCTGCTGCGAGCAGGTACGAACGTTCGTTGTACCGTAGATCAGACGCTGTAACGGTACTGTCAGCAGATCAGTTTCAAAATGTTGCCAACAAAGTCGATAAGTCGCAACGCTCTAAAATTGTGACGATTCCAAATTTTGTTGATGTTTCGAATATTCGACCGACCGACAGAAACAATTTTTATCGAAATGGTTTGGGTATTGAAGAGGCTCAGCGCGTTGTAATGTACTCTGGCAACGTTGGACTGTCACAATCATTTGATCTTGTCCAAGCAGCTGCGATTCATTTTAGAGATCGTAACGACGTTACTTTTGTTATAAACGGTGAGGGCGCAGCCAGGGCTGAGGTCGATAAGTGGGCTGAAGAGCTGCCAAACGTGATCGTCCAAGATTTCGGACCCCAAGAACAACTCAGTGAAATTCTCGCAACAGGAGACATCCATCTGATCCTACTCAAGAAGGGATTAGCTAAAAGCTCGACTCCCTCCAAGCTTTATGGCATCCTCGCTGCCAGCCGCCCCATACTGGCTAGTATCGATGAGAATTCAGAAGTGGCAGTAGCGGTATCAGATTCACAAGCTGGATCAGTTGTTCCACCAGACAGCCCTGACGAGTTTGTGAGTGCGCTAGAGAAAATGCTTGCCATGACGACGCAAGAGCTTCAACAGCTCGGTGAGGCTGGTTTGCGTCACGCTAAGGTTTGCATGACCCCAGAAATGCAAGCTGAAGCTTACGAGCAGTTGTTCCAGACATTGGTGGACCGACCGCAAGAATAGCTACATATCGCCTCTGCATCTGCCGATATCAGCTATTACTGGAGTAGCAGGGAGGATTTACTATGAATGAGAAAGACAAGAGTGGAATGACAGGTGTTATAGTCTCTGGCTACTTCTCGCCGCTTCATGTCGGGCATCTTGATATGATCGAGTCGGCTGCCGAGTCAGGTGACTTCTTAGTTGTGATTGTCAACAATAACGCCCAGCAGGTGATGAAAAAGGGCAAGATCATTCAAGAAGAGGGCGATCGATTGCGTGTAGTGACAGCGTTGCGAGTTGTTGATGACGCCATGATTGCTGTGGACACGGAACGGGATGTAAGCGAATCGATTCGTGTAGTGGCCGAGAAATACCCCGATTCAAAGTTGATATTTGCCAACGGAGGAGATCGCTCGTCTGGCAAGGTAGTTCCCGAAACAGGAGTTTGCGAAGAGTTCGGGATTGAGATGGTATTTGATATGGGGGGAACTGAAAAAGCAGACTCAAGCACCCGTATCAACATGGAGCTAGGAATTGAAGCAGAAGCTTCGGCTCTCCCAAGCGAGCACAGCTAAGATTAAACCATCATCCTTCGTTGCGTCTAGGGACGGTAACAATCGGCAAGATAACAAACTGCAAAGCGACGCAAGCGTTTTGTTTAACCCCAGGACGACTTCGTTTGGATCTAGTCTCAGCCGTTCTTGATTTGTTTGTCTACAAGTTCAAGATCTGACTCAACCATCATGCGCACTAACTGCTCGAACGAAGTCTTCGGCTTCCAGCCAAGCTCCGCAGCTGCTTTAGTAGAATCGCCGATTAGTAAATCTACTTCAGCTGGACGCATGAATGCCTCGTCTTGCACTACGTGATCTTGCCAGTTAAGTCCAGCATGTCCAAAGGCGAGTTGGCAGAACTCTCTCACCGAATGGGTTTCGCCCGTAGAGATTACATAATCCCCAGGCTGTTCTTGTTGCATCATGAGCCACATGGCTTCCACATAGTCACCGGCAAACCCCCAGTCGCGTTGTGGATCTAGGTCACCGAGCCTCAGTTCGTTCGTCAAACCGTGCTTGATCTTCGCAACCTGGTAGGTGATCTTTCGGGTCACGAATTCCAGCCCCCTGCGAGGCGATTCATGGTTGAAGAGAATGCCGCTTGAGGCGTGCATGTCGTAACTCTCACGGTAGTTAACCGTAATCCAGTGGCCATACACTTTGGCCACTCCGTAGGGAGATCGAGGGTAAAAAGGTGTGTCCTCGTTCTGAGGCACCGTCTGCACTTTTCCAAACATTTCTGAAGAAGAGGCTTGGTAGAAACGCATATCTCTACCGCTAGAGCGAACAGCATTAAGAAGCTTTGTGACTCCAACAGCTGTTGTGTCACCTGTCAAACTTGGTTGCTGCCAAGAAGTCTGCACAAATGACTGGGCAGCGAGATTGTAGATTTCATCAGGTTGGGTCTGACGAATAGCGTCTTGCAAGGACGCTTCGTCTAGAAGGTCACCCTGAACTACTTGGATATCGTCTTGGATATGGTGAAGCCGGCTGAAGTTTATGGTGCTTGAGCGGCGCACCATACCAGCAACATCGTAGCCCTTGTCTAGCAAGAACTCCGCCAGGTATGATCCGTCCTGGCCAGTTAAGCCGGTGATTAGCGCCTTCTTAGTCAATTGCAGCTCCTAGGTTCAGCTATGAATTCTAGATGAAGCAAGGCGTGTTGTCACCGCGGATGGGCTTAAATCGCCCAGTGCATGAGCTAGGGTTGGTTCATGCGCTTAGAAGTTGTCAAAATGCACGGCTCATCTAATGACATTCTGATGGTTCCTGCACCTGGAGAAGTAATATTCGGCGGCGATAGCGAACAGATCGCCCGCTTCGTCATCGAGGTCTGTGACCGTACCGGCCCACTTGGCGCTGATGGAGTGTATTTTCTGAATCTGGAATCGGAAAGTCCTGTAGCTGATTTTTTCAACCCTGATGGGTCCGAGGCCGGCATGTGCGGAAACGGTTTGCGATGCGTCACGAGATTGGTGCTGGACAAGCGAGGTGAGCAAGACACTGGCGCAGGAGTAGATATAGAATCAGCCAGCGCCAAGTTTCGGGGGGAACGCACCAACAGTCTTGCTGGAGTTGCCTCCACCAGGATTCAGACCAACAGTATTTCTTTTAGAGCCGACGCTATGCCCATTGCAAGCATCGGTCCTGAGTTCTTGGAAACAG
>JAHDFH010000032.1:0-18525 GCA_020628305.1 Acidimicrobiales bacterium | reverse complement strand
TATCCGGATCCGATCTAAAGTTCTCTGCCGTTACTATTCCGAACAACCATCTTGTCGCTGTTACTGACGTATTCGATCAAGAGTTGTTAACTCATGTTGGCGAGTTGCTATCTGTTCCCAATGAGGCTGTTGCTGATGGAGCCAACGTAACAATCGTAGTTCCACTAGCCCAAGACGAGTACTTTGTGCGGACCTATGAGCGAGGTGCAGGTCCCACCGCATCCTGTGGCTCAGGCATGACAGCAGCGAGGGCGGTGCTGACTAGAACCCACATTACGTCTGGCTTGGATGCCAATCTGCTCCGTAACGTTGGAGGCCCTGCGTTTGTCTCACTAGGGCAAGACAACAAGGGAGAGTGGTTCGGTTTGCTGGATGGCAATGCCACAGAGTCCTATCGAGTTGAAGTGGATACGGCTAAATCGTTGGATTCTCAGAATCTAGATGTTCGCTCTAATGAATCTGACCAACAAGCATTCGAAGCTGTCTACCAGACAAACAAGGCTGCAATTGAAGCTGCTGGAATAGATTGCGATTTCACACCTGCAGATATTGGGCGAGCCTAGGTACATATAACTACGGTTCGATTCAAGACTTCGCTAGGCTAGTAGGCAATGAGCATTGATGAAAAGTACGATCATAAATGGGGCTATTCCGACACCCAGTTTGAAGTTCGCCCCAACAAAGCCGTTATCTTCACCGGAGACCGTTACGAACTGTGCGGTTATGAGATTCCTGGCCTGATCCCGTTTGTGGAAGACATCTTCGAAGTCGAACTCGATCTTGATTCGCCAAAGGCTTTGGCTGAGCCGCCGGTTCTGCCAGAACCTAAGATCGAGCCAAAGTTTAAAGCAGCCATGGAAACTATCTTTGGCGAAGAGAGACTGCTCACAGATGACCGTCAAAGGTTGATACATAGCCACGGACAAACCACAGCCGATGAGGTTTATCAAGTTCTCTATAGCTCAATTGAAAGAGTATGCGATTTAGTTGTATTTGTTGAAACCGAAGATGAAGTTGCTCAACTTGTTAAAGCAGCCACCGAGCACGACGTGTGCTTGGTGCCATATGGTGGGGGTACTTCGGTTTCTTGTGCGTTGAAGCTTCCATCCGATGAAACCCGCACCATCGTTGTGGTGGATATGCGCAAGCTCAGCAAGATTGTTGAAGTCGACAAAGAGAATCTTAAAGCCACTGTCCAAGCCGGTATCACAGGTTCGGCTCTGGAAGAGCAGCTTGCAGCCTACGGCGTCATGTGCGGGCACGAGCCAGATTCTATGGAGTTTTCAACTCTTGGAGGGTGGATTGCAACTAATGCTTCTGGCATGAAAAAGAACCGCTACGGCAACATCGAACAGATTGTTGAGAGCATCACCATGGTGACACCAAAGGGTGAGATTAAGCAACTCAGTTCTTTGCCACGAACTTCCCTGGGAATCGCGCCGAAACAGTTAAGTTTCGGTTCTGAAGGAAATCTTGGCTTCATTACCAAGGCTGTTATTAATGTTCACCCACGTCCAGCGGTAACCAAGTTTGATTCACTCGTGTTCAAAGACTGGGAGACTGGCGTTGAGTTTATGCGTCAGCTTTCAAAGGCTAAGGTTTTGCCGGCTAGTATCAGATTGGTCGACAACATTCAGTTCCGAAGTGGTCAAGCGCTGAAACCAGCTCCAGACAAAAAAGAGGAACTGATCGGCAAAGCTCAGAAAAACTTTCTTACCAAAGTTAAGAAGTTCGATCCGTACAAGATGGTTGCTGCAACTATCATGATGGAGGGCAGCAAAGCAGAAGTTGATTTCCAGAATTCGCAGATTAAAAAACTCGCTTCCAAGTTTGGAGCAGTGGTTGGTGGTGCGTCAAACGGCAAACGTGGTTACATGCTCACCTACGCCATTGCCTATATCCGTGACTTTCTAAACACGTACGAGATCATTGGCGAGACATATGAGACCACAGTTCCATGGGACAAGATTATTCAGGTCTGCGAAGCCGTTGATAAGCGAGCAAAAGAACTTCACGCTAAGCATGGACTGCCAGGCGTTCCTTACGTGTCACCGCGAGTGACGCAGACCTATCACACTGGTGTATGTATATATTTCACACACGGTTTCTCCTGCAAGGGCGTAGAGAACCCTGGGGAGTTGTTCGCCGAGATCGAACGAGATTTGAGGCAGACCATTCTTGACAACGGTGGTTCACTCTCTCATCATCACGGCATTGGAAAGCTAAGAGCAGAGTTTATGGATCAGGTTATTTCTGAGAGCTCAATCGACCTTGTGAAAGATATTAAGAAGGCGGCAGACCCGGACAACATCTTTGGCATTGGAAACGGAGTGTTAGCTGCTCAGAATGACTGAAACCATTCATTCTGAGGCGTCTCAATGACAGCGAGGAATCTCTATCGTGCTTCGACTCCAACGTCGTTAGGGACCTTGCTTCGGCGTTGAATCTTGCAAGGTGACGCAGGAGTTTACGGTCGGGTCTAGCCCAACAGCTCGGCGACTCTGAAGGCTAGATCAAGGCTTTGGTTAGCGTTAAGTCGAGGGTCACAAACACTTTCGTAACGCTTAGAAAGATCGTCTGATTCGATCTCCATTGATCCGCCCAGGCATTCAGTTACATCTTCACCTGTAAGCTCAACGTGAATTCCACCAGGGACTGTACCCAGCTGTCTGTGCACCTTGAAGAAAGAAGCAACTTCAGCAACTACGTGCTCGAAGTGGCGGGTCTTTACACCAGCTTCAGAGAAAGTATTGCCATGCATCGGATCGCAGGCCCAAACAACTTTGGCTCCGGAGTCCGTCACTTTCTGGACGATGTTAGGAAGCTGATCTTCGACCTTGTCGGCACCCATTCGTGTGATGAGCGTCAGGCGACCAGGAGTGTTCTCTGGATTGAGTTTCTCACAAAGCTGAATTACATCGTTGGGCGCAGCCGTAGGTCCAACCTTGCACCCAATCGGATTTTTGATGCCTCTCATAAACTCCACGTGTGCACCATCAAGCTGGCGGGTTCGTTCACCAATCCAAACCATGTGAGCAGAACAGTCGTACCATTCATCGGTCAAAGAGTCTTTGCGTGTCAGAGCCTCTTCATATTGAAGGATCAGCGCTTCATGACTTGTGAAAAACTCTGTTTCTCTAACTTCTGAATGATCTGAAGTTATACCTGCCGTCTGCATAAAACGAAGCGCTCGCGAGATCTCTTCTGCTAGGTCGGAGTATCGCTGGCCTTCAGGAGAGTTGGCGACAAATTCCTGGTTCCAGGACTGAACACGGTTGAGATCGGCAAAGCCGCCCTGGCTGAAAGCTCTCAGAAGGTTTAGCGTTGAAGATGACTGATTATATGCTCGCACTAGACGCTTTGGGTTGGGTGTGCGGTCGGTCTCCGAGAACTCGACGTCATTGACCATATGGCCCAAGAAAGATGGCAGCTCCGCTCCATCCTGAGTTTCGGTGGGGTTAGATCGGGGTTTGGCAAACTGCCCAGCGATGCGACCAATTTTCACTACAGGCATACCTGCTGAATATGTGAGGATCACAGCCATTTGTAGAATGATCCGAAGCTTCTCGCGGATTGCAACTGCGTTGAAGCCGTCGAATGACTCTGCGCAATCTCCTGCCTGCAGGAGAAACGCATTGCCCTCGGCAACATCTCCGAGTCGTGCGGTTAGGTCTCGAGCTTCGCCAGCAAAGATTAGGGGAGGGAAGCTAGCGATCTCTTCAGTAGCTTCCTTTAGTGCTGCCTCGTCTGGCCACGCTGGTTGCTGTTTAGCTTCGAATTGCTGCCATGTGTCTGGTGTCCATGTATCACTCACTGCTTCAGTGTAGTAATTCCCAGCTCTCAGACACAGTTGTGGCCATAAAAAGCAAGTTGGGCACCTGATGGTGCCCAACTTGTAAACAAACAAAGACGAACTTGGACGGGTAGTACCGTCCCCAGTGTCCGGATTAAGCTGCGTCGAAGTCTTTAATAACTTCACCAGCTGAATCGCGAACTGCGTTGACTGCTCGCTTGACGAGACGTCGAGCGGCTTCCGCAGTAACACCTAGTTCTTCACCAACTTCACGGTAGCTGCGCTTGCGGCCATCATTGAGACCGAAACGCTGCTCAACAGCATACTTAGCTCTTGGGTCTAGAACTTCGAGAAGGCCTGTCACGAGCTTTTCTTCAGCCTTTGACATAACTTCAAACTCAGGTCCAGGAGTAGAGTCTGGAAGAAGGTCAACGAGTTCGTTTGAGTCATCGTCGCCTATTGTGCGATCCAAAGATGTTGGAGTGGTTAGACGGTGAAGCCTTGCATGCTCATCATCGAGCTCATCGCCATCGCCTGAAACCTGACGAAGCGCCGCACGAAGACTAGCGGAACGGTCACCAGGCAGGCGAACAAGACTAGCTTTTTGATCTAGCGCACGGCCAATGGCCTGGCGAATCCAGAAAGTAGCGTATGTGGAGAACTTGAAACCTTTGCGCCAATCGAACTTGTCGACTGCGTGTTCTAGACCAAGGTTGCCCTCTTGAATGAGATCAAGGAGCTCCATTGATGGAGGGAGAGGGTAGCGGCGCGCAACACTCACAACCAGGCGCAGGTTAGCTCGAATAAAACGATCCTTGGCACGAGCAGCGGCGCGTACGGCACGCTTCTCGGTTACTCCACCGTTGCCGTCGTCGATCTTCTTCTGAGCTTCTTGGCCCTTTTCTATTACTTGACTGAGTTCACGCTCTTCTTCCGCCGTTAGAAGAGGAACCAGACCTATTTCGTTGAGGTATTGACCTACTGAATCGCTCATGCGCAACTATCTCGCTTTGTTTGTTGTTGGTATGTTTGACATGACGGTACGGTCCGAGTTTCTGTTTGGTTTTTAATTGACGCAAACTTGGGGGTCTGAGTCGGTAGTATCTATTGAGTTGTTGACTGTTCCCCCGGGGCGGCGGTGGATCGCCATGTCCAATACAAATGTTTAGTACACATTTGCCTAAAAGAAAAGTCAATATGAGTACTTTTTCCCAACAATTACCGAAAACCGTGATAAATAGAGGGAAGTCAGCGCGGTTAATTTCGAGAAATCTTTTACAAGGATGTAGTTTATGACTCGGGTCGGAGTCTTTGGGGGAACGTTCGACCCATGCCACTTTGGGCATTTACACGCAGCCCAGGTTTGTCTAGAGCAGCGGCTTATAGACCAGGTTTGGTTTGTGCCAGCAGTAGATCCTTGGCAGAAGCAAAATCAGCAAATCACGTCTTATGCGACGAGAGTGCGCATGCTTCAAAGTTTAATTGCTAGTAAATCCTCTCTTAGGGTCAGCGAAGTCGAAAAAGACCTTGGCAAGAGTGAAACGTTCGCTACCCTTAGCACCCTCGGTGCTCAATGGCCACGGTATGAGTTTGTGCCCATAATTGGTGCGGACCTGCTCGACGGACTCCACACGTGGCGGGACTATGAAAAACTCATCTCCAAGTATAGGTTTTTAGTGGTGTCTCGCCCTGGGCAGGAGCGTATGCTTCCGGTAGACGTTAGCGGAATTGTCGTGACGTCAGTTGGCGTTGATATTTCGTCAAGCGATATCAGAACTAGGACCAGACACGGTGAATCGATCTCACAGCTCGTCCCTCACGATGTGGCCCAGCTGATCGAAAAAGAACTCCTCTACCGTAATTAAATGTTGCTGGGTCTCCCAGCTCGGCGCCCAGAGAACCTATTCTGGCAGGAGTGGATGTCGCAGCTCGAGGATGGTTAGAGAGAAGGAGATTCATTCCTTTCTTTATAGCGGGTGAACTGCTTGCTGTGTTTGCCATACCGTTTATGCTCATCGATGCGTACCACACATTTCTTACCTCAGACGCCGGCACCTATGTAGAAGAGTTGACTCCCCAAGACCCTGGATGGCGAAGCTTCTTTGAGTACTCAACTATCACTCCAATTATTGAGCAGGACTCAACGGGGGAAACGACGGCAATTGCACTTCACATCCAGAATCCTGACCATAGTGCTGGTCGCTCTGGTGATGCTCCCAATCCGGCTGCTCCCAGCCTTGTTGCTTCACACATTGTCATAATTCCCCAAGACTTCGGAGTTGGCTCAGATCCGTTGGTCTCTTTACCTGTTACAAAGCTGCAAGGAGAGCTGAGCCAGGCGCTTAACCAACGCGTGGAGCTTCCCCAAATAGTTGGTGCTGATGCCACACTGTCTTTTGCGAGTGCTGATGGGGTGCCTCTCAACGCTGAAGTTAACTTCTCCGACGAGAACTTTGCCCAACAGATATCTGAATTAGTAGCTTTCCCAGCGGCTGAAACGTCCGCTCTCCGAGTGCGGGTCATAACAGCAAGTAGAGACGTCTCGGTGGTGCCAGTGGCTCAAGAAATAGCATCTAATGGCTTTGAGGTTACTGAGATCGGCAATGTAAATGAATGGGGAACGGGGAAGACGGCACTTGCCGTGCCGTCAGCGCTACTGGAGTCAGCTCAGTCGGCCCAAGCAGCCACAGAGCTAGCAACACTGTTAGAAGTTGATATCATTACAGATGAAATAGGCGCAAATGACGAGGCCGTAACCCTTCTGTTGGGGTCAGACTTTGCAGGTATGGGATAGTCATGGAAGAAAACCAAATAGTCACGCAAGTGAAAGATGCTGCGCAAGCAATTGACGAAGCAATGGGCACCGATATTGATGCGTTTGCAGTTGGAAGTGTGCTTGCTATCACAGACTGGTTTCTATGCGCGACGGCTAAAAACGCTCGGCAAGTAAGGGCAATCGTCGACAAAGTAGAAGAATGTTTGACAGCCGAACACAAAATTAAGCCATTGAGTATCGAAGGAAAAACCGCAGCCGAGTGGGTCCTAATGGATTATGGCGATTTTATCGTTCACGTTTTCATCGAAGAAGCTCGATCGTTCTATGACCTTAGCGGTCTCTGGTCAGATGTTTCTCGCCTAGAGATTGAGTTGGCTGTAGCTACTCCAGCGGGTTCTTAAGATTCGAGAAAAGCTCGGCTGAGATAATCGGACACGCCGGACTCATGAGTAGTGTCAGTACCCGAACTGACTCTGCGACCGTGGTTGCGTGGGATCCGAAAGGGTTGAGCACATACTTATGCAGTTCGTTGTTCAATGACGCTAGCTCAGCCAGGTAACTAGATGGGGAAAGTCTTTTTGTTGCCTCGACACAGTTCGTTAAAGCGAGTTGTGTGAGTGTTTCAATGTCTACGTCCGCATTGAGTGGCGGTCCGCCTCGAAGGTTTGGGTATTCGGCAATGTCAGTTCGACAAAGGCGCCACAGGCGCTGTAAGAATCGTGCACTTCCAGCAAAGTCTAACTTCGAGGCGTCACAATCCTGGGTGATGGACTTGCCTCGAAGAATGCTAAGACGAAGCAAATCAATGTCTATGGGGTCAGGGAGTGTGTCTATGTTGTGGAACTGAGCTGCAGCTTTGTCAATGAATCGTTGGTTGGTGCTGTCGCTTAACACATCTTCTAAGGAGAAGACATTGTTTGTCAACGCTCCCAGATCAGCGCAAAAGGCTCTCAGCTCGGGATCGATGATGGCATAGGTTTCGCTAGAGCTTTGGTCGATCTCAACTGAGCCAAAAAACCTGCGAGCACGTGTCAGAAAATCCTGAAAGACGAAGAATCTGATGTGCTGTGAGCCTAACGGTGCAGTGTATTCAAAGAAGCCGTGCGTTTGAGGTGAATCCGAGACATCACTAGCAGACCATTGATCACGCCAGTAATCCTGCAGGATAAACGGCTCATAGCGAAGCTCTTCATATTTGGGCTCGAAATCCACTCCCTTAGGCTATACTCAGATTCCCTGAGGGGCTATAGCTCAGTTGGTAGAGCGCTTGCGTGGCACGCAAGAGGTCAGGAGTTCAATTCTCCTTAGCTCCACTCAGTCAATTCACAGCCTGGACCCGGCCCAAAGTACCATTCCTGATGCGGCAAACATCATGATAAATGGATACATCCACGCCGTGCTATATCCATAGCTGTCAATAATGATGCCCATACCAGTCGGTCCGGACAGAACTCCGACATAGATGCCTAATTGTGTAATGCCGGTTGCCCGAGCGACACCCTTGGGATTTGCTTTAATCACGGCAAAGCTAAAGAGTGCCGGCCACGACCAGCCTAAACCAATCGCTAGCAACACGCCCACCAAGTAAGTGCTGGTTGATTGCTGAGTTAAGATTAATGCTCCAAATGACCCAAGGGCCAGATAACTTGCAGCAAGTTTTGTAACGTTGATGTTTGGTTTGGCATCTACGACAAAACCTGTTGCGAGGCGCATGCCAATTGCCAGAAGCGAACCAGCGCTGAGCATCAAGCCTGAGATATCCTTGCCAAACCCGGCAGCTTCTGCCGCAGAAGTCAACCAGTTCACTCCGGCACCGGCTGATCCTGCTGCAAGGACACCACCGAGTGCCATAAACCAGAGAGCAGATTTAGAGCTGTGCAGTTCTCCAAGGCTTTGGCCCTTTGGAACGATCTTCTGTGATGGAGCGATTCTCCTGACTAGAAAAATCGTTGTTGCTGTAAATACTGCACCTAAAACATACGCTACTTGCCAGGTGTAGGTTAACGCGATCGCTGGAACAGCTATCCCTGCCAACATAGCTGCTGTAGGCATGCCAGATTGCTTGATAGAAATCGAGCTAGCAAGCCGATCGCTTTGCATCTTGTCAGACAGCAGCTTGTTGACAGCAACCTGATTAGCTGAGTTCGCTGCTCCGGCAGCAAATAGCGCTAACCCAAATATCTCAGTCGACAGGCCTGCTAACACAATAATCACATCAACCAGAATGGTTGATGACAGACCAGCCGTGATTGCTGACTTGGCTCCAAACTTCTCTACCAACTTTGGAGTAAAGATTGAACTAACAGCAGCTCCAAGAAAGAACAAGCTCGCCAAAAACCCGAACGTTGTTTCGCTGATCCTAAGCTCGTCTCGCAAAATGAGGCCTAATGCACCGGTAAGCGATGCTGGGTGAATGCTCGAAATCGTTGTTAGAACCGATACCAGCACAAGTTTTCGATTGCCGTGTAAATTCACCACTGCTTGCAGGCTAACAATTCTTTTTCAATGATATGAACGATTTTGTGATCCCACCAAGGTTACAAGCGCATGAGGAGTTTCTGAAGAACAAAATTCAAGGAGATAATGATGAACCTTTCAAGAATGACTGTCGGTCTAGTTGTAGGGCTAGGGTCGGTACTTGCCGGCACCTCGGTCGCAGTTGCTAACACCGCAAAAGACAGTCCTGGGACTACTCAAGAGTGTTACGTCGGCACCTACTCGAGGGATGTGGTCCCTCAGATCGGGTCCTTGGCTGGCACAATCCATATCGCTGGCAAGTGGTGTCATGACGGTCATGAAGTGGTCACTGCGCAGCTGCTTGACACTTACGCCGAAACGATGGCCCCATTCAGCCGCTGGGTGCAAGACCTGAGCTTGTCCAATGGGGGTGCAGTCGTAAACGGTGAGGCAAGAATTTGGCAACAGTTTCGACTCGAATCTGTCGTGCCAACAAGGTGGCTTCTCATTACTCAACCATTTCACTTCTGTGCCCGCATCGTTGTTGACCAAAACAACGAGCTAACAGGCGACGATCAGTGTTGGGCATGGTGATTAGGTAGAAGCTTAAGTTCTGGATGGCCATGGCTCTTAATGCCGGCTGTGGCCATCCAAAGTTTTTTGTGATCAATCTCCCACTCGATGCGCATAGAGAGTCAATCAAATACAAACGAAAGGCATTACACGATGAAATTCAAGAAACTCAAAACAGCCCTTGCGGCTCTAGCGCTATCTCTGGTGGCGATGGGAGTGGCGGCAAACCCGGCGCAAGCTATCCATGCAGACGCAGGTGTTGAGCAATGTTGGGTCGGTACACGAACAGTGAAACCCAAATCTTTAGTTGGGATCACAGTTGGCACTATGTCAATTCAGAGCCGCTGGTGCGTGCAAGACGGTCGAGTTACTTCGTCTGATTTTATTGACTACTATGCGGAGACTTCAACTCCCTTCAACCGTTTCATCCATCTTCCTGATACATCAGTTGGGGCAGAAGTGGTCGACAACAGAGCTCTTGCTTGGAAACAGTTTGTTCTCTTCTTTGAGATACAAACGGGCTTTATGTCATTCAATAAGCCCACCGACATTTGTTCACGAATCATTGGAACGCCTTATGGCACGATTTCAGGAGATGCACGATGCGGAGCATACTAAAATTTGCGGTAATACCTGGACTGGCAATAATGGGAGCTAGCTGCTCATCGGCGGTTGCAGCTGAGAATGACTCTGCGCAACTAGATGACCTTCCTCTCGTGGCTGTTTCTGCAGAACTAGGAGACTGTCTTCCCGAGGTCAAAACAATAAAGGACCCCTACTGGGTGCCTGATGAGGAAACTGCGAAGCTAACTGGCTACGGCTACGTCGATCAGATGTTAGCTGGGATACCCGCAATCCCAGAGCTGCCTAGTAGTTGCAATAGTCAGCTTGAGCGAATTCAGAAAGTCTCGATTGCTAATGCTCAGTCAACGACGGGAGATTCATTCAGAGCTTTGAACGAGAAGTGGGCGAATTGCATGGCTGAGGCTGGTTATGAAGGAATGTCTTCAGTTAGCGACAGGCATGGGCTGATGTGGGACAAAACAACTAGCAAAGAGGCCCTCACCATAGATGCATACCAGTCTCGGTTGCAAGCTGCTAAGTCCTATGAGATTGACTTGGCCATGGCTGATCGATCTTGTTTTGAATCAGAAATAGCAGCCAATGCTGGAAAACTGCTGGTAGAGCAGAAGCAACTACTCGAGGAGCTTCCGAGCGAGGTGATGCAACAGCTAAAGCAGTAGTTTCACAAAAAAATGGCGGCGGGTAAGTGGCTGGTGGGTGCGTGGGCCTGCCAGCCACTGTCGCGTCTGGACACCGGGGACGGTACTACCTGTCCGCTGTTTGTCCCGTTTTACAGCGGATAGTCGCACTTAGTCGTCAACTCTCAACGACTCTTCTTCTCGATCAAGACTTTTTCAGGCTTTTTGTGATCTTTCTGGTCTGGCTTGCACTTAAGCAGTCATTCACAACGTGAAAGGCATTAAACATGAACAACAAAAAACTAACAATCAAACGGTGGCTTCCAAAGCTGCTGTTACTAGCCCTCTATGTGGGGGTCGCTATTCCAGGTTGGATAATTGCGACCAGCTATGTTCCCAACACGCCGGTCGAGCAGGAGCGTGCACCGATCACAGCAACGGCGACTTCGTCTCGACTGTATGACTTGTGGGAGACAGAAGCAACCGTACAGTGGGCGGACCAAAAAAATATCAGAGTGGCTGCTGACTCGTTGAGCTTGCTAGCTGGTGATGTAATCAGACCTGGTGATGTAGTGATCGCTGATCGAGCGAAGCCGCTCTTTGCAATAGCTTGTGACGTGCCAGCTATCGAGGTTTATCCGGACGAGCCAGGTGGACAGTTCCTTAAATGCGTGCATAACGAGCTGAAGCGGGCAGGATTTCAAATCTCAGATGTGGAAATGGCGGAAGGAGTCATAGAAACTAGTACAAAGGAAGCCTTACAGCAGTACTACATCTCGAGGCGTTCCTCGGCGCCGAAGATTTCCGGATCTTGGAAGACTGGCGACACAACTGCAAGCCTGAAACAGCAATTCGTAGAAAATCGCATCAAGATCCGAGAGTATATTGATAGGAGGTCAGAGACACTTTCCCAGGAAGGTGAGTACATTGACCGCAATCACTGGATGGTTATTCCGAAAGGAACCCAACCCACCGTGGTCGACATCGACTACGAACGCAACTCCATGGCTTTAGGATTCGGCGGATTAGAAGCCGTCGCTCAGCTTCCAGCGGCAGTCATGGAAGCATCTCAGAAAGTCTTCAGCTACGGCCAAGATCAGATATTTGACACATATGAGTTTGGCGACCCAGAACTGAACCCAGAATCAGGAGTTACAGAAACCCGAGTGGTGTTTCAGGTCCCCTTAGGGGCAGCGTTGCTTCCAAATCAGCTGATCGACGTTCAATTGCAGGCAAACGACACTGCAAAGGATGTCATCAGCGTTCCGGTAGGAGCTGTTGAAACAGGCAACGATTCAAACACGGTGACGGTTGTATCCGGCGAAACAACGAAAGAGATTCAGCTCGGCGAGCTCCAAAGAATCGGCGGTCGAGTAGTCATCCCAGCAGGTTTAGGACTCACAGCAGGCGACCAAGTGAGGCTCGGATAATGTTAGTTCTTGAAAACGTCTCCAGATATGTGCCCATGGGTCGCAACTATGAACGCTGCCTATTCGATGAGCTGACACTACAGTTCCGCTCAGGTGAGTTGACAGCGCTGGTAGGGCGATCAGGCCTTGGCAAATCATCGGTGCTTGAGATAGCTGCGCTGGAGCGGAGGCCAGACAATGGTCAGGTTTTCTTCCAAGGGATGTCTGCCAGTTTCAATAATTCTGACCGCATTGCTGAGCTAAAGGCAACTGAAGTATCCTACGTCAGACAAAGTGCGGATCTGTTCAAAGGTTCGACTACAGCAGAGAATATCCAAGTTGGGATGGACTTTGCTGGTGTTCCCATAGCAACGCAAGAAGCAATCTGCGCCGAGACCTGCAAGCAGCTGGACATTTCTCACCTCATGGATCAGGTTGTGGTTGGGCTTTCCGGAGGTGAACAACAGCGCGTCTGTCTAGCTAGAGCGCTAAGTCGATCCACTCCATTCCTTATCTGCGATGAGCCAACAGCAGCATTAGATGCAGGTACCACGGCCAATGTGATCGAAGCTCTGCATGCTGCTGCGGAGCGTGGAGGAACTGTCGTTGTTGCAACACACGATCCACTTTTGATTGCAGCAAGCGATCATGTGATCAACTTAGAGGAGCTCTCACGATGAATGGCGAAAACCTAAAGATTCTCAACAAGTTAGTAGTGGCGTTGGCTTCGCTGGTGGTACTCGCTGCATCGCAAAGTGCTGTGTTTGCTTCAATTGAGGCGAACATCAACTCCACCTTCGATCGCTCAGCCGACAAGATAGTAGTGCTTAGCTCTAACGTCCCAGCAGAGATTGACCTTGGCGAAATTGAACAGAAGTTTGAGCAGGTCCCAGGAGTTTTAGATATTGGCTGGACCCGAACTATTGCTGAATCCAGCGGCGTCGCCATGGGGGCATCTAACGATGACCCCATCTTGATCACTGAGAGTACTGAAACGTATCTCAGTATCGTGTTTGAGGCTGGGGAGCTTCTGCAGCATTGCGAGTCTTGTAGAGACCCCGTGACACTAGTCGGAGCAGATGTGGATTTGTCAGATCATGCAGCAGTTGGGGAACAGCTTCAGCTCATGGGCAGAACAGTTCTCGTTGGAGGATCTGTTCCTGAACCTATCCGAGGTAGAGAGCTATCGCAATCTTTGATAGTTCCTGTCGGAGCGCTACCAGAACCTGAGGACCAACTAGTTAGAGCCTCAGTAGCCGTGCGCCTCAACCAAAGGCCAGCGATGGGAGAGTTGCAAGCATTTGCCTCGATCTTGAATGAGTCTTCTCCTGAAGCGGTGCAGATCGAAGCCGCAGTGGTAGAGGACTCAAGTAAAGGCAGCATCCTGGAAACTATTGCATCAAGCTCGAGCTTATTGTCGAAACTTATCTTGGGCCTCTGCGTTGTTGCTTCAGCAGGTTTTGGTTACTTCGGAGTGGAGCGTCAGAAAGAAGATCTAGCTCTACTGAGAAGCCTTGGGGCGGCAAACCGATACTTGCACAAACGTGTCCTGAAGTTGTCCGTTGCCCAAGGAATCACGAGTTTGCTTGTAGCGTCTTGCTTAATCAGTTTGATTCAACCATTCATTGTTGGTTTGGCTGAAGCGGCCTATGTTCCTCCCACACTGAGCTATGGGCTGCTTGTAATGGCAGTAATGCTTGCCGCTTTTGTGGGAAGTGCGTTGCTAGGCCTAAGATCAGCTATTTCAAAGGATCCAGCGGAAGTGCTCAGAAGTCTTTGACACGTTGGTCGCTTCGGGATCTAGACTGATTTCTGTGAACCTAATCGATGGATTCAACAGAGTACACAAAGACCTGCGTATCTCGTTGACCGATCGTTGCAATCTACGCTGTAACTACTGCATGCCTCCCGAAGGTTTGGACTGGTTAGAAGCTGATGAGCAGCTCTCAGCTGGAGAGATTCTGCGAGTAGCCCGAGTATTTGTTAACACCTTTGGATTCACATCGGTTCGGCTAACTGGTGGCGAACCTACCTTGAAGTCTGGCTTTATCAAGATAGTCGAGAAGCTTTCAGAGCTTGACGTCGATCTTGCGTTGACCACAAATGGAACAACACTTCATAGAAATGCAAACCAACTAGCAGCGGCCGGTCTGAACAGAATCAACATTAGTCTCGACACACTAGATCCGGTTCGCTTTAATGAAATCACTGGTCGAGATCAGCTAGACACTGTAATTGCAGGTATTGAATCTGCTTTGGCTGCAGGGTTTGACAAAATCAAACTAAATGTTGTTGCGATCAAAGGGGTCAACGATTCCGAAGTTCTGGATTTCTGTGAATTTGGTCGAACCCATGGAGTTGAGGTGAGGTTTATTGAATTTATGCCTCTGGACGCGCATGGACAGTGGTCACAACAACAGGTTCTGCCACGCTCAGACATTCTGCAACATGTGGCCACTAAGTACCAATTCAGGCAGGTGCACTCGGGTAATGCCCCTTCAGAGCGTTACGAATACCTTGATTCACCAAATCATTCGTTTGGAATAATTCCTAGTGTGACCAATGCCTTCTGTGGGACATGTGACAGAGTGCGGCTCACATCAGATGGTCAGATCCGTAACTGTCTCTTTGCAAGCACATATTTAGATCTCCGAAACCCATTGCGATCTGGGGCTTCAGACGAAAAACTCGCAAAGCTGATCGCCGGAGAAATAGCGAGGAAAAAGCAGGCCCATGGGATTGGAGCGGTCAACTTTGTAAGGCCTTCGAAGTCTATGAGTCAGATTGGCGGGTAGCCATTCCACAAAGGCGAGTTCAGATCTGTTAAGTTCAAATGTGCCGATTCAAGGAGACGATATGGCTGTTGCAAAATCAATCGAAATTACATCAGGTTCAACGACAAGCTTTCAGGACGCTGTTAACAGTGGCGTCACCAAAGTTGCTGAATCAGTTAACAACATCCAATCAGCCTGGGTTAAAGATCAGTACGTCACTGTGGATGGAAATCAAGTAGCCGAGTATCGGGTAGCTCTGAAAGTTACATTCCTAGTCGACTAGCTGGCGCAGATCAGCCATCGCTGTTTGAAAATCTACGGAACATACCGCTGCTGTTGCTGTTGGAAACTGTGAGGCGTTAGCGATTCGGACCGTTGATCCCGGGGGAGTGGCGGTTGTGCCTCCCTGAGGGACTACCTGCTGGAAACCTTCAAACTCGATCAATACGTCACCTTGTAAAGCAATGACTGTTGAGATAGTGGCCTCGTCAGTTGCTAGTTCTACAGGGTTATCTCCTACCTCATGATGTTCGCCGAGCAGGCCAGCATCTGGAAGTGACACAATTTGGCCAGCGCTTGGAAGTTGATTTGTGCTCCAGACGCCCCCCTTGTTCTCAAGCAGACAAGTCGGCTCAACAAGACTCTCAGGCAATAAAGCGCTTATCGGCATCAGCTGTTGTGGGAGGATTGTCGGGCTGCCAGAGTTTTGATCGTGGAGCCGGTCAACAACATCGTAGGATGAAGTTGCATATTCTTCCAACACGCAGCCAATCACAGTGTGCACGATGTTGAGATCTGATACCACTGCAACATCTCCGGCTCGTACAGTGTGTGCAATTGGTGATTCGGTTGGTCTTCCTTGGCTCCAAAGCTCAAGAAAGTCGTCTTTGTTTTCCTCCCATTCAGGAAGCGAGCACAACACCATAAACGAACTCTTCTTTGCCTTGAGGATATGAAAAGCTTCAACTTTGGCTTCTTTGTGAATCTGAACGCTAAATCCTTGGTCATCCTTGAGATCAAAGAGTGAGTATCCAAATGGGGCAGCGTACTTAACGCCGTAAGACTTAAACTTGGGTACGAAACCAACGTTGGCGAAGTACGAAATGAACTCTTGAGTTTCTGTCTTGTTCATTCCGTTTTCTAGCGGACTCCGCCATTGAGCCTTAAGGGATGCTTCTAGGCGCTCGGCGTCATCTTTCTCAATTGGATTTCGCAGTTGCTCGCAAATGCTTTGGAGCGCCTGTTGGCTTAGTTTGTCCATGATCTGCACCTCTTCAGTGGGCCCTTAGTTTCACAACCTAGCATGAACCACTATCGCTTCGTGGTACAAGTACAATTGAATCTGCATGTCAAAGACAACGACGAAACCGCTCACTGTAGAAACGGTCTTTAACTACATAGGATTCGACACATCTGAGGGTGAGCTGCGCTGTAGCTACGAGGTAGGTGGGTACACCTTTACCGAAAGGTTTGTGCTGGAAGGGAGTTGGGAAACAGATGCTTCACAAGAAGCTGCACGGATTATTTTTCTGCTTGCTGGAATCTCGTACTACAAATCTCACGCTCCAGCTGTAATAGACCTTGGAGATACTGAGATCCGTTCCGGCGAGCGGAAGTTTCTCAGAGAGTATTACATCGGTGGACTTGGGGAGTTCAGCTACAAAAATTCACTCAGTCTGTCGTCGCTGGAAATTGTTGGAGGGGTAGAAGCGGGGGAGGCTCCGTCGGTTGACGAAGCTACCCAAGCGAATCCTCTCATTTGTTTCGGTGGTGGAATTGATTCGATCGTGACTGTGGAGCTTGCACGAAAGAGTCATCCAAACGCCAAGCTTTTTGTCATGAGTCCAGCTGAAACCAGATTTGCCCCTCTTGAACAAGCAGCAGCGGTCACTGGGTTAGAGATTCTACGGGCCAAGCGATTTCTCGATCCGCAGATTTTGAAGTCTTCGGAGCTTGGTTTTCTTAACGGGCATGTTCCCGTAACGGGCATTGTTTCCGCTGTAGCCATAGCGGCTGCGACAATGCACGGGTGCAGCGAAGTCATTATGTCTAACGAGGCTTCTTCGTCTGAAGGAAATCTTGAATATGACGGTCGGATGATTAACCACCAGTACTCGAAAAGTTTAGAGTTCGAGAATCTTTTCAGAACCGTTCTGAAACAAGCTTTTGGAACCAACCCTGACTGGTTTTCGTATCTGCGGCATCGTAATGAGCTCTGGATAGCTGATCAGTTCGCGAAACTCACCCAGTACCATTCTGTTTTTAGAAGCTGTAATCGAGCATTCCATATCGATGAGAGTAAGCGAGAAGCCACCTGGTGTGGTGAGTGTGACAAGTGTGCCTTTATTGACTTGATTCTCGCTCCCTTTATGGCCAGAGATGCCTTGGCTGAGATGTTTAACGACAACGAACCGCTAGAGAATCCAGGGATGTTTGATGTTCTCAAGAGTCTGGTCTCTGAGGAGCCTGGATTCAACAAGCCGTTTGAGTGCGTTGGTGACATTAACGAATGCCGCCAGGCAGTTGAACTAGCTGATGCCCGAGAGGATCGAGCAAGTAACCACAATCTGGAGAGGCTAAGTCAACTCTTTCCAGCGACCACAAAAGATGTTAGTCAATTGCCTCACAATCTTCCGGAGTCTTATGCAACCCGTCACATCGTGGACTGATCTAATCGGCAAGAACATAGCCATATGGGGTTACGGTGTTGAGGGTAAAGCGACCCGTCAGAAACTAGCGGAGCTTGGTGTTGAACCGTTCATAGTTGATGATGGTCTAGCTGTTGCAGATGAAGACATTAGGAGTTTCGCTGAGGCTAAAAAAGATCTCCTAGATGTGGACTTTGTAATCAAGTCTCCAGGCATCTCGCGTTACTCAGAGCAGTACTTAGAACTCGCAGCTAGTGTTCCAGTGTTGGGCGCCTCAGGCCTGTGGCTTGCCTCGGTTGATGCCAGCAAAGTGATCTGTATCACCGGCACCAAAGGCAAAAGCACGACCTCGGCGCTTTGTGCCGAGGTGCTAGCCGCACTTGGTTACAATGTCTTCTTCGGAGGCAATATTGGTGCTCCCGCTTTCGCTCCAGAAGCACATGGTGACTGGGACTACTGGGTAATTGAAACATCTTCATTTCAAGTAACGGATTTGTCTACTGGGCCGAAGGTTGTGGGGTTAACGTCGCTGCACCCAGATCACTTGCCCTGGCATAGAGACGTTGAAAATTACTACGCTGATAAGCTTTCGCTAGCTCAGCTGCCAGAGGTTGAAATTGTAGTTGCCAACTCCGAAGACAAAACCTTGGTTGATCAACTCGCAGTGCTTGGCCTTACACCAACTTGGAGTAGCTCGAACGACATCAACGCACTCGCTGGCTTCAACCCTTCTCTGACTGGCACCCATAATCGGGCGAACATGGGACTGGCTGTGAAATGCGTGGAGGCTTTGTTGAGTGAAGACCATTTGCTTCACGACTCTCGAGTGATTCAAGCAATCGAGCAATTCGCTGGCTTGCCTCACCGCTTTCAGACAGTTGCTTCGGGCAACG
>JAHDFH010000031.1:18497-25679 GCA_020628305.1 Acidimicrobiales bacterium | reverse complement strand
GTTCGGATCTCGATGTGTTCCATCCCCTCTAAATAACGGGGATGGAGAGCCGTCAGCTCACGAATCTCATCAACTGCGGACTGAAGGTGAGGCAGAAGAACAGCACACCCCTCACGTTTGGCAGAGTTGAAAAAATCGGCTCTACCTTCTCGTACTGCTAACCTGATCCTGTTTCGGTACGGCGTGCGCTGCGGTGTCCCTTCCATCACAATTTGGTCAGAGTCGATCATGGTCTTAAGACAATGTGCAACGTACTCGAGCTTTACTCGTCGTTCCTCCTGCAGTGGCGTTGAGAGCTCAGGACATCCTCCACAAGCGTGCTGCACGTTACAACGAAGACGCTCCGACACCGGTTCTACCTTTCAACGACTTTGCCCTAGTTTGGGATAGCAATGACGCGTGGGACTCTTCGACTATATACTCTTCGTGTACAAAGTAAGGGTCTTCATGCTTCAAACAATCAAACGAAAAGTTCAGAAGTTTATGTCGATCCCGATGGTTCGCCAAACTCGTCGCCGTACTACCAAAACCTCTGCATCGATATTTTCTAGTAGCTACCTTTTGAGTATTCCTTACCACTGGTTTGGTTTTATAAACTTCATGAGGGAGCAGCGTGCAGTGCTCGCCGGTAAGAAGCAGTACTACAAGAATCTGGACAAACCAGATTCTTCAAGTGCTCTGCTTAGGCGAAACACTCACCGCCTTGAAAAGGGCATGACGATGCAACCCCTGCGTCCAACGTTTGCGGAAAACTATATAGCTGAAACTGTAGAAGTTTACGCAGAAGTACAGAGCAGGTTTCAGCTAGATACAAACAGTGTAGATGAAGGCGAGCTGACTTGGGCCAACAATGTCTTGGCGCAATACTTCTCACAAGTGAAAGAAACGCCCGTCATCTCAAAAGCCCGTTTAAGGTTTGATGAATGCACCTTTGAACCTGGCACTTCAGACCTAGTTCCTTACCAGCGTGATCAATTGAATATTCCAAAGTTCGAAGCGATGCTGGCTCTGTCTAAGCAACGTCGATCGATTCGTTGGTATCTGGATAAGAAAGTTGATCGAGAGCTAATCGATCAAGCCTTGCTAGTAGCAAGAGAGGCTCCAAGTGCCTGCAATAGACTTCCTTACGAGTTCCGAATCTTCGATGATCCGGCACTAGTTAAAGAAGTAGCGAACTTACCCTTCGGGACAACAGGTTATGCCGACAACATCCCAGTAATTGCTGTTCTAGTTGGCAAGTTGGATTCCTACTTTTCGGCACGTGACAGGCACGCAATCTACATTGATTCTGCACTCGCTGGAATGAGCTTCTCGTTTGCCCTAGAGACACTGGGTCTGTCGTCTTGCATGATTAACTGGCCAGACTTTGAGCCCCTAGAGATGAAGATGGCTAATAAGCTTGGCCTAAAACGCCATGAAAGACCAATCATGCTTATGGCTATTGGTTATGCCGATCCAACCGCTCTTGTAGCTAACTCAAAGAAGAAGGATCTCGACACTATCCGAAGCTACAACAGAACCTCATGAGCCTCTCGCCCACGCTCAAGCGTTTACTCACTGGCTCAATTGTTTTAGTCGTTGGAGTGTTCTTTGCGAGTGCTTTAAGAAGAAACTGGGATAATCTCGGAGGTCTCGATCTGAGCATTGGGGTTCTAAACGCTGCATCTTATGCATTATTCGTTGCAGCAATCATCGTGTCGGGTGTTCTATGGAACACAACTTTCAGATCTGTATCTAAGCTCTCTAGCTCTCCGGTGAGCGGAACGCTAGCTCACTTTGAAGCATGGTTGCTCAAATACATTCCTGGGCAGATTGGGGCCTTGTTATCAAAGCTGAGTTGGGGAAGCCGGCAGGGAGCAAGCAAGACGACAACTGCCCTTGCTTTCGCTTATGAGAATCTTTTTCTAACCCTAGCTTCGACAGTACCAGTCGCTCCGATAATCCTTTTAGGTAGCGATCTTAAGCATAGGTCCCTACTATTTGCTGCCTACATGCTTGGGTTATTGTTGGTATACCTGCTGATGCGATCAAAGGCTGCTGATCTGTTTATAACGTTTGCTTCGAAGGTAACTAAGTCTGATCTTGGCCCCGAGAGCTTGCTCTCACCATCAAAAGTTTTATCCCTCTCAGCAACGTTTACGTCCTCTCGTATTCTCAACGGTGCTGCATTTGTGTTGCTTGCCGAAGCCGTTGCCGATGTTAGTTCCGGAGACTACGTCTTCTTAGCATCGGCGTATGTGATGGCAGGAATCATTGGAATATGGGCAATATTCGTTCCTTCGGGTCTGGGGGTGCGGGAAGGAGTGCTAGTCGCACTAACTGCACCACTTCTTGGGCTAGAAGTTGCTATTTCCCTTTCCCTTATCGTACGTCTTTATACTACGCTGACAGATGTCGCAGTCGCAGCTCTCTACGGGCTCGGGCGCATGAAAGGTCTTAGAAAATGAAATACGTAATCATCGGCTCAGCCCTGACAGGTAATAAGGGTGCTGCATCTATGCTTGAGGCGTCTATCCAGACAATAACTGCAAGAGATTCCGAAGCCGAGTTCACCTTGCTGAGCATGTATCCAGATGCTGACAGAGAGTTGAACCAGTACTCTAACTTGAAGATCATTGACGGACGACCAAAGACTCTTGGTCCAATCACTAACTCCCTTTCTCTGATGTACAAGCTTCTCCCCCCAGTAAGGCCGTTGCTGCGGCGCAATGATCAGGTACGAGCACTAGCTGAGGGTGACGTTCTGCTCGATCAAGGAGGCGTAACCTTTGTCGATGGTCGAGAGAAGTTCTTGATCTACAACATTGCAAGTATTCTTCCTTCACTCTTCATCGGCCAGCCAGTAGTTAAATGTGCACAAGCTTTAGGTTCATTCAAGAACCCGATAAACCGAAATCTCGCTAAAGTTTTCCTTCCAAAGGTCAACACAATTTTCTGTCGGGGTGAAAAGACTTTTGAGTATGTTCAAGGCGTGAGTTCGAGTAACTCGCAGCTGGCAGCGGACTATGCCTTTAGTCTCACTGTTACATCAGAGTCACAAGAGGTAGGAGATGCAAGCTTTAAAGATCAGAGAGTTGATTCAGCTTCGATTCATTTGGGAGTTTTTCCCAGCCAGGTTCTTAGAGACAAGGTCGACAACTATGACAAAATCATGGCCGAAACCATTGATCTCTTAACTACCCGGTACCCCGACTTGGCGGTTTATATACTCCCTCATAGTCAACGAGAAGATCCAACTAAGTTGCATAACAACGATAACAATGTGTGTGAAGAGGTCTACTCACTTGTCAACGATAAGTCTTCTGCTCGACTATGTACCGACTATTTGTCTCCTCAAGAGATGAGAGCATTCATTTCCAATCTCGATTTTACTGTGGCTGCAAGGTTTCATGCTATGGTTTCATCGCTTTCGACTGGTATCCCCACCTTGGTCACGACTTGGAGTCACAAGTATGCCGAAGTCTTAGACATGTTCGACTGCGGGGAATGCGCATTCGTAGGCGATGCGTTAACCGCTGAGGCCTTAGCTAACAGTACAGGAGAGCTGCTCGAAGCTAGAGATGTTCTTAAGCAGCGCATCTCTGCTCACCTCCCTGCTGTTAAGGAAAGCAGTTTGAGACAAGCAGACGAAATCGTTCGAATTGCTGCAAGCTAATCGCTCGCTGCTCACTCGGCCGCAAGCCTCTCCCAGTCGTCCAGAACTTCTTCCTGACTGAGCTCTCCACTTTTGCGTTCTATAAGGTTCAGTTCGGCGTCTAGGTACAACACGTATGGCACTCCTGCGAGTCCAAATCGTGCTGCTAGCGACTCCTCTGCGGCAAGTTCTTGTTCGACATCAATCATTAGCTGATCAAATGGAGCATCCGCCAGCCACATTTCCGGAGGGAAGTTGGCTTCGCCAGGTCTCGCTAGAACTCCAACGGCTATAAAGTCGACTTCTTCTGGTTGCAGTCCGACAGCTGCCAACGACTCAATCTTGGCCAACTCAGCCTGACAGTGCGGGCACCAGTGCGCAAGAAAGTAAATTGCCTTCGGTTTTCCATTCCTCTCCAAAAAACCAATCGAACCATCAGGGTTCTCCCATTCAAATGGCGAAAACTGCTGTGTGGTTGTGTTGTCAGCAGAACCTTCCATTGGGCCAAGTTGTGGGATTCGTTCAAGAGTTGCTGCGTTTGCTTCAGACACAGCAGGTGCCTGTTCCTTGGTGAACTGATCCCCTAAGCTGAGCGAATCGCTCTCGCTGGACTCTACTGCCACCGCAGCCTGACGTTGTGAGACAACGGCAATAGCAGTGAGCACCCCTAACGTGCAAAGCGCCCCTATGACAACAATTCCTCCTAAGAGTCCGTTGCTTGGCTTATCTGTAGATTCGCGGGTAAGTTCAACTTGTGGAATTGGAGAAAACGGCGTGGACAACAGATTATCTGGTGCGTTTTCTGGGATGGTTGGAGGGCTGGTCGGAATCGGACCTGTGGCAAGTCGGTTGTTATCGTGATTCATGTTCCTCCTGGAGACAACTTGTGAACACTCTAGCTAGGTATGGCTGGGCTAACAGACGTTCAATGAGCTTCAGTTGTAGTCTATTCGCACTATTGATCTCAATGAATCTACCTCAATGTCGATGCTTGATAGTGGCGCTTAGCGCTTAATTATCGGAATAACTAACACCAGTGGGAAGACCATGGAAACAAATAGACGTCGGCGAATGAGCCGCAGAATTGCAGTTGTAGCTGCAATGTTAATGTCAATCACAGCGGTAGCAGGAGCGTCTGTTTTAATTCAGAACTTCATGGCTGCTGAGTTCAACGCAGGGGCACCTCCGTGTTTGATCAAAACAGCTGGCGAAGACGTAGCTTTCGAAGGCTTCGATTTCACCCTACAAACAACGACTGTTGATGGCGTTGGCGTAACACAGGAGCTTGTAACAATCGATGGTGTTACTGGTGACCGTGTATCAGCTACTGAGGTATTCGTGATTGAGAACAACTGTAACGTTGACCTTAACGTAACAATTGGTGATGGACTTCAGGCTGGAAACTGGGCGGAACGCTATCTTGAGGTACACCTCGGATCTGCCGCTGCTCCAACAGGTTACCCTGGTGCTGTAGGTTCAACCGGATGGGATGCAACCCCACTTGTATTCGAAAACGGCGGACCAACAAACGCTACAACCGGAACGGTACTTGTGCCGGCCTCCTCTTCTGTGCCTGTAGGCATGATTGTGACAACAGGTGATGCAGCTGCAGCGCCAGTTGGAACAGCTACCTGGACAGTTCAGGCGGAGACGACTTACTAATCTCTTAGCTCAAATGTCTAATGAAGTTCAAGAGACTTCGAATCTAGATTCGAGTCTCACAGAAGAACAGAACCAGAATGTGGGGGGTGCGTCGGAAACGACCACTCCCCAATCTGCTTCTACAACAAGAGATTATGAAGGCCCCGAGAGGCGGAAAGAGATTGAAGATCTAGTCGATCTTGACGATATCGACTACTTCCCGATGTTCTCGAGCTCTCTGCAAGCCGCTGCGCTTACGTTGATATCTCAGTTCCTGATACCGATGTACTTGTCCCTTCAGCTGAACATTGATGTTGAGCTGCGACTTTGGGCCCGGGTGCTTCCCTATTTCGCTATACGCACCGATGCTGAGACTTTCCACAATATTGTCTATTGGTCTGCATTAGGAACAGCTGTAATCCTCGCAGCGTTCTCCATCCTTGCTTTCCTTCCCAGAAGATCTCTTAGAGTCCGCTTTGGCCGGCTCTTCGCTTGGCTCGATATTTCTCTCATGGCGTTGCTGCTCCTATATCGTCACGAAATTCTGCAGGTTTCTGAAAAGCAGGAGCCATGGATGTGGATCATGCTCATAGTCGGACTGGTGGGCTTCATCAACGGCAGCTTAATCGTCCGAATGCAGTACAAGGACCGCTTGGAGGAGCTCAATGGCTAGTGTCAAGACACATGGCTATCAGGTGGCTCTCACACTGCTAGCTTTTCTTTTGATAAGTTCCCCCGCTTCAGCAGCTGTGCTCATTCAAAACTTCATGGCTGTTGACTACGGTCTAGGTCCCGCAGGGCTTGAGATCTATGACTACGGCTCTGGGAGCGATCACGACTTTACCCTCGATGCTGAGTTCGACACCGGAACTTACGCCGACGACATTGATACCCGCAATGATGCGCTACTGGCGGGCGCAAGTTGGTGGGATTTCGACTGGCAGCAACGGCAATGCTTTACCGTCTCGTCCGCTACCGAATATGGCCAATATCCGTTCCGCATTGTTGCTGACACGTCTTCGCACACACTTGACGACATTCGTGTAGTGGAGGTGACAGATCCAGCCACCATAGCATCTCCCGTGCCTCACTACACTGAATCTGGAATTGGGACTGCTAACACGATCATCTGGTTTCAAGGCGAAGCTATAGCAGCTGGCAAAGATTACTGTGTGTATTTTGATCATGATACGGGGGTAGCCAGCACCTCTGATGAGTTCGCACCGTTCACATATACGAATGGGCAAACCCTCAACTACTATACGCTCTATCCAGGTTATGACGGTTCTGCCGGCGTTGACGGGTCAATCACCGTTTACTCTTATGTTGATGGCAACGTCGTGAGCGACGATGATGAAACAACAACTTTAAATACCGGCGACAGCTACACGTTTGCCAACGTCAGTCCAGACTCGATAATAACAGCCACAGGCCCAATCGAAGCGACTCCAGACCGGAACGCTAAAGACACTGTTGTTCCGGAGTTTTATGCAAGCAATGAGTTTGTCATGCCAACCACGCGCGGCACGCAACGCTTCTATGTCCGATCACCTTTTGCTGACACGACTATTCAAGCCTTCGATAATGGAACTGCGATTGCCTCAGTGCCAGTGGCCGTGGCTGATGGAGTGGTGGTTATTGCCGCAGACGGAGGCGCCGAGCCGATTGTCCTACGGTCAACTGATGGAACGCCGTTTCTAGCTACTCATCTCAACACTGGCAATCAGGATACGTTTGCGGGCGTTCCTTGGTACGGAGACAGCATCTTTGGTGTTGGTTCTGAGAACCTTATGGTCGCATCGACTGCGTCTACATCAGTCGATATTTTCAGCAATGCTGGCTTCACTGATACTGATACGGTTTCTGACGCAATCATCTACTTCCGAGCTCAGGGCCCAGGTCGAGGT
>JAHDFH010000031.1:18220-18487 GCA_020628305.1 Acidimicrobiales bacterium | reverse complement strand
ACCGAGTCGATCCAAGTGGAACTAACATCTCAGCGATTCAGCAGCGAGATGATAACGGCGTTGAATCAACCGTTTTCTACCCTGAGCGCCTGCTTGGCCAAACGTATCGAATACCTGTCACCCATCACTATTGGACGATCGCTTGTCCCACCGTCGGGACAATAATCAACGTCAACGGCGGCCCAGATCAAGCATGCGCCGGCACCAACGTCGGTCATCTATGGTCGACACTCGGCACCTATGCAGCGGGGACGCTCATCGAAGGTG
>JAHDFH010000031.1:8030-18210 GCA_020628305.1 Acidimicrobiales bacterium | reverse complement strand
GCTCCTTTCTACCTTTACTACGAGAGTGCAGCAAATGACGATGAGTCAAACATTCTTGGCGCTAAGGGATCTATCCCCTACTCAAGTTCTGTCACAATAACCCCTGAAGTTGTAGAGGTGCTTGACCTTATCTGCGGAACTTGGACGTCGCCGGTCATTCCAATCGCAAACGTTCTTGGCTTGGTAAATGTCGACACCACACTCACCACTGCTGGATCATTTCAATATCAAATCTCATTCGATGGTGGCACTTTCGTCGGTCCAGATGGCACTGCTGCAACGTTCTTTGCCGACGGTGACTACATTGACTACTCAGCTGATGGTTCAACCACGGCCCAGATCCGAGTAGAGCTTTGTGGTGGAGGTTCAGAAGTTGCATACATTGGATTAGAAGATCAACTACTTCAGATCTTCCATCTAGACAGCGTTAGCGTTTCTGGAGATGAAGCTGCACTACGGGTGTACCCCACGCTCAACGATTCGTATATAGAGTACAGGTCAAACGTTGGAGCCGACAGCTACGATGTCGATGTTGACGTTGCAGGTGCATCTCCACAGATCAATGCGACATCAGGAACAATCACAAACCCAGCGACAGTATTTACTTCTCAGCCTTACAGCATCATCTTCAACAACGTCTCGACTCAAACGTCGTCACTGGTTGCTTCAATCATAGACGAAGACGGTGTCCGCCAAGAAGCCGAGCTGACTTTCAATATCGCTTCCTAAGCGCGGCATTAGATGGAGAAGGACATAGGTTATCTGTGCTTCAAAACTGCGGATCTTAAGGCTCTGGACTTTCTGACTGAGGTAGACCTTCAGAGAAAAGGATTCAGTACTCAAAGCCACTTCAGGCGACAACTCTCTAGATATCGCCACCAACGGTCCAGCAGATACTCTCCTGAGATCGTCGCTCAGCTAATTGAAAGCACGAGTGATTGGAAACAACAGAGAGCGTAACTCGCGCGGCAAGTTAGCGCGCCCCTAAGCTATCGGCTACTGCAGCGGTAACCGTCTCGATTAGTTTAGTAGTTGCGACTGGTTTGGTTAAGTAGGCGTAGACACCAGAGAGCTCAACTTCAGCCTCCTCGAGATACCCAGTTACGAGAATAAATGGGGTCGAGGATGTTTTCGCCCAAGTTTCGTACACCTCCAAGCCGGACATTCCAGGCATTTCGATATCACAAATGATCACATCGTAGTCATCGGCGTTGTGGTTACTTGTTACATCAATGCCACTGATGGCCTCGGCAACTTTGACTCCCTCCCCCTGCAGTTGATGGGTCATCATAAGCCTGATCACAGGATCATCATCAATAATTAGAGCACTACAGTCAATCAACGAACTAACCTTTCGCAACATTAAACACTTTGTCGAACTGAGTCAGTTCAAAGACTTCCCATACAGCTGGATCCGTTGGGCGAATGATGGTCAGATCCCCGCCCGAATCTCTTGCTTGTTTCATTACAGCCACCAAAGTCGCCAGCCCCGAAGAGTCGCAGAAGGTCGTCCTGCTCAGATCAACCGTAAGATCAACGACACCACCTTCAAGTAACGCAATGAGTTCAGAGCGAAGGCGAGGAGAGGAAACAACATCTAATCTCTCTGAAACCACGAGAGTTGAGACTGGATTCTTGCCCTTTTCAGGAGCGAACTCAAGCCTCCAAATGTTTGTGCCATCAACCCTTTCATAGGTAGTCTCGACAGATAGCTGGCGAATAATGTGCAGGCCATACCCCCTGATCTGAACCTCTGGAGGCAACTCTTCGGTATCAGGCAGTTCAGTCAACACTCCGTTGTCATCAACAGTAAACACGGCTTTCCCGCTACTGGCAGACATTCTAAGTCTGACCTCACCCTTACGCCTGCCGTAGCCATGTTGGATGATGTTGTTCACCAACTCCACAAGCGCTAGTTCGATCTTGTTGAGATCAAACCCTCTAAGCTCCAATGTCTCTAGCCACGGCCTGATCTGTCGGCTCTGCTGCAGATCGCTTGTGAGAACTAACTTGCTCATGATTCTTTCTCCAATACAACCAGCGTCCGGTCATCATCCTGTGGTCTTCCTTCTGCAAACTCTTGAAGATATCCGCAAACTGAATCAATCATAGACCCCGCTTCGCCCGACGAAGAGTTGATCACCAAGTCATAGAAGGCTTCGTAGCCTAACTGTTCACCCGTACGGTTAGTCTGTTCAACCAACCCGTCAGAGGCAACTAAGAGGGCGTTTAGTTCTTCATATTTGAACTCCTGCGGCTCTGGATGTAGATCATCCAAAACGCCTAGTGGAGGGCAGTGGGCATCAATAACGGACCATGTATCAGTCTTAACCATGACTGGAGAATGACCGCAGTTGACTATCTCAATCTTGTCATGATCGCCTTTGATAAGGCACAGCGTGGAGAAAACCGCTGCCTGATTCATGAATTTTGATGTGGCAGAATTTAAGGCCTGAGTTAGTTCGGAAAGCGCCTCACCGTGAGAAGACGCTGCGAGCCTCGAGAACGTGGAAACAATTACCGTAGCTGCTACAGCAGCTGGTATACCCTTTCCACTAACATCTCCAATCGCTGCTATAACTGATCTATCAGTGACACTGAAGGTGTAGAAATCACCGCTAGCTATGCGCGCCGGCTGCAACTTTGCTGTCAAGTTCCAGCCAGGTAAGGTTGGAGTTGTCTTTGGAATCAAGGAATCAGTTATAGTAGCGGCCATTTCAATATCTCGACTGAGCTGCTTGTTAGTAACCTCAAGCTCTCGAGTATCAGCAGTTGCTAGGGCTGCGTCGACGTAATTTGCAACTGATCTCACCAAGTTGGCTATAGAGGTCGAACAATGATTGTCCAGTTCGATGGCAAGATAGTTTGCGCTTGAGCGGGGCATAGCTACAACTATCGAATCGCCACCCGCAATCTCATCTGATGACCGGACGATAGTAAAGTCATCACCAGGTTCTTCTACCTTAAGGAAACTTTCAGACGCGTTCCCATATGAAAAGATTTCCTCCTTGTAAGAAAGCTCAACATATCGAGCTGGGACGATCTCACTGATTCTCAATGCCCAGAACGCGCCGATGCTCTCACCAGGTTGGGGCGCAGCTTGGGTTAAGGAATATAGCGCTGCTAGTAGATCGTTAGACTCTGCCAACGCTGAAGTCAGTGAAGAGACTATGTCAACCGATAGATCAGTATCTCCCACTAGCTACGCCTATCAGAATCCGTGACACCTGGGATGGCTCCGTTAGAACTAATCGAGAACGCTAGGTCAAGAGACGTTAACTCCAAAATCACCCTGACAGCATCAGATGGTTTCCAGAGTGTAAGCTCGCCACCAGCTGCTCGAGCCCTCTTCATGAATCGAACCAAATCAGCTAGTGCGGTTGAGTCTATGAAGTCGGTCTCAGACAGGTCGACCCAAATATCAACTATCCCCTCGTCGAGGAGGGAGCTGAGCTGATTTGAGATGTCAGAGACGGAGTATGCGTCGAATCTTCCGGCAGCCGATACTACTGGGGACCGCTCATTCGAAACATGTATAGGCATTGTGTTTTCCTAGTCTTTCAACGAATATCTTCCTCTAAGATGATTCAAAATGATTATCGGCATGTCTGCAAGGAACCTGAGAGCTACTCGCCCCCCAGATACCTTGGAATCTGGGGCATCATGCCACTGGACCGGCAGTTCAGCCACTCCTAGACCGGCTTTTTGGGCTATGTAGAGCAGTTCCAAGTCGAACGAGAATCCGTCAATTGAAGCCACGCTGAAGATCTTTTTGCCCACATCGGAGCGAAAGAGCTTAAATCCGCACTGTGTGTCCTTAAACCGCAGCCCGAATGCTGCTCTCACAATTTTGTTGAGACCAGCTGACAACAGCGTTCTTACAAACGACTTGTTGGCCACATCGGCTCCGCCGGCACTTCTAGAACCAATAACTATATCCAGCCCCTCGCTTTCGATCTTGTCGATGAACGCTCCGATTTGTTCGATAGGTGTGGATTGATCTGCATCAGCAAAGAGAATGAATTCACCTTGCGAAGCTGCTACGCCACGCCGCACTGCCCCACCTTTACCGGTGTTATGTGTAGCCTCAATTATGACCATGTTGACTAGCTCAAGGTCACGAACTAGTTCTAGAGTGGCATCTGTTGAACCGTCATCACTTACGACCAGCTCCCAGTCAAACCCTAGTGAGCTAACATGGTTCGCTATGGCCCCAATGGTTGGAACTATGCGGACTTCTTCGTTGTAAGTTGGGATGACCACAGATAGATAAGGATCGCCCTCTATCTGGTTACGTTTCCACTTGCGGTACTCGCTCACACCCATCTTAGACCTCCACTCGCTCAGTTTTAGCAGACTCTCGTAACCAAAGCTGATCTCTTAAGGCAACTAGGGCGAGTCCTAGCCCTACGGTCATTGCAATAAGCTGAGCGTGTATGACACCTTCGGCTGTTGCTCGCCAAATGTAAACAAGACAAGTTTGCAAGAGCCCTGCTGCTAGCAACAACTTGGCAACAAGCGTGTCTCCAGAGGCAAGACTGTGACTTGCCATATAGTTGGCCACTGCAAATAGGGACGTCGCAACTGCGTACAGCAACAGTAAACCGCCCTGCCCTGCGTACTCATTACCAAGAACATTAGTCAAGAAAAAGTCACCTAGTAAGGCAACGCCGAGGCACATGATGACACACATTCCACCGACCGCTGCCATGCCAAGTCGAAGTACGTGGGCCAGACTCGCTACCGACCCACTTTCAGCGCTCGCAACGGGGAAGAATGCGGTTACCACAGACCACGATAAGAAGAACACCGCTCTCCCGACAAGCGCAATGGCTGCGTATATGCCTGCATCGGTAGCAGCAAAGGACGACTTAGTTATCAGAACGTCTCCGTTGTTAATTATGATCTGCGCCACCAGAAGAATGGCCGTTGGTGCGATAAAGCCCTTCATGGCCCGTCTGAGATCTTCGTTCGCTTTCACTTCAGTGCTTGTTCTGAAGCGGGTTGCTAACCATCCAGCGCTCAACCAAGTCACAATGAAGCTGGCTGAAAGCCCAATCGTAGCGCCCATAACTCCAAACCCAGCAACAACCAAGCCGATAGATACAGCCAAACGGCCAGCCGCTTCAACTAGGTATGTTCCAGCAAGCTCAATAAATCGAAACTCGCCCTGTAAAAGACCTCGATAGCAAGATTGAACAATATAAAAGGGAAGACCAGCGCCCAAGATAACAAACAACCATGGCGACTCCATTCTAAAGAGATCAGCCCAGAAGTTCGCACCAACGACTAGTAAGAATCCAAGAGCAAAGCCAACAATCCAACCCAGTTTCAATGACCAACGCAGCACCGCTCTTGACTGTCTCTCTTGCTGTTCAGTATCTGAAACAAACTTTGCAACAATAAGTTGGAGGCCAATAGCAATAGCGGTGGCGAGGAGCATGAGAGTGACCATAAGGTTCGCATCTGCGAACTCCGCTGGTGTCAACCAACGCCCCAACAAAAGATTCAGCACATAGTTGCCACCGTTCGCCGCCAACGTCCCAACGGTTAGAACTGTTCCACCTGCAAGCAACTGCCTATTTCTATCCGGAGATCCGCCAGCACTCATCAGTCAGACCTTTCAGTCAAGATCCGCTGGATATGTATCAGATGCCAATCCATTACTTCATGGAATGGTATGCCCGCAGCAGCCCTGTAATTGCGTTCAGCCATCTCGATCGCCGTTGAATGATTTGTTAACAGATAAGCTATTGCTTCCGCCAAGCTCTCTGCGTTCTCGGGCTCAAAATACTGTCCTATGAATCCTTCAGACTCTATCACTTCGCTGAAGTCGCCAATATCAGGTAGAACCACAGGCAAGCCATAACTTCCAGCCTGATGCAGTACACCTGAGCTACCTGTTGTCGAAGAGTATGGGAAGACGGCGATGTCCGAATTCAGAAACATTGGCGCCACATCCTCTTCTTCTATGTAGCCGCTGAAGTCAATCCTTTCACCGGGTTCTACATTTGTTTGCACACCAGCTAGATACCCAGGCGCATTTGGAGAATCAGTGCCAGCAATCTCGATCTCTAAGTCTGAGAAACCCTGCTTCACCAACAGACGATAAGCAGCAACGAGCTCGTCTACCTTTTTGTAGGTACCCCACTTACCGAAGGCAATGAGCCTGGGAGGGTTACCAATGCCGTACTCAGGTTCGGGAATCTCTTCGAAGGTTCCGTGAGGGGCCAAGATTGCGTTGGTAGCTCCGTAGCCGTCTTGAAGTTGTTTAACATACTTAGGAATAGTCAGAGCTACGTAATCAGCCGTCAGAATCAGGCGAGTTAACATCCGGCCCGCAAACTCCATAGCCTTGCCAACAATTTTGTTGGAGGCGAATCCAGCATCTGCCATATCGACATTCTCAACCAGATTGTGTAACACAACACCAGTTGGAATCCCAAGAATTCGACGAGCCAACATGGGAGTAAGTAATCCCGCTCCACCAGCTAGTTTTGTGTCGCCGAAGCTAGCAAACTGAAGATTGAATAATAGGAAATCAACCTTTGCTTTGCGTACCGCTCTAGAGATCGTTATTGCGTTTTTCAATGAATTGAACTTCCAACAGGGAACGAACTCTACCCCATCGATGTTTTCGGGAAGTCCTAGATAGGTCTCGTCGCAGAACACAACGATGCTATCGACCTCTTCCTTTGGAATCATTTGAGTGACCATCTGATAGCCAAATTCGTTAAGAGAATTTTTGCCAGGTGGGAATGCTGTAACCAGGCCGATTCGAAGTTTACTCATTAGCTTCTCCAGCTATCGGAAGCGTAATCCGCATGATGGTCGAGTCATCTGTGATCGCCTGCTCTATGCTTGTGCCGGTTGCTTCACATAGCCTGGTCATAATGGCATAACCCATTCCGAGAGTCTCAGTAAAGTCAACTTCAGAAGCGTCTGCTCCGTAGCGCAGACCTTCAGCAGTTATACCCGGACCGGAATCCTGAACTTCTACTACGACAGAGCTACCAGCGTGCACTGCTCTGAAGTGCAACGCCCCCGGAGAACCATGCTCCTGAACGTTGTCGAACACTTCGTTCAGCAGCTGCTTGAAGCGGTCAGCCGAAACCATTACAGATACGCCACTAACATCAAACTCTGTTACAAGAAGTTGGCCCTTTAAGAGCAACTTCTGACCCCATTGCGCTGCGAAATCGTTGAGAGTGGGCAGGATGGCGTGAGCCCTCTGAGGTTCATTCCGCAGATCTGATAACTCTGTATAAAGAGCTAAGCGAGAAAACAGTGTTAGTAGCTCTTGCGCTGACGTAGCCGCTGAGCCCAACCAAATCATCGACTGTTCATCAATGTCTTGATTCTGTAAAAGCTCAAGCATGCCCGAAACTCCATTTAGGGGGGTCCGAACCTGACGAGATAACGCACCAAGAAATCTCAAACGCTCCTCAGCTGCTTTCGCAGAAGCTTGCATTTCCGTTTCGAGCTGAAGCGTCCTTTCGGAAACTTGCCGATCCAGATCTCGGTTAGCTAGATAGAGGTCACGCATGCCTTGTTCGGCGATTGCTTCGGCCTCCTTTCTTGCAGAACGCTCACGTTGAAGGCGTTTCTCTAGCCGTTCGATTCGAGCCGAGGGCTCTAGCGCATCTGATTGCTCTAAGTTTGCCCCGGCCATGAATTCCCTCAGCTCTTAGTGGCGGCAAAGATGAAGGTCTCCCCTTCAGTTCGCTCGCTAGTAATGTCAAGTGGTTCTTCGAAAAAGTCGCCAGCACCAAGAACCAATCCTTTGGCCAAAGCCCCCATGTGTCGCTTCGAGGTGTAGCTCACCTCAATTGTATTTTCATCGATATTGGTTGTGGTCACTACGGGTGTGTCTGCATCAGGTACAAGCTTTGCCACTTCCACGTGGATGATGTCATCGACTGTTGAGAGGAAATGAAAAACTCCAGCATCTTTGTCAACCAGGTCTGGAACGTGAGAGGCCAACTTGCCAAAACTGTGTCTGCCGAGTGTCACAAGCACTTCCTCAGCAGAAAGGCCCGTCGCTTCGCAAGCTGCCCCAACAAGTGCCACTAGCTCTTCATCGGGATAGGTTCCAAGCGCAGTGTAACTACCTGAAACCCCTGCAGCGTCAACGAGATCGTCCCAGGTATCCTCAGAGAACAATTCGCCAACTGCTTCTTCAACGGTGTTGAAAATAATGCCCTTCATATACAACTACTTTCTTAGCTAAGGTACTTCTGTAACGTTAGCTCACTAGCCTCCGCAGTTGCAGTAATCTCCGAAGCTGCCTCCCGCACTTTATCGGTCCAGGGGTGCAACTTGGAAAATGCTCGACACTGTTCCGCAAGAGACGCAGATCCTAGAAGTGCAGCGGTGGAGCCTAAAGTGTGAGCGGATCTTCTGGCGATCTCAAAGCTGTCTTCAGTACAGTTTTGAATGTTTTTGATGTGGATGGCGAGCTCAGTTAGAAAGGTTTGCACTAGTTGTTCGACAATTGCTCGATCGCCCAGTTCGGCTTCTAGCTTCGCCAGGGCACTGTTTTCGCTAGCATTGCTTTCGTTTGAAACGGGAATCGAGATGGCTAGGACTCGCTCCAGCTCGGTCTTCAGTGCGGCTACAGAGACGGGCTTTGCCAAAAACCCGTTCATGCCGGCGGCGAAACACTCATCAGCGTCTGAGCCCATAGCATTTGCCGTCATCGCTATTATCGGCAACTCCGCAAGGTCAGTGCCCTTTGCTCTAATTCGCCTCGTTGCTTCCAATCCATCAATGCCTGGAAGGTTCCAATCCATTAGGATCGCTCCATAGTGAGGGTCAGCTGCCTCGACTGCTAGCTCTCCTGTAGCGACAATTTCAGCCCTGTAGCCAAGCAGCTTCAACTGTTGCTCGGCAAGAAGCTGGTTTACTTCATTGTCTTCAACGACCAAAATGGTTGTTGTTTTTCTGCGCTCTACTTGAGCGATTGATTCCTGAGGTGCCGCATGAGCGTCGAGCTCAGCCGAGAAACAAAACTTGGACCCCTGGGAAGGCTGGGATTCAACTTCGATGGCCCCACCCATTAGCTGCGCTATTTCTGAACAGATCGCCAAGCCTAGTCCCGCTCCCCTTTGGGTTCCGTGCAGCTGTTTGAAGGGTGTGAAGATATCAGCCACTTGCTCACTGTCAATTCCGTGTCCGGTGTCGGTAACGCAGCAACGAATTCGACGCTCTTCCAATGAGAGATGGACTTTGATAGAGCCTTGGGAAGTAAACTTCGCTGCGTTATTTAGAAGGTTTCTGAGTACTTGGCCGTATCGAACCGGATCGCCTGTTACAAAAGCCGGAACGTCGGGATCAGCTGTAAATTCAAGGCTCAGCCCCTTGTTGGTGACGATCGGTCTTGCAGATTCAACTAAACTGGCCACAAGCTGTTTCGGGCTAAACACTTGCGACTCAAGCTCCAAACCAGAGTCAGACATGCGGGCATAGTCGAGCAGATCATCGATCAACACTTTTAGAGTTGCAGCCTCTGTTTGCAGAGCTTTCACTAGTCGCTTGTCTTGTTGGCGGATGTCTCGTTCTGCCAGAAGCTCAGAAAGCCCCATGATCGCATGCAGCGGACCTCGAAGCTCATGACTCACGCTGGCAACAAACGAAAATGGCACTTGCTCAGCGCTTTTTGGGGAATCTACACCACTCACATCCCGCCTATCGGCACCTTTAGCCCCCTCATTAAGGGTCCGTAGCCGATCACGCTACAATGCAGCTATGAGCGGATCAGATATTGGAGACACTAGTTATGGCGTTATGCGCCTGAGACTTCTCATCACACCACCTAAATCAGATGCTGCGGCTCAGATAATTTCTTCCACAAATTGGGGGACTACAACTGGTCAACTATTCTCGTTCCAGAAAGCCAGAGCTTTCGGAAGAAAACACCAGCTAGGAGCGAGGCTAGCGGCGTTGCAACGTCTTGTGTTACACAACGAAGCTCTAGGCTCACCGCTGAAACCCCAACACCTTAGGCTTCTAGCTACTAGGTGTCCCGTCGATACTGTCAATAGGTCGCTCACATTTATCAGCGACCTAGTCGAAACGACAACCACAGACGGTAAACCCCTATTCAACGGCTACCAAATCTCCCATATCGTCTTATCAGGTGGAGCGAACAAAGACAAACTCGAACTCATAAACAAGCTAA
>JAHDFH010000031.1:0-7930 GCA_020628305.1 Acidimicrobiales bacterium | reverse complement strand
GTCTTATCAGGTGGAGCGAACAAAGACAAACTCGAACTCATAAACAAGCTAAGAAAAAAGACAACCACAGACGGAGAACCCCTATTCAACGGCTACCACATCTCCCAAATCATCTATTCAGGTGCACTCAGGAATCAAACAGAGCACGTAGAACAGCTGTCGATTGCAAAGGTTCCGTTCGAGACGATCAGAGCCATCCTTAAGCTTCACCCATGTCCCCGAATCAGCATAGAGGTTAGATCTTCCCTAACCCATAGAACTCAACTAGATTTGCCCCAGTTGGCGATGTTGGTAACGCCAGAGGTCTATCGACGGCTCAAGGAAGAGGTTGATCTTCAAGTCCAATTAGTGAAGAATGGAATTGAGGACGAAGCATTACCAGATTTGATGACGTCTCTCAGCCTTGAAATACGGCAAGGAGCAGCTGAGTACACTCAACAGCGACTCACTCCAATTAGAAGAAAACTCAGACAGCGTTACGGAACTGATGGAGAAGACCTTGTTAGCATAGTCAGTGAAGGATACAAGTGGGATAAAAAGAACGCAAGTCTTGAAACCCTGTTACGGAACCTCAATATCGCCACCCAACATATTGAAACAATCGTTCGCTACCACCGCTTGGCTGATTCTGAAAGAACAATCTTCAATAAAGTAAGTCGCCTGAGAGCTTTGGGTTTGCAGCTGTACGATGTTTATGAAGTGCTTACAGCTGAAGGATACACTCCGGAAGCTATGACAACAGCGCTCAGTAGCATGCAGTCTTTAGACGAAACACTCGGTCATGATGGTCAAGCTACTCTGTATGACCTCGTGGCAGCTCATCATTCAGAACCAGACGACAACGACTACACCATACAGCTAATAGTCAACGGTGGAGAGATTAATGCCGAGCACGACTCGATGATCGATGCTCTTCAAGAACTACTTAGACAGGCAGACGAAGGGCCGATAGAGGCAACAATTACAATAGGCGACCTTATTACCTGGGAAGTGACAATTGACACCTCTAAGCTGCCATCCCGCACGGTACTTACAGAGCAACAAGTCAAAGAGCTAGCTAACAGTGAGCAGCCAATAGTAATTGGGCATCAAGTTGTAGAAGAAAACGATCTTGTTGCCCTGGCTCAAACTTCCGGCTACATCACGAGAATCGACCAGGGGGCTGCCTTCTCAACCTCGCTACCCGTGGGTTGCCATCCACTCGCCACCACACACGTTGATGACGAAATCTTAACCCTTATGATGGAGACACAAAGCCCGGGCTCAAGACACACATTAAGAATCGTCGAGGCCAATGCGGTCAGACACCTCTCCGTTAGTGTGAGCTAAACAACCTCCCTAACCCCTTTACCTCCCTATTTAGAGGTTTTAGTCTGAGAAGAATGCGGCTTTTTGCTGTATTTAAAGGCCGAGATTCCGATTGGAACATCATGTGGAATAAGGGCAGCTCAGAAGGATTTCTGAGCAACATCACCAAACCAAGCTGGGAGGCTGAGTCACCTTTCCGCAACCCGCTTTTGATCGTAGCGCTAGCCCTGGTTGCTCTCTTTCACGGAGCTCTGCTTCTCACCGGAAGTTTCGCTGAGACCTATGACGCATATATTCACATGTTTATGGGTGATCATTATGCTCGCGATTGGTTCTCGACTTGGGATCAACGGTGGTACACCGGGTTTACAACTGTGTCATATCCCCCAGGCACTCATATGGCAATCGCTGCGCTGAGCTTCGTCGTGGGAGATCTGAGGATTGCATTTGCTCTAGTCATGCTTCTGGGGCTTCTGCTACTGACAGTTGGGATCTATAGGTTCTCGAGACTATGGGTCTCTGAAAAAGCCGCAGGTGCGGCGGCAATACTGCTTGCCACAGCATCTGGGGTGGCAGAGACGGTTCATCTATTTGGACAACTTCCCACCATCTTTTCACTTGCCTTCCTTCTCAACGCTTCCTGGTATGTCGCTAGGTTCCTGTATCGAGGGTCGCCTTCTTCGCTCTTGCTTGCAGCCGTCACGTTGGCAGGTTGCACAGCTGGTCATCACGTAACAACTCTGTTTGGAGCTGTGTTCTTCCTCGGTCCTGTTGTTGCGTTTGCATTACTGGAGGCATCGAAACCTGAAGAGCAACGTGAGGGGACTTTCAGTCGTCTCATCATCCACCGATTAGCTCGAGCGTTACCGTATTCGCTCAGAGTGGGTGTACTTGGGGCAACAATCCTAACGGTTCTTATTGGAGTTGTTCTTCCCTACTGGATTTGGTCTGCAACAGACCCGATCGCTCAGATTCCAATCCCTCACGGCACCCGAGAAGACTTCATTGCTAGACCGAACCTTGGACTCATCTTCTTTGTTATTCCATGGGGTCTTTCAATCCTTCTTCTCCCCTTTGCTGCTCGGCGATACATCCGCTCTCGCCAGTGGCCTATTGCGGCCTCGCTCTTGCTTGCATTCGTTCTGGGAACTGGCGGCACTACTCCGATACCTAAGTTGATCCTTAGAGGTGCATTCGACATCTTGACCCTCGATAGGTTCACTTTTTGGGCCACGATCTTGCTGCTTCCGGCCGCAGGCCAACTGGTAGTAGAGCTCGTATCAAAAGCTGGCACGTTGCCGGCATTTAACCCCAAGCGTGTAGCTATAGTTGGCTTTGCTTGTGCTCATCTCGGCATTGCATTGTTCACATCCACTCTCACTTCGTATCGGGCGTTTCAACCCGATCCAATCGATATGCAACCCATAGTTGAGTTCTTGGAGAAGGATCAGCATGAGCGCTGGCGATACATCACGCTCGGTTTCGGCGACCAAATGGCATGGCTTTCAACACAAACCGAGGCCACACAGGTTGACGGCAACTATCACTCTGCTCGAAGATTACCGGAGCTGGTTTCATCACCAATAGAGAGACTCGAGGGTGCGAAGTACACCGGCATTGAGGGGCTTGGTTCACTACAACAGCTTTTGACTGTTCCAGAAAAGTATCATCTGAAGTTCATCTTCTCAAACGACGAGTTTTACGATCCTATTCTCAACATTCTGGGATGGAAAAATCTGGGGCCTTTAGAGAACGGTATCTATCTATGGGAACGGGCTGATATTGAACCTTTGCCGGTTCCTCTTCCTATCAATGAGATTCCAAACTGGCAAAGAGCTCTGTGGGGAGTGCTTCCTCCGACAGCCATCTTGCTAAGCCTTGCAATCTTTATCTTAGGATTTGGTCGTACACAAGTTGAAGGCTCAAGCAGGCTAGCACGAGAGGGACTCGAACAACGCCGACTAAAATTGCTCGCCTGGAGTGAAAGAGAACTCGCTATAACTGTCAAGGAGTCACCGACTCGAAAAGGACTCAAGTTTCCGAGAGGCATGATGAAACTCGCAGCTGGATTTGCTGCTGCTGTATTGGTTACGACCGTGGGAATCAAGATTGTTTCATCAAACTCACTTACACCCGAAGAAACCGTAGAGAGCTACTATGCACACCTTAATTTCCGAGAGTTTGAAGCGGCATATGACTTTCTCAACCCATCTACCCGTCCAGACTATGAGTTGTGGCGTCTACAGCTAGCTCGCACTGGCGGACTCATCGCTTCATACTCGACTTTGGACTCAGTTGAGATCGAGTTAGAAACTCTTGACGAAGACTCGGTTGTTGCCAACACGTCCCGCCTCTATCTAACCTCAATCAACTACATCACCGAGGTAGATGATCTACGGCTAGACCGAGTCAACGGTGACTGGTTGATCAACCCAGCTAAGGTTGACGTCTCTAACGCTCCAGATCAACTTGTACGAAACTCAGAGGTTAGCTTCTTCCAACAGGGACGCCGTCAAGTAACTTCCCAAACGACTGACCTGGCTGACATACAGGACCGACCTAGGTTAGAGGTCTCGGAGCTGCAGCTACTAACCTTTGCTGATCAACCTCGTATTACTGGCATCGTCAGAAACATCGATGTAGATCCTGCTGACATCACCCTGACTGGTGTTTTAAGAGACTCTGGTTCTTCCGAGGTAGCCAACTACAACTCTGATCAGAAGATGAAGCGCACTCTTATGCCTGGAGAAACCACTTCGTTCGTCATTGAGTTTGCCGCTGTGGGTGCATTGAACGACCTAGAGTTTGATCCATTCGAGTTCGAGCCGATGACCCTGGCTGGAGACGAGGACTACGTTGTCGAGCTGTACGCCAAAGCAGTCGTTACAGATGATCGTCTTGATAGAAGTCTCTCTCTTCGCAACTTTACTCTGAGTGATGGCAAGCTGACTGGTGAGTTCTATAACGGTGGTACGAATACGAGTTTGGTACCCCGACTCATAGTTACTTACCTGAACCAGGGTCGTGTGGTTGAAGTAGAGAACTTCTTCGTGGACCAGGCTGTTCTTCCTCAGCGTTCTGGCGCAATCGAGATTGAACTCGCCGAAACCATCCCGACTTTATCGTCCGATCTAGATGTTCAGCTTTCAATCAACGGAGAAGCAAAAGCTGAGAGCATTATTGCCGACAACTCAGCCCTGGTGATTGAAGCCGATGGCTTAGGTTACGATCAGATTCGTTTGGATGCTTCGAGTTATTGGAGCGAACAATGAAACTAAGATTAATTGCTGGCCTGTTCTCGGTATTGTCGATCGTAGTTTCGAGTTGTGGCTCGGAACCTACTGAAACGATTGACGACTTTGAATCACTTAACGTTGTCTCCGACAGTCGACTTGTTGCTGGAGAACCAGCATCTTTCGAAGTGACTGGCACGACCGAAGGTGAGCAAGTTCTGTTTGTTCTCACGACAGGTACCGCCGATCTAAGACACGACGTCATTGCGTCGGAAGACTCGACCACTGTTACCTTCGACCTTCCTGAGCCGAGTGCTGGGGAGATTCGGGTTACTGTTTTCGCCTCGGACAAGGCGAAGTCTGACACCTTTGAGGTTCTACCTAGTACGGTTGTGACTCCAGTTGAGCTTTACACAGGTCAGCGAACTGTAGTCGTTGGTGCAGTTCAGGATGCGATGGCTGTTGCGATTCCGGTCGATGTCTACGGAAATGTTGTTGTTGACTCTGATGTTTCGTTCGAGCTGCAAAGACCATCGGGTGAGCGGATAGCTGTCACTTCAAACACAAGCCCACTGGTCTTTTGGACCGTTGTTGGCTCTCAGGACATTGCTGGCAAAACGTTTATAGCGACTCAGGCTTCTGGAGCTGTAAGTGGATCTGACACTATTGTAGAGGTGCCGGCTACTCCAGCAGAAGTGTTGCTACTGCCTCCAGAACTTCCACTCCCGCTGGCTGATGGGTTCACTCTGTTCACGCTCGAAACAGATACTCTCGTAGATCGTTTTTCCAACACTGTTTTGGATGGGCAGCTCAGCACGCTGAAAGTTGTGGGCCCAACAGGGGAAGCTCAGTTCCTAAGACCTGTAATCTCGGGTCAAGCCTCGTTTACTCTCCCGGCTCCAGAGCTGCCAGGATCTTATGAGTACTCTTTAGTTGTAGACGGAGTAGCTTCAGAACCACTAGCCCTCGAATTTGAAACTGCAGTCGACAGCTATCCCGCCACGTACTCCGCTCGGAATGACTCTGTTGAAATAGGCCCAGTGTCATACACGTCTGGAGAGCTTGTAGCTGATGGAACGAAGGTTGAGATCGAACTAAGCAGCGGAGAGTTCATCACTGGTCAGTTAGTCCAGGGTGTGGGCACTATCGAAAGTTTCGCCCGCCCAGTGGCTGTTCGAGTGCTCGGGGCTGAAGGGGTGATTGCCAGTGAGTAAGTTGATCTCCAAAGAGAACATTAAACGCCTACTTAAAGGGGTGCTGGTTGTGATAGTGCTCTTCGGCTTGGCCTTACTCGCAACCACCTCAGAGGAGGCCACGACCTCAGAAGATACCCGAGATGTTTTCACAGAGGCACTATCTCCTCGACATGTTCTGGTTGATGAAGTCCGTTGGCTAACAGATGCGCCAGGCCTTGCCAGAAACGTAGATGCCAATACTAGAGACAAGATTGCCGAGGCTTGGATAGGTGCGTTGGAGGCTATTGGTTCGACTGGTCCAGAGTCCCAAGAGATAGCTGCGACGTACCTGGCCGGCCCGGCATTGAGAGGCGTAAACAATGGGCAACAGCTTGACGAAGCCATTCAAACAGAGCATACTCTCAAGATTGAATTCATCTCTGCTGATGGGCAAATAGTTTCGATCTCAGCGCCCGAGACCAAACGCCTTGCTCGCTATACGGCAGACGAATCTGAAGCACTCGCCCAACTGACCGAATCCTACCAAGCTGTCCTCATTCTCGAAGACGGCAACTGGCGCATCAACCACTTAGTCAAACTCGACTCCGATCTCACCTGGTTGGGACAATAGGGACGGGGTAATTTGTCCCAGGGCCTAAGATTCGGATGCCTCTCTTTGACCCGGTATCCAAATGTGACAATAGCCCTGGCAAATGCGCTTACAGGTGTATGGCAAGAACAAAACGACAAACCTATGACAAGTGTTTCCACCATGTGATGAATCGTGGGCGGCGCAAAGAACCAATCTTCAAAGATGACAGTGACTACCGAGTCTTTTTAGACTTACTTTCCAAAGGCACCAAACGATTTCCGACCGAGATCCACGCATACTGCCTCATGGGAAACCACTTCCATCTCATAGTGCGAAATGTCGACGGCGAGATGAACTGGTTCATTCACTGGGTGGTTGGACAGTATGTCAAAGTCTTCAATCAAAAGTATGAGATTGACGGGCCTCTTTTTAGGGACAGATACAAATCAACAGTGGTTGATTCCGAGGAGTACTTGGTACATCTGTTTAACTACGTTCACAGAAACCCACTAGCCTTCCTGCCCGAGCACCAACTCCACACCTACCCCTTTTCAAGTCTTGGAAAATATGTCAATGGTTGCCCTGATGCCTGGCTAAGCACTTACGCAGCTCCGTCGTTCTCTGGCTTAAACTCAGCAATCGAAGTGGGGGCTGTGTACCGCAGCGACAGTGAACTGATGATTGATGATCTACATCGACATCTAGGTGAGCTATGTTCTGGCATGAATCTTGCCAAGGAAGATGTCGAGGCTCTAGTCAGAGTGTCAGACTACGGCCACCTGTTAACTGGTGACCAGGTTTCGGAGAGCACCACCAGAAAAAGACTTCAAAGAGCAAGAGGGAGACTCACGAAGAGATTTACTGAAGAGCAAGAGTTAGAACTTACAGATTCAGTGACTACCTGGTTGGTGGGACATTTACCCCCGTCCCTATTGTCCCACTAGCTTGTAGCCGACTCCCCTGACGGATTCGATCTTTGCTTTCTTGGCAGTCTTTATTTTTTTCTTGAGGTTTGCGACGTGGACGTTTAGGGAGTGACCATCTCCGAGCCATTTTGATGAACCCCAGATTCTTCTGGCCAAGTCGACTCGAGACACAACCGCTTGATTAGCATCCAGCAAAGATAGAAGAATCTCGTACTCAATCTTTGTGAGACTCGCTTCTTCGCCAGCTACTTCAACTGTTCGCTCGGCCTCGGCGATGCGAATGTCTCCAATCCCCTTTTCCTTTGCATTCGGGGCAACCACAACTCTACGTTGAAGCGCCTCTATACGCAGAATCAACTCAAGCGGCTCAAATGGTTTCACAACATAGTCATCAGCGCCAGCCCCAAGCCCCACGACTCGATCGAGCGGTTCCCCATGACCACTCACAATAATCACTGGTATCTGATGTTCTGACTTGATTGTCTTACAAAGCTCAACGCCGTCAGCATCAGGAAGTTCAACATCCAGCAAAATGAGTTCTAAGTGATGTGACGCTAGAGCCGCCAGCGCTTGCTGTCCGGTCTCGGCTTCAACGCATTCAAAACCTTGAGACGCCAAGAGTTGAACTATCAGTTGCCTCTGTGTAGCTGAGTCTTCAACTACTAGAACCTTCCTGCTGGTATCTGATGCCACTGA
>JAHDFH010000030.1 GCA_020628305.1 Acidimicrobiales bacterium | reverse complement strand
TGACTATTGCTGCAGCAACTGATTTGGATCAGGATTTTGGTTATCTGAACGGCAGCATCGGTGATTACATTTGGCTTGATAGCAATGGGGATGGCATTCAAGACATCGATGAAGAGGGTATTGCTGGTGTGACTGTGAATCTTGTTGATTCTGTTGGTGACGTTGTTGCGACTGTTGTAACTGATGCTAACGGTAGATACATCTTTATGGATGTTGCGTTGGGTGACTACACGGTTGAGGTTGATGTTGAGTCGCTTCCTGTTGGTGTGATTCCTACCTATGACCTTGATGGTGGTTTCGATAGCGAGTCGTCGGTTTCTGTGACAGCAGAAGTTCCGGATGTTGATGTGGTCGATTTCGGTTATTTGCCTCCAGAGTATGACATTGCATTGATCATCGAACCTGCAGGCGATACTCCTGGTGAGTTATCTGTTGGTGATGAGATCACGTTTGTGATTACTGTGTTCAACCAAGGTGTGGAGACGGTTACCGATGTGCAGGTGGTTGACTTTATCCCTGAGGGCCTGATTCTGAACGATGATGAATGGGTGCTTGATTCTGAAGGCAACGCTCTACTAGCAGAGGCTATTGGACAGATCGCTGGTGGTGAGTCTGAGGTTGTCGAGATTACATTCATTATTGCTGATGGAGCGACTGGTGAATTAGTGAATACTGCTGAGGTTGTCGAGATGTTTGACATCAATGGTGAACGTGTCGTTGACAGCGACTCCATTGCTGATGATTCGCTCGGCAATGATGGTGAAATCATCGACGATGTGGTTGATGGCACTGACGGGGATGAAGACGACTCAGACATTGCAGTAATCAGCATCGCAGCTGACACCGAAATCGCGCCTGAAACCATAGCCTTCACCGGAGCGTCCACATTGTGGATAACCGGAATAGGTGCACTAATCCTCGTAGCCGGATTGGCGCTAGCGAGAAGAAGAGAAGAGCTAGAAAAAGCCTAGACTTTGGACTGGGCTTAGTGCAGCAAAGAGTTCTATGAAGCGGTGCCGGTTGTTGAAGCGATGATCTCGTCGACTTCAGCTCCGGTCACTGTTTCTGTAGCAAGCAACGCCTCTGCCACACCGTTAAGAGCTGCACGGTTGTCAGTTAGGAGTTTCCGGCATCGCTCTTCTTGAGTGTTGAGTACGTTCTGAATCTCTTCATCAATCACTCGAGCAAGGTCATCTGAATACTCTTTGGATTGCATCATGTCATCACCAAGAAAAACTGGTCCGTTGCTACCAAACGCCATTGGGCCAACCTTTTCGGACATGCCCCACTCGGTGACCATACGTCGTGCCATGCCAGTGGCTTTTTGAAGGTCATCCCCAGCACCGGATGAAACAACTCCAAAGACGAGCGACTCGGCGTTGCGACCACCAAGCATCATAACAATCATGTTTTCCGCCTGAGATTTACGAATCGAGTGCTTATCTTCCTCGGGCAACGTCATGGTTACACCAAGCGCCATGCCTGTTGGAATGATCGTAACTTTGTGCAACGGATCGTAATCTGGAAGTAATGCAGCACAAAGAGCGTGGCCTGCTTCGTGATATGCAGTCATGCGTCGTTCATCTTCGTTCATGACCAGTGAATCTCTTTTAACACCCATGATGACACGATCGCGGGCCTGGTCGAAGTTCTCAGCAGTTACCTGCGTCTGCCCACCCCGAACAGCGAATAGGGCAGCTTCGTTGACTAGATTAGCTAAGTCTGCACCGCTCATGCCTGGAGTTCCGCGTGCAATCACATCTACATCTACATCATTTGCCATCTTCTTGTTTTTGATATGAACGCCCAGAATCTTTTTGCGATCCTCTAGCTCTGGTAGGGGCACAACAACTTGGCGGTCGAATCGGCCAGGACGAAGCAAAGCAGGATCAAGAATATCGGGGCGGTTAGTAGCAGCCATCATAACGATGCCTTCAGTTGCTTCGAAACCATCCATTTCAGCAAGCATCTGGTTGAGCGTTTGTTCACGTTCGTCATGTCCGCCACCAAGGCCAGCACCTCGCTTGCGGCCAATTGAGTCGATCTCGTCTACGAATATGATGGCGCTTCCCATCTTGCGAGCTTCGTTGAACAAGTCGCGGACGCGGCTGGCTCCAACACCTACAAACATTTCCATAAAGTCAGAGCCAGTGACAGATAAGAATGGAACACCAGCCTCACCAGCAACAGCACGAGCGATAAGAGTCTTTCCAGTACCCGGGGGGCCGACTAGTAAAACACCTTTGGGGATGCGTGCGCCAATCTCAGCAAACTTCTTAGGGTGTTTTAGGAAGTCAACAACTTCAGTAATCTCCTTCTTGACGTTGTCATAACCTGCAACATCATCAAACGAAGTGCCTGGCCGTTCACTTGAGTATGTCTTGGCTCGAGAGCGTCCAATGGACATAATTCCGCCCATTTGGGATTGTTGACGACGGCTTAACCAGATGATAAATCCAAAGATCAAGAAGAGTGGTAGGAAAATAATCAGGCTTTCCCACCAGGCTCCAACTCGTGTTTTTGGCGAGTAGGGAAGGCCGGCTGCTGTTGCTTTTTCTTCGAACTGTGAAGGGTTCTCGGTAAAACCCGTTGACTCTGCGACAACTAGCCCCTCAGCATCGAGACCTTGGACTGTGCCTGTGACGTTGTCCCATGAAACTTCTGTGAATTTGCAGCTTTCTGCATCTTCTTCGCAAGTTTCGAGCTCGGCTAAGAACTCAGAATACGGAATTGTGTTGACTGGTTCTCGGGTTGCTATGGCTAAAGCGAAGAGCCCTGCGAGAGCAGCTAGAAAGATCCAGAGGTACCAGCGTTGCATATTGTTGGTTTTGGAGTCTTTGGATTCTTTGCTTGGAGAAGTCTTTTCGTTACCTGACATATGCTGGGAATTCTACTCTGTTGGCTGAGCATTAATAACCCCGAACCGATCTAATCCATTCCGTAGCGGTCATCACCCTAGAGGCGGGTATTAAACATCGTTCTGCCATCTGGACCTGCCCCCAAAGTGTCATCAATTGGACGTAAACTGTTCCTAAGCGCATGAGAAATTGGTTAAGAAGTGACAAGCACAGGGTGGTGGGTCTCATCGGCGTGTTGTTTGTCGTAACCTCAGTGGTTTTGTTAGTTCAGAATCGAACTTCTCTAGAGCAAATCCACACAAGCAAACAGAACGTTGCCGAAAGTTCTCAGGTCAGTACAAACAATGATGTAGCCAACCGGACAGCGGCTACAACGCTGTATAACTTCACAGAAACTGACACAAGCCCCTTATAGCTAAAACGCCTGGGCCATCTGGCTTATTTCAGGCCTCCGGCTTAGAAACTGGCTGAAATTTCCGATTGGTTACCCAACGATATGGCGGGTGAAACATGACTAATAAGACTTCAAAAGCAGCAAATGGCGAAACGATTCATCTTTGTGAGAATTGTGGCTCTGAACTAGCAACTATTCAGGTTCCTGTTGATGGCAACAACTTGCTAATGCATTCATGTGATCGTTGCGACAAGCGCTCATGGCAGCTCGCTGGTCAAGAAATCCTTCTTGCTGATGCGCTGGTCGAAGTTAAAGAACACGTTTCAAAGCGCCGCTAAAGCACCTGGTCGATTGCATCAGCGACTATGATCTTCAACTGAGATGAGTGAAGCGATCGAATCTGTAACTGAAGCAAAACGAAGTCCTTCTTTGTTTGGCCCTAACTTTCTGAAACGTCTTTCGTTGCTTGTAGCGATTCTTAGCTCTCTTATTGTCTTTCTGCTGATCAACTTTGCACCCGGTCGAGGGTGGCTTATTCTGGCAGACAACACCCCAACGGGTGGTGACATGGGGGCTCACGTGTGGGGGCCGGCGTTTATGAGAGATCACCTTCTTTCCGGTGGGGGTCTGACCGGCTGGACCAACGACTGGTACCAAGGGTTTCCGGCTTATCGCTTTTATATGGTTGTTCCAGCCTTGGCAATTGTCTTGCTCAATGCTGGTTTCACATGGTGGCTGAGTGTTCCGCTAGTCACAGGAGTATTTATTGCTATTCACGAGCTTTCGAAGCCTTCTGTATCAGCTAGTCGGCTGAGAAACCTAGTGAGCCAATACCGAAACGCACTTTATGTTGCAGCTGCAGTGATCGGGCTTGGTCTAATACACATCCCTTATGGCATCTCTTTTAAAGTGGTCGCCGTTTCCGGAATTGTGTCGATGCCTATGTCAGCTTGGGGGCTCGGCAAGCTGGCCCGAATGAAAGATCCTATTCCTGCGTTTCTTGCTCTGGCAACCTTGGTTTTCTTGTTTGACACTAACTTCACGATTCTTGGTGGCAACATTCTTTCAACGCTGGCAGGCGAGTTCTCTTTCTCTATAAGTCTTTCTCTAGTGCTTCTTTCCACGGGCATGATGATTAGGGCAGTGGAAGATCGAAAATGGTATGGACGTGCAGCGCTCCTCGTCGCTCTAGCAGCGCTTTGTCACATTATTCCAATTTTCTTCATGGTGCCGACGCTGCTTTACAGTCTTTTCGCTCATCAAAGTTTTCATAGATTTATACCGATTGCCGGTGCGTTTGGTCTTTTCCTTCCAGCGATGCTTCTCAACGAAGACCTCTCCAACACAACTCGCTTGCTTTGGGCAGGGGCTTTCTTGATTGGGCTCGGTTTACTCATCGCGAGTAGTTGGCCTTCGCTTGCCGCCAACATGAAACAGCTTCTGTTTGACTTTTGGCACTTGGCACTTATTGGCTCTTTTGCAGTTCTTATCGCAGGGTTTTGGCTTGTGCCTTTCTTTATTAGTGGTGAAATTCAAGGCATGTTCAATGACATGGGTTGGGAACGCCTTGATGCTGTCGGTGAAAAGTTGCTTACGGACCCAATGCGGATTGCTTTGCCCATAACGCTTATAACTTTTGTCTTGGCGCTAGTTGGAAGAAACAGACTAGGAACGATATTTCCTGTCATGGCAGCTTTCATGGCGATTCTTGTTGCCAACCTAGGCCACGGAGCTCTTTGGAATGAAAGGCTTTTGCCGTTCTTCTACCTTTCGGTTTATCTGTCATGTGCAGTGGGTCTATCGCTAGTAACCGACGCAGGTCTTGCTTTCGCTAACAGATTAAGTGGCGTGGCCGAGTCGAAACCCAAAGTGCTAGTCACAGTTGGAGCATTCATAGCGACATTGTTTGGGATACTAATCCCGCTTCACTTAGCTCCGTTTGGAAGTTATGTGTACAACGATGAAGGCGATGAGATTTATAAAGTAGGAGTATTCTCATCTTCAGATCGAAGTTCTATTCAGGGTTGGTCAGCCTGGAACTTCTCGGGCTATGAAGGTAAAGATTCTTACCGTGAGTATCGAGACGTAGTTGAGACGATGCACGGCATTGGTCTTGATCGCTCATGCGGGCGGGCCATGTGGGAGTTTGATTCAGAGTTAGATCGTTATGGAACCCCCATGGCGCTGATGCTGTTGCCATTCTGGACAGACGGCTGTATTGCCTCGATGGAAGGGTTGTTCTTCGAAAGCTCAGCATCTACGCCTTTTCATTTCCTAAATCAAAGCACTCTTTCAGATTCACCATCTAGAGCGCAGCGATATTTGCCATACCAAGATTTTGATATCAACGAAGGCATAGCGCAGCTCCAAGCCTCCGGCGTGCGCTACTACATGGCAAGCTCAGATAAAGCTATCGAGGCCGCTCGTGCTCATCCAGATCTAGAAGAGATAGACACTTACAAACGCGATGATGGAGCTGAAGTGGAGATCGAAACAACAGCGTTTGAAATCTTTGAGGTTTCAGGCTCAGAGCAAGTAGTGGGACTTGAATATTTGCCAGTCGTTACAGATGGGGCCAATCTTCGCGACCTTTATGAAGGAGCTTCTGAGGAAGAACAAACCGCCGAAAGAGCAGAGATCGAAGCCGAAATTGTAGAACGTCGGGAGACGCTCATCGAAGCAGGCGTTCCTGAGCCAGCGATTGAAGAACAAATCGATGATCTGAGGCTTGATCTAATTTCCGAGCTAGAGCGCGAATCGAAATTTGCTGAAGGTTGGCTTGGCGAGGCTGTGAAATACTACGGCAACCCTTCTCTGTATCCGGCGCTACCAGCAGAATCTGGTCCGGCAGATTGGCCGGTCGCAAGTGGGGATACATTGGCTGAACGTCAGCTGCCAAACGGCGATGTTTCTGAAGGAGTAGCTGACAACCTCATAGTTGTAGATTCTGTGGCTGAGGTAACTGAGATCCGTACTGGTCAGGACTGGATCGAGTTTGAAGTTGATCAGATTGGTTCTCCCGTACTTGTTAAAACCTCATTCTTCCCTAACTGGAAAGCAACTGGAGCAGAGGGGCCGTTTAGGGCGGGGCCAAACCAGATGGCGGTTATTCCAACCGCTGAAACTGTGTCACTTCGTTACCAGGCTTCATTGTCGGAACGTGCAACAGCGGTATTCTCGATTCTTGCACTGCTGGCGTTAGCGCTTCGCTATGTCCGAAGAAATCAGCGTTCCCTAGCTCTAAGCTCCACAGCTACACTGGCAGTGGACGAAGATTTTGAATCTGAGACTGGGGATGAACTCTCTGAAACAGACCATGATCCTGCAATCACATCGGAGCTAGCGTTAGAGGATCTGACGAATTACAATCCCGAACAAGATGCTGAACTACGGGCTGAATCAGAAACAGGCGTAGATGTTGAATCAGGTGACCCTGAACCTCAGGGCCAGGAAACCGATGACGTGGCTGCTGCTGAAGATCAGCAACGGGCCGCAGCAAACCCAGAACTGGCAAACTTTTTCCAAGACACACCTGATGTGATTGAAGACGATTTTGACGAAGTGCTCAGAGACAAGGATGACTAATGAGATCCAGAGTTCGAGTTTTCGTTGTTGTCGGTTTGTTAGTTACGGCAATTGACTTTGTAGTCTTCTTCTTGCTCGAAAGCTCTCTTGGTATTGCAATAGCTAACTTGGTGGCTCTGGCGAGCGCCGCAGCGGTGTCTTATCTAGTTAACAGCTCTTTGACTTTCAAGTCTCGTACTTTGACTCGATGGGTTTCAAACCCGTGGGCTTTCATCTTCACAGCTCTTGTGGCTGCAAGCGTCGACACTTTGACCCTGTTTTCGGTTCATTGGCTTACCGACTATATTTTGCCAGCAAAGGTGCTGGGAATAGCTCTTGCAGCTCTCGTTCGATGGACCGCCTATCGTACTTTTCTGTTTAGAATCGTTCGCCGAAACATTTCAACTAAGAGAGATAGGACGCAGTCTCCTGGCGATTATCGTTTCAGCGTTGTACTGCCGGCTTACAACGAAGCGACTCGAATTGGGGAGTCCATCCAAACTCTACGCCACGTGCTGGAAGCTAGAGGAGTTGAGTCGCTAGAGATTCTTGTCGTCGATGATGCATCTAGTGACAATACAGCTGAGGTTGCGGAGCAACATGGAGCCAGGGTAATCGTTCAACAAGAGAACACTGGCAAGGGCGGTGCTGTTCGGACAGGGCTGCTCGAAGCACAAGGGAAGACGATACTATTCACCGATTCTGATCTAGCGTATCCACCCGAACTTGTTCCAGGTTTCCTAGATGCAATTGAGCAAGGTTGGGATATGGCTGTGGGCAACCGTCGCCTTAGCGAATCATCTGCTGAGATCCCCACAACGCTTGTTCGAAAACTGGGCGGCTGGTTCGTGAACAAGCTGACCCACGTAGTGCTACTGGGGCAGTTCCGGGATACTCAGTGTGGGATCAAGGCGTTTCGCTCCGATGTCGCCAAATCGATGGCTTCACGCCTGCAAACATCTTCATTCGGGTTTGATGTTGAGTTGTTTATTATGGCGGAGATGGATCGCATTTCTCTCACCGAGCTTCCTGTTAGGGTGCGTAACCGACCTGGGTCATCGGTGTCGCTCGTCAGAGACACGTTTCGTCTCATCAGAGATCTTATTGAGATCCGCCGTGCAGCAGGCAGAGGAGCATACGCCAAAGCGAGTGTGGCTGAGGCTAGCGAAGCGGTTGTATAGCTAGCTAGGCGTTATCCAGTTTCTAATGGCCTGTATCGTTACAGGTTCTGGCCAGCAGCCCCGTTGTTGTTTGGTTTGTCGGGCGATGTTGTTGGGGGCCGGGGGGTTATGCTCCGAGGCCTCTTTATCGTTTGTGTTTTTTGCACTACACCTCAGAAAGCTAGTGTGTCAGAAGTTCTGATTTGTTTCATAGCTCGACTAGTAAGTGCTAAGAAGCTAGCATGCTCAACGTGACAGATTTAGATTCTATTTTCAAAGCCTACGATGTTCGAGGCGTTTATCCTGACCAGATAGACGCTGCAAGATGTCAGAATATTGGAGCAGGTTTCGCTGATTTGGTGAAGCGTCACGAGCCAGACACTAAAGAAGTTGCGATCGGCTATGACATGCGTCCCTCGAGCCCTGAGCTTTCGGCTGCGTTTGCTGCTGGGGTGCGTAGTCAGGGCTTAAGTGTTATCAACATTGGCTTGGCGTCAACCGATTTGCTATATTTCGCTTCGGGTTCTCTTAACGTGCCCGGTGTGATGTTCACTGCATCTCATAACCCGGCCCAATATAACGGGATTAAGATGTGTCTATCCGAGGCTGCGCCCATAGGTGAATCAACTGGACTGAGCGATATCAAGCAGTTTGCCGCTAGCAGCCCAGACACTTCAAACGTGGCTGGGTCTGAACGAGAAATTAACCTATTAGAGGCGTTTGGAGAACACGTAAGGTCGTTCATCGACACAACAAATCTTCGCCCTTTAAAGGTTATAGCCGACACTGCAAACGGTATGGGTGGCTATGTGGTGCCAGAGGCGTTCAAAGAGTTGCCGTTTGAAGTTGAAATCATGTACCCCGAGCTTGATGGTACGTTCCCAAATCATGAGGCCAATCCATTGGATCCTAAGAATCTCGTGGATTTGCAGGCCGCTGTTGTGGCTCAAGGTGCAGATATTGGCCTTGCCTTTGATGGTGACGCCGACAGAGTCTTTGTTGTAGATGAAAAGGGGAAACCTGTTTCTGGATCACTGACTACTGCGTTGTTGGCCAAGTCAATTCTTGCAGGTAATCCGGGAGAGAAAGTAATCTATAACCTGATTTGTTCTAGAGCAGTTCCTGAAGTTATTGAAGAGAATTCTGGTGAGGCGTTGCGCTCTAGAGTTGGGCACTCATTTATCAAGCAGATGATGGCTGAGGAGGGAGCGATTTTTGGTGGCGAACACTCTGCTCACTACTACTTCAGAGACAACTGGCGTGCTGACAGTGGCCTAATCGCTGCCATGCACGTCCTAGAACAGCTCAGCAACTTTGACGGCCCTATTTCAGAGCTTCTTAGTCCTCTTGATCGCTATGCCGCCTCAGGCGAAATTAACACCGAAGTTGTTGATGCAAATGCAGTTATGGAGCGCGTTGAAGCAGCTCACGCTGATGCTCAGATAGATCATCTTGATGGTCTAACGGTGCAGTACTCTGATTGGTGGTTTAACCTTCGCCCGTCTAATACAGAGCCTTTGTTGCGGCTTAACCTCGAGGCTGCAGATAGCGAAACTGTGGCTGAGAGGGTTGCTGAAATTCAGCAGTTGATGGGTCGTAGTTGTGTTTGATTTACATATGCTCGATACGCTGGCATGTCCGGTAGATAAAGGTGAGTTGCAGTATTCAGAGCAGTTAAATGTTCTAGCTAATCTGAGATTGAAACTTGCCTATGATGTTGTCGACGGAATACCTAAGCTCCTACCCGAATCTGGGAGAGAGCTAACTAGCGAAGAGCTCGCAGAGTTCGTTTCACAAGAAAGCTAAACAATGATCAATCATTCATCTGAGCCCACTCTCGACTACAAGGTCGCAGATTTATCGCTTGCTGATATGGGTCGCAAGCAGATTCGCCTGGCGGAGCAAGAAATGCCTGGCTTAATGCCACTTCGGGCAGAATACGGAGATTCAAAGCCGCTACAGGGGGCTCGCATAACTGGCAGCCTACACATGACGGTTCAGACAGCTGTGCTTATCGAAACTCTCACTTTTTTAGGGGCGGACGTTAGGTGGGCTAGCTGCAATATCTTCTCTACTCAAGATGAAGCCGCCGCAGCAGTGGTTGTTGGACCTGAAGGTTCAGTCGATACGCCGTCTGGCGTGCCGGTCTTTGCTTGGAAGGGGGAGACCTTAGAAGAGTACTGGTGGTGCACCCGACAGATTTTACTTTGGCCAGATGAAGTGAAATACCCCAACCTCATTCTTGATGATGGTGGCGACGCCACACTGCTTGTTCACAAGGGCGCTGAGTACCAAGTGGCTGGTGGAGTGCCGAAACCACAGGATTCTGATTCTGCTGAGTGGACCGAAGTTCTAAACCTTTTGCAACAGCTGGTGGTAGAAGAATCGGTTGACTTTAGCTCTATGGCTGACAACATCCTTGGCGTGTCGGAGGAAACCACAACTGGAGTGCACCGGCTATACGAAATGCATGTTGCTGGCAATCTAAAGTTTCCGGCAATTAACGTCAACGACTCAGTCACCAAATCAAAGTTTGACAACAAATACGGTACCCGTCACAGTCTGCTCGACGGGTTAAACCGTGGAACCGATGTGATGATTGGGGGAAAGACCTGTGTTGTTCTTGGCTACGGAGACGTTGGTAAAGGTTGTGCTGAAGCTCTGCGAGGCCAGGGTGGCCGAGTAATCATTACCGAAGCAGATCCAATTTGCGCTCTTCAAGCAGCTATGGATGGCTATCAGGTCAGTCGAGTTGAAAGCGTTGTTGAAGATGCCGACATTTTCATTACAGCTACCGGCAATATGGACATCATTTCGATAGATCTTATGAAGCGTATGAAACACGGGGCGATCGTTGGCAACGTTGGCCACTTTGACAATGAGATTGCTATTGCCGATCTTGAGTCCTCAAGTGATGTACGTCGAGTGAACATTAAAGCTCAGGTCGATGAGTTTGTGTTTGATGACGGACATTCCATCATCGTCCTTTCTGAAGGAAGGCTCCTAAATTTAGGCAACGCAACCGGTCATCCGAGTTTTGTGATGTCAGCTAGCTTTACAAACCAGGTGCTAGCTCAGATTGAGCTCTATCAGTCTCATGAAAAGTATGAGCTAGGCGTGCACATGTTGCCAAAGGTATTAGATGAAAAAGTCGCAAGACTGCATCTCGATGCATTGGGTGTAGAGCTCACCACCCTAAACAAAGACCAAGCCGACTACATCGGCGTTGCCGTAGACGGGCCTTACAAACCAGAGCACTACCGCTACTAATGGACACCGGGGACTAGCTTGGCGGTTTTCGCTGCGTAAGCTACATAGTCTTCGTACGTTGCAGCTAGGCGTTGTTCTTCCCAGTTGGCTTTGAAGTGCAGCAGTACAGATAAAGCTACAAAGAATCCGAGTGCTCCGAAGCTTCGTGATCTGGCTACGCTCCCAGCACCTGCAGTTAGCAGGCCAAGATAAATAGGGTGTCTCACGATTCTGTACAAGCCAGATGTATTGAGTTTGCCTCGTTCTGTAGGCTCCGGGTTTGCCGAAAACGCTGTCCCAAGTTGTGCCGTTGCAGCAATCATAATTACAAAGCCAACGGCGATGGCCGCTAACCCGGCTGCGGACACAAGATCGTTAAGAGGCCAATCTTCTCGATCCCCAGAAAAGACCAGCCCAGCGATTAACAAGAACTGAATCGCCACAAAGACGTAGCCTTTTTGTTTATTATCCACTAGTTGAGAACGCTGACAACAGCTTTGACCACCGTGTCTAAGTTGCTTGCCTGCAGACCAGCCAGATTTATCCTCGATGAGTTAAGAATGTATACAGCATGTTCAGAACGCATTTGCTTGGCCTGATCAGCACTAAGCCCCAGAATCGAGAACATACCTTTGTTATCAACTAGGTAGCTAAAGTCCCTCACAGCTTGGCTTTCATTTAAGCGGTTAGCTAAATCCGAGCGAAGGTCGTTGATCCGGTTACGGGCCTCAGCCAGCTCCGAACGCCATTGCGCTTCAAGGATTGGGTCTGCAAGCACTGCTCCCACGACCGCAGCGCCATGATAGGCCGACATAGAGTAGGTGCGTCGAGCAACCGACATGATGTGGCTTTGAGCAATAGGTGCGGTTTCCGCTGTACCTTTAACCATTGCTAGTCCAGCTCGTTCTCTGTAAACACCAAAGTTCTTAGAAGAAGAAACAGCAATGAGAACTTCAGGGCACACTTCGACAGCTTTGCGCATTCCGTAAGCATCCTCGTCTAAGCCAACACCCAAGCCCTGATATGCAGAGTCTAGAAATGGAACGAGTTGCTTGTCTTTACAGAAAGCAATCACGCGATCCCATTGCTCTTGGGTAAGGTCAGCGCCAGTGGGATTGTGGCAACAAGCGTGAAGCAGTACCAGGTCGCCAGGCTTCGCTGAGCCAAGATCCTCCAGCATTTCTTCAAACTCAACCAAGCCGGTTTCGGCGTTGTAATAGCGGTAAGAACTTAACGTAACCCCGGCAGACTCCAAAAGTGGTTTGTGATTACCCCAAGTTGGCGATGAGGTCCACACGACGGCTTCAGGGTTGCTCGAAACAATTAATCCTGCAAGCATGCGTAGGGCACCCGATCCCCCTGGTGTCATAACACCAGATATCTCCGAGCCGTGCTTGCTAGAAAGTTCTTCACCAAGGACTACTCGGGTTACTCCAGCGATGTAATGAGGGTCGCCAGCTTGTCCTATGTAAGCCTTGGTATCTTGAGCTTCAAGAAGGTTGCGTTCTGCTGTCTTAATTGAACCGAACACAGGAGTGATGCCAGCATCATCCTTGTAAACACCTACTCCAAGATTTACTTTGGCCGGGTTAGGATCTGCTTTAAACTCAGCTGACAATCCGAGAATTGGATCTGGTGGCAACATTTCTAGACATTCAAGCATGATTTCCTCTCAATTAGGTCCTGCGGTGATTCTAGCCTTGATCTTCTTCCGCTTCCGCAACAATGTCCCATCGGTCTAGGCAATCTGCACAGCGGTAGCCAATGTGAGTGCCAATCTCTACTGGTCCGTCTTCGGGTTTCCAGCTCAATGGGTAACAGCTACCGCCGCAATCCACACAAACAATCTTTGCATCAGGAATGATCATAGATTCAAGCTATCGACACCAAAGCAGAACTATAACAAACTCACTAAGCTTAAAAGGTGCGAATAATTGCTGGAAATTCACGGGGCCGTAAGTTGGCACTTCCACCTCGACAGATCACTCGACCTCTGATGGACCGTGCCAAGGAATCTATTTTCAACTCTTTGTTTTCAATGGGGCTGGTAGAAGATGCCACGATTCTAGATCTATACGCTGGTTCTGGATCCTTTGGTTTGGAGTGTTTGTCTAGAGGAGCGAAGTCCGTGACCTTCGTTGAATCATCCCTGGAAGTACGACGAGTATTAGACGAAAACATCGAAACCCTTGGTTATGGGTCTCAAACAAAAGTTGTGCCGCTGGCTGTTGAGAAGTTTCTTGCTGCAGCTCCATCCGTAGACTTAGTTTTCGCAGATCCTCCCTATGCAGATGACCCATGGCCCACGCTGTTGGCCAGTATTGACGCTGCCGTTTTAGTTGGGCATGCAGAGTTTGAGGTGCAACTTTCGCAAAACTGGGAGCTGCTGAAACGAAAACAATACGGACGGTCACACATTTTCTTCGCTACCAAGGCTTTAAACTGAGACCGTGAAAAAAGCGTTCTACCCAGGTTCATTCGACCCGATCCATCTCGGACATCTAGATGTTATTTCCCAAGCCCTAAAGGCCTTTGACGAGGTGGTGGTTGGTATAGCCCACACAAGTTCCAAAAAGTCTGGCATGTTCAGTCTGGATAGGCGAATAGACATGGTTATCGCTGCATGTGGCGAGTTGGGGCTTGAGGGTGTGGAAGTTTTGGCCTTCGAAGGCACAGCAGTTGCGGCTTGCAGTCAATTTGGCGCAAAAGTCATAGTAAAAGGTGTTCGATCTGGTTCAGATTTGGATGATGAGCTTGTGCAGGCCAACATAAATCGCAAAATTGACGAAAATATACCGACGTTATTGTTACCCGGTACGACCGATTTTGGGCTAATCTCTTCTCAATACGTTCGACAGCTCAGCGTGTTGGGAGCCCCATTGGGTGGACTTGTTCCAGCTTCAGTGGTGGAACTCATGTCAGTTGATAACTGACAAACACATGAGCCATACGCTTTAAAGGCATCTGTAATGGCAAAACATGACTTTGACCTAGGGTTAGATTCTGAACTAGCGGACTCAGAAGAAGCATTGTTATCTGAAGTGAACTTTTTTGATGCAAACTTCGACGCCGCTGAAAAAGTTCCAGATAGATATTCAACGCCACAAGTGGAAGCAATCCTTTCTGAGGTTATAGATATTTTGGCCGAAGCCAGGCCGCTGCCAATGTCTGCCACAGTAAAAGTTAATCGCGACGAGCTGCTTCATATGTTAGAACAGGTTTCTGAGCGCCTTCCAGAAGAGTTAAGGGCGGCTCGTTGGCTCCTCAAAGAGCGAGATGACTTTGTTGATAAAGCTCGGCAGGAACATGCTGACCTTATTGCGGAGGGTAGAGCTCAAGTTGCTCGAATGGTTGAGCGAGAAGAGGTGGTTAAAGCGGCCGAGGTTCGTGCTCGCGAAATTATCGCTGAAGCTCGAGATGAGACACACCTCATGAAGCGTCAAATCGAAGAGTACTGCTCGGAACGTCTTGGCAATATTGAAGCCATTATGGAAAAGACCATCCTTACTATGAGACAAGGTCGTCAGACGCTGCTTGGCAGTTCGGAGCAATCTGGCGATTCCGTTTCAAGGATTTCGGGTGATGATTCTGAAGACGACTCTTCCGTAGAACAGATAGACTTAAGGCGTCGTAAGAGACGAGCATTTAGGTAACTATCATGGCGCAAAGGCAAGCGGACCTGTACATTAACGTGACAGATTTGCGAAAGAGGTTGGGTAACTCGTCAGTTATATTGGTATCCACCGAACTCGAGTCTGTTAAGGTCATCGAGACAGTCGCCAGTGGTGATGTGTCTGGTGAGATCGTTCTGGAATCAATAGAGCGGGGTATCACAGCAAGAGGCTCAGTGGAGTTCAACTGGCAAGCCGCTTGTCGTCGTTGTCTTGAGCCTGTCGAACAGCAGCAGTCAGCAGAGATTGACGCAATTTATCAGCTAAATGCCCCAGAAGATTCAGAGCTGATCGATTTTGATGGTGTTCACTGCGATCTTCTTCCTGTTGTCACAGAAGCTGTCGCCTTTTCACTCCCTCTAGCACCGCTTTGTGCTTCTGATTGTGCCGGGCCGGCGCCTGAGGCTTACCCAACAGTGCTTGAAGCCGATTTGGAAAAATCTGGCGGATCAGATCCCCGTTGGGATGCCCTCAGTGAGTTGAAGTTCGACTAAATGACTGTAGCCTGTTCAACTGGGAAGATTTAGACCATTTTTTGTGATCTTCAGTATTTAAGGAACTCCAGTGGCTGTACCAAAGAAAAAGAAGTCAAAGTCAAAGACAAGATCTCGCCGAGCGTCTTCTTGGCCGCTTGCAGCTCCGGCAGCAGGCACTTGTGACAACTGTGGTGAGGTAAAACGACCACACAAGGTGTGCGCTAACTGTGGCACTTACCGTGGTAAGGCTGCTGTAGAGGCTAGCGCCTAGACTAATATGAATTCTCCAAGCTCGACCCTGGTGGCGCTCGATGCTATGGGCGGAGACTCGGCGCCGGATGAGATTATTGCCGGTGCTCACTTAGCCGTAGAAACCTATGGCAGCAACGTCGTTCTGGTCGGCGATAAATCTAAACTCGGATCAGCTGACGGTCTAGATATCATTCACGCCTCTGAAGTGATCGAAATGGGGGCAGAGCCGGCTGCTGCTGTGCGCAGCTTGAAAGATTCCTCAATAGTGGTGGGCGCCAAAGCAGTCGCTGCTGGTGATGCTTCAGCTTTCGTCAGTGCCGGCAACACGGGTGCAATGATGGCTGCCTCGTTGCTAAAGATGGGGCGTATTAGGGGGGTCAGTCGTCCAGCGATTGCTGTTCCGTTTCCTGGGGTCAATAGCTCCCGTACGACCCTGTTGGATGTTGGGGCAAATGCAGATGCTCAACCGGAGTGGTTGGTGCAGTTTGCTCAGATGGGTACAAGTTATGTGCGTCACCGTTGGCAGATTGACACACCCAGAGTTGGTATCTTGACCATTGGCGAAGAAGAAGGTAAGGGCAACTCGCTAGTAAAAGCTTCTTGTGAACTTTTTGAAAGCTTTGATTGGGCTTCGATTGGCGCCAAATTTGTTGGCAACCTCGAAGGTCGAGATCTGCTAACAGGTAGCGCCGATGTTGTTGTTTGTGACGGCTTTACTGGCAATATTGTCTTGAAATCACTTGAGGGTGTCTACGACATGTTCCGCTCAGGCATCGGACATATTGTTGGGGAAAATGCTGAGATCGACGACTACTTTGATCATTTCGATCCCGTTAATGTTGGTACGGGAATGTTACTTGGGGTTAAGGGAGTGTCAATGATTGCACATGGCTCGTCTACTAAGCTCGCAATTGCTAACGCTCTAAAGACAGCAGCGGAGCTGGCAAATCTTGGTATGGTTGAGAAACTGCGCAACGAACTGCAGGGAGGTTGAGTATGCAACGGTCCGAGATTTTGGATTTAGTAAGAGACAGACTTTCAGATATTTTAGAGATTGATGCTTCTGAGATTTCTGAAGGGGACTCTTTCGCAGAAGATTTAGAAGCAGATTCACTTGCACTTATTGAATTGGTTGAAGCTCTTGAAGATGAGCTTAAAGATACGGTGTCTGATTTCAGGATCCAAGATGAGGATTTGCAGTATCTTAAGTCTGTGCGGGACGCTGTTGACTATGTTGAAGAGAAAGTAAAGTCCTGAGCGTAGAACTCGAAGAGCTCACCGAGCTTCTTGGCTACACATTCAATGATTCGACTTTGCTAATTCAGGCTTTGACTCACAGAAGTTTCTGCGCTGAGAACGATGGAGTGGAGTCTAATGAGAGGCTTGAGTTTCTAGGTGATTCCGTGCTTGGGTTGGCAGTAACAGATCATATTTTCTCTCAGTATTCGAATCTGCCTGAAGGTCAGCTTGCTAAATTGAGGGCGTCGGTTGTAAACACCGATGCCTTGGCTCGAATTGCTGTCTGGTTAAATGTTGGTCCACACATTCGCCTGGGTAAAGGTGAAGACTCGTCTGGCGGTCGGAATAAGGAGTCCATTCTGGCTGACAGTGTGGAAGCCTTAATCGGAGCAGTTTATACCGACTCTGATTGGCCAACTGCTCAGAAGCTGGTCTTGTCCTTGACGGAGGATTCAATTCATAAAGGGGCAGCCGATCCTGGTGCCCAAGACTATAAAACTCAGCTTCAAGAACTGGTAGCTAGGTCTCAGATGGGATCTCCAAGCTATGAAATAGCTGGTAGTGGCCCTGATCATGATCGGTCCTTCGAAGCCAAAGCTGTGATTGAAGGCTCGGTTTGGGGTGTAGGGTCAGGTCGCAGCAAAAAACGGGCTGAACAGGCGGCAGCAAAGAGAGCTAAGAGTGCACTTATTGCCCATTTGGAGTCCTTATCCACAGAAGAACAAGCTCATTTGGCTGATTAACTTGTGCAAAGGGCCGCATGGGTCCTTAATTTGTGCAAGAATCAACACTGAATGATCTTTGAGATGTCCCCGAACACGCATGGGAAATTGTTGTGAAACTCAAACTTGAACTGCCAGAAATAGAAACCTACCGACGCGACATTGAGCGAGAGTTCATCGGGCGAAAGATTAAGGATGTCGATATCAAGTCGATGAAGCTCTTTCCTGATATTCGCACAAAGAAAGAAGCATCTGAGTTTCTCGTTGGTAATAAGCTAGAAACTGTTGACCGAAAAGGTATGACAATTTATATCGGTATGGACAATGGATGGTTCATCGTTCTGCGTCCGGGCGCCTTTGCTGCAATGACGAAGGGCTCTAAGGACCAAGGAGGCAAACTAAAGATTGCTTTCTCATTCACCCAAGGTGGAGATATGCGCCTTTGGGAAACCGCTGACGAAACGACGATCTCAATTGTGTCGAAAGACGATTTACCTGCGGCTATTTTCGATGACAAGCGTCCTGGTCTGGATCTTCAATCCCAGCCAGTTTCGTGGATCGAATTTGGTAAGTTTGTGGTTTCACAAAACATGCCGCTTAAGACTTTGCTAACGGATCAAAGTGTTTTCGTTGGCATTGGAGACATTTACTCCAACGAGATTTTGTTCGACGCTGGCTTGCGTTATGACCGTGAATCAGGTGGACTCTCAACTCAGGAGGTGCGACGGTTGTATCGCTCTGTCTCTTCGATTCTGCATGAAGCAGCAAGATTTGGTGGAACATCTCTCGAAGATAGGCCATTCTTCAACATGATTGGTGAAGAAGGTCAATATGCCAGTCAATTAGCGGTTTTTGGTAGGACGGGTGAGCTCAGTCCTCGTTCTCGTACAGAAATTCAGAAAACACGGTTCAAGAATCAAACTGTGTTTTATTGCAATACTCAGGTTTAAGGGCCTAGATTGAAGGGCGGTTATTGGCGGGTTGGTATGACCAGAGGTTGTAAGTGTTTGTAAAGTCAATAACGATAAAAGGCTTCAAGTCCTTCGCAGAGGGAGCTGATCTCCAACTAGAGCCAGGTATAACTGTTGTCGTCGGCCCCAACGGTAGTGGCAAGTCTAACGTTGTTGATGCTCTTGCTTGGGTGCTTGGGGCGCAAGCGCCGTCAGCGGTTCGTTCGCAAAAAATGGACGATGTCATCTTTGCCGGTACCGCTCAGAAGAAAGCACTCGGTCGTGCTGAAGTCTCTTTAACTATCGACAATTCCGATGGCGAGCTTGCTCTTGATTTCACTGAGGTGACGATTACCAGGACCTTGTTTAGATCGGGCGAGTCGGAGTATTCGATCAACGGTGTTGAGTGCCGCCTGCTAGACATTCAAGAACTTCTATCAGATTCTGGTGTTGGTAAGCAGCAGCATATTATCGTTTCGCAAGGTCGAATCGACGCTGTCCTGAACGCTCGCCCTGAGGACCGTCGGGCCATTATCGAAGAGGCTGCAGGTGTTTTAAAATACCGCAAGCGTAAAGAGCGTGCCGAGCGCCGCCTCGCTTCAACTGCAGATGATCTGAATCGACTCAAAGATTTGGCTAGAGAAGTTACCCGTCAGATCAAGCCACTGAAACGGCAAGCAGAGGCAGCATCAAGACACGATGCTTTGGTTGAAGAGCTCAATGCTCTCAAGCTATATCTTGCCGGTCGTCAACTCGCAGCTCTAAGTGGTGCAGTCGAAACAAGCACTCGGGAAAAGCTTGCGCTTGCTAATCGGCAAGACGAACTGCGCAGGGCTCTAGCCCAGTTTGACTCACAAGTTCTAACCAGAGAAGCAGAACTCTCCGCACTGGGGGAATCTGACGTAGGCGAACTCTTCTCCTCTGTTGCAGGTTTGACCGAACGTGTTCGTGGGCAGATCAATGTTGTGCAAGAACGCCGCCGCCGTTTAACGAGTGAGCTTGGGAACGCAGTGGATGAAGATCTTGTTGCTAATCTCGAAGCAGAGTCTGCCCGCATAGCGGCCGAGCTGGCTGTAACGTCAGCTGAGTTAGATGCTGTTAAGCCTGAATTTGCTGATCTTGAAGTGTCTGAGGCTGCACTCAATAACAAACAGCTATCTTTTGACGCCCAGTGGGGTGAGGGTTTCGCACCTAATCTGGCCCGTGCAGGTGAAGTGAGAACGCAGATTGAGGCTCTTAGTAGTTCCTCACAACGCAGCGATGCGTCTTTGGAGAGAGTAGAGGAACAGATCCTCGACACTGAAAATCGCCTTGAAACCGCAACCAAGAATAAGGCCCAAGCTGGCGATGATCTTGAGTACCTAGCTAAAGAAGTGCCAAAGCTTGAGGCATTGCTTGGCTCCAAAGTCGAAGAGACTGAGAAGCTTGAGTCAGAGTTGGATGAACTAACAGAGAAACGTCGTGTCGTTGACTCACAGGTTAGTCACTGGGCTGCTCGCCATGATGCACTTACGCAAGCTCTTGAGCAAGCTCGGGCTGAAGCTGGTTCGGAAACGCTCAAAGACTCGCCTGGAGTTCTTGGTGTGTTTGCAGATTTGCTTGAAATTGACTCGGGTTGGGAAAAGGCTGTTGAAGCAGCCCTAGGCCCAGCACTTTCAGCTGTTGTAGTTGAGGATTCATCTCACGCTGCGAAAGCGTTACAAGTTCTTTCCGACAACGAATTTGCAGGTGCTATAGCGCCTTTAAATGCAGCGCCTTTCTGGCCAGCCAATGAGCCAGAATCTCTACTGAGAGAGCATGTGCGCAGTGAGAACGCTGATATCAACACACTACTCAACGTAATCCTCAACGGTGTTGAAGTTATCGAAGGTTCTTGGAAGCAGGGCTATGACAAGGCTGTCATTTCTCCAACAAAGGTGTTCGTAACTACTGAGGGCGATCGATTCGCTCCGGGAGATTGGCGCCTCTCTTCTGGAGGATCAGGTGCTTCTACGGCTGCATTGACAGAAGCTGAAGAGAAACTGAAAGAAACAAAATCTGAAGCAGATGAAGTTCTTGAAAAACTACAGAGCTGCAAAGCTGGCCTGAAGAGCGCAACGCAAGCCAAAGCAGATTTGCAGAAACGAGTGCTAGCTTTAGAAGCTGAGCAGCGTTCAGCTCAAGCAATGATTGATCGTTGTATTTCTGAACTAGACGACTGCGAACGTGGTAGAGCAAAGCTCGATCAGCAACGGGCAGAGATCTTTGGCCATAAGCAGCGTGATGCTGAGAAGCTCAAAGCGCTTCTTGCTGAGCTGCCTGAACTTGAGCATGAAGAAGCACAAGTAGCTCGTCAGAATGAGTTGCTTGCCTCATCTCGCACAGAGATAGAAGACCAGGCGCGTCAGGTTGCAGTGAAGCGCTCTGAGCTTGAGATGCGTAGCAAAGCAGCTGAGGAAAGGCAAGCTTCCCTGGCCGCTCGCAAAGAAGAGATCGAAGCGCGGCTTTCTGGCTTGGTGGACAAACGAGCTGAAGCGCAGGAGCGCCGTGTGCGCATTGAAGCCCAACTCGGCGAGATTGACGCAATTGCTAATACCTTAGAAACTGCTCAAAGCAAAATACTCGAATGGAAACGTATCCTGCACGCAGAGCAGCAAGCACAATCGGCCGCAGCGCGTGAAGTGTCTAATACTTTGGCTGGGTTGCGTAAAGAACGATTCGACTCAGAAGCTGAGCTTTCCAAGTCGAATGAACGCATCGGAAGCATAGATATTTCTATCGCTGAGGCAAAGGTTAAGCTTGAGTCCCTTACTGATGCTTTACGCAGAGAACTTGGTGCAGATCCCCAAACCGCTACTGAAGCGGAACTGCCCGAACTACAAAACGGCGCTAGCCCTGAGTCGCAAGTGCGGGAGCTTGAGCGAGAACTCCAACTTATTGGTGTAGTGAATCCGCTTGCCCTGCAAGAATATGAAGAGCTTAAAGAACGAGACGAGTTCTTGAAAGATCAGATCGAAGATGTAAACGGAGCAAGAGGAGAACTTCGAACACTTATCACTTCGATCGATGACGAGATCACTAGCGTGTTTATCGAGGCGTATTCAGATGTTGCGAAGAATTTCAAAGCACTATTCAACACACTGTTTCCGGGTGGTAAGGGAGCGGTCAAGCTAGTCAACGAAGACGACCTTCTGAGTTGTGGTATCGAGATTGAGGCCAAACCAAGTGGCAAGAGCGTCAAGAAGTTATCGCTGCTTTCAGGTGGTGAAAGATCGCTGGTGGCTTTGGCCTTCTTGTTTGCTGTGTTCCGGTCTCGACCTTCTCCGTTCTATGTTATGGATGAGGTCGAAGCCGCCTTGGACGATCTAAACCTCAGCCGCTTCTTGAGCCTTATCGAAGAGTTCCGCAAAGAAGCTCAGTTGATTATTGTTTCTCACCAGAAGCGAACGATGGAGTGTGCTGATGTGCTCTACGGGGTAAGCATGAAGCCTGGTGGATCATCAAAGGTGATCTCTGAATCAGCAGCAGATAATCGAGATCTTAAAGCCTCAGTTGCTTAAGTTCTAAATTAGCTTCTGACTCCAAAGCAAGCTCAGCCCAGAAGCGCATGCCATTAGGCAAACCGTAGCTAGGGCAAACCAGTCGCCAACTTCTTGTTCTTCGTCTTCAAAGCCGACAGCTAAACCAACATTGGTGTAGATCTCATCAAGTTCAGATGCTGATTCTGCTCTAAAGAAAGTTCCGCCTGTTTCCTCAGCAATAGTTTGCAAGTTGTCTTCGGCTACAGGAACTGGAGTTAGAACTTCTCCAAGCTGTGGAAAGTTTGGATCCGTCATCAAGATTGAACCATCCTCGGTACCGAACGATATCGTCGATACCGCAATATCGGCTTCGATCGCTTGGTCAATGGCTGCAGATTCCAATGTCCCAACAGTAGTTTCACCATCGGAAAGTATCACAATAGATGCTGGCACGTCCTCGTCGGTATCGGCAAAGCCATTGGACTGTGCGGCTCTAATGCCAAGCAGAATGGCGTCGCCAACAGCCGTTGCTTCGGCAAGCTGGAGCTGGTCGATCGCAGCGATCACGTCAGAATGGTCATCAGTTGGAGTAACTTCCAGCGCAGCGGTTCCAGCAAATGACACTAGACCCAGATCTATTGTGTCGGGCAGTGATTCTGCGAATACTTTCGCCGCTTCTTTCGCAGCGTCAAATCTGGTTGGGTTTACATCGTCTGCTTGCATCGATAGCGAAACATCGATTGCCATTATCAACGTTGCTTTCTCTGTCGGGACTTTTATGGTGGTAGCTGGTCGGGCAAAACCAAACATCCCGAGAGTGAGAGCAAGCATTACCAGAGTTGCAGGCAAATGCTTCTTGTGCCAGGGTGCAGGGGGAACGACGTTAGCTAACATTTCTGTAGAAGCAAACCGTACCGCCGACTCTTGACGCCGTTGCCTCATCCATAAGTAGGCAACAGCCAGGATGAAGAGAACAAGCAGTAGCAGCAGGCGAAGGGGCGAGAGGAAAGTCACGTGGTGATTCCTCCTGCGTCTTTCGCTGTGGCTCTGTTGCGTTGAGCGAAAAGCACTACTTCTTTAATCCAGTCACCACCAGTTTCTAGCTTAAGATTTGGAACTCCCAGACTGCCAAGTGACCGATCTAAATCTTTTTGTCGCCTGGCCGCGGCCTTTGCGAAAGCTGAGCGAGTCTTAGCTGAAGAAGTATCAACTTCTCTTACTTGGCCGGTTGCAGGATCTACCACCGTAACTAGCCCTATGTCGGCTAGCTGGTAATCGGCACGGTCTCGGATTTGTGTCGAAATGCATTGGTGATACATCGAGGCTTTTCGTAACTCATTTTCCCAGTGCGGTGTGACTAGGTAGTCGGATATGACCACTATCAGGCCCCGCTGCTTGAGCGATGCATGGGCCGCTCTCAAAGCAGGTGCGAGATTGCTGGGGCCAGTGCCATCCGCCACATGATGAGTCTGAACTTTGTTAAGGATCTGTTGGAGCTGATTCAAACCTCGGCGGGGTGCCACAATTTGTGTTCCCAAACCATCAACAAGGATTGCTCCCACTTTGCCCTGGGCGTTAACGGTTAGATGACCAAATATGGCTGCTGCGGTGAGCGCTAGCTGTTTTTTCGTTTGAAATTGAGTGCCAAAGTTTGCTCTAGCAGAAAGATCAACAACTAGGTATGTGGCTAACTCGTTGTCTGCAATGGTTTGGCGAATGTGGGTCTTGCCGAGTCTGGCGGTGACATTCCAGTCAATATTTCTGACATCATCGCCAGGCTGATAGGGTCGGGCTTCTCCAAGTTCCTGCCCCACGCCTGGCAGGATGCCTTGATAGTTGCCCAGAAGCATGCCGTTGAGTTTAATGTTGATATCTAGCTCAAGTTGCTGAAGCGCTTTGCGGTCAAAGCTTGTTGAGCTCATGGACTGACGCTTAGCTCGCTCTGCATTGGCGGCAGTTCTAGGGCTGGAACTTTGGTGAGGATCTGGTTGATTACATCGTCAGCTTTAGTTCCTGCTGCCAGGGCCTCATAGGAGAGGATGAGTCTATGCCGCAGCACGTCTCTTGCTATATCGAACACATCTTGTGCGGTTGCATAGTTTCTGCCACGCAGCACAGCTATTGCTCGTGCTCCTGAGAGCAGGCTGAGTGTCGCCCGAGGTGAAACACCCCACTCAATAAAGGGTTTGATGGCATCCAAACCATACTCACTTGGGTTGCGGGTAGACATTACCAAATCGACTGCATATTTCGACACGCTCGAATCCACATAGACTTCGTGCACCATGCGGTAGGCGTCCTCAAGATCGGCGAGCGACATAACCGTTTCAGGCTCTGGAGCGCCGGTGGCCATTCGTTGTACGATTTCAGCTTCCTGAGCGGCAGTTGGGTAGTCAATCATGACTTTCATCATAAAACGATCTCTCTGTGCCTCAGGTAACGGATAAACACCTTCAGATTCGATTGGGTTTTGAGTTGCCATCACCAGAAACGGTTTTGGAACAGCTTTTGTTTGTCCAGCTATTGAGACTTGTCGTTCGGCCATAACTTCTAACATCGCTGACTGCACTTTGGCAGGAGCTCTATTGATCTCATCTGCGAGAATAAAGTTGGTGAATACTGGGCCCCACTCAAGATCAAATGATTCGCTGGATGGTTTCCAGATTCTAGTTCCCACAATGTCAGACGGGAGTAAGTCTGGGGTGAATTGAATGCGAGCAAAATCAGCACCAACTGCCTTGGCGAGGGTAGAAATGGTTAAAGTTTTGGCCACCCCAGGGAGTCCCTCTAACAAGACGTGTCCTTGAGCTAGCAGCGCCACCATCAAGCGCTCAAGCATGTGTTCCTGGCCAACAATAACTTTTTTAGTCTCCACCAGTAGCTGTTCGAGTTTCTCTGCTGTTGCTGTCATGGGCCCAAGTTTAATGCTGGCACTGCTTTGAGGGTTGATGTGAGGAATAAATACGCAACTAAGTAGTTAAGAATTTCAGAAGCTAAGCTATGAATTCTAGGAGTGCAGGTGACAAAAGAATTCTTCCAAGACAAAGCACCAACAGAGCCCGTAACTGCTGTAGTCAAACCTGATCCTGCTCCAGTCGTGCCCGTAGATTCTCCGTACTCATACCTGTCTGACCCGTACCGCGCTCAAAGCCAAGTTCAGGGCCCCCAGAGCCCGGTGGCTCAGCCCCGTCCGGTGTTTCCACAACCGCAGAATCTGCCAGCTCTGCCCACAAGGCAACAGCCTCAGCTGCCAACTGTCAAGAACTCTTCTGGGGGAGGATTTTTCAAATTCCTGTTTGCGTTCTTAGCTGGCGGCCTGGTAGCAGCGGTTGGTTTCTTAGTTGGGAATGGCCTGCAAGAGGACTCGCAAAGCGCTTTTACGGCTGATCCTCGTCCGGTTAGTTCTATAGAAACTACCGAAGGTGGCGAACTTACACCTTTGATAGAGCAGGGTACAGGAGTGGAGGCCGCTATCGCCGTTGCCGATGCCCTCGGGCCCGCTGTGGTTCAGATCGAAGTCGCTGGCAATAGTGGATTGGGTGCAGGCTCTGGAGTTGTCTACAGAGAAGATCTTGTGATTACCAACAACCACGTCGTTGAAGGAGCGAGTGCGGTGCGGGTAAGACAAGACACCGGCCGTGTTCTCGATGCAGAAATCGTTGGGACCAACGAACGTATTGATATTGCAGTGCTTCGTATCGTCGGATCGGACTTTCCAGTAGCCCAGTTGGCCTTAGATGAACCAGCTCAAGTAGGGCAAGCTGCCATTGCTATTGGCTCACCCTTTTTACTT
>JAHDFH010000029.1 GCA_020628305.1 Acidimicrobiales bacterium | reverse complement strand
TGACGACGAGAATATTCGAGATTTGGAAAATTACGGGTGGGATTTAGAACTCGCAGCTTGTCATTTGCTGGGTCGACATTGTCGTGAAATAGCATCTACTGCAACACACTCGGAGATACTGAAATTAAACAATTCGGCTACCAGCAAAAATACCGAGCGCATTGCTGAGGAAATAACGGAAGGTACAGCTGAGGAAAACTTGAACATGCTAGACGCATATATGAACGGTTTTACTTAGCGCAACCTGCAGAAAATTAAGCACAGCAAGGCTATGTCTAGGCGAGCTTAAGCGTCTAGGAATTTTGGGGACTACCGTTTTAGGGAAAATGGTGGGGCGTGCAGGATTCGAACCTGCGACCACCTGATTAAAAGTCAATTTATACCATAATGATTAATAACAACTAAGAGCAATAAATAAGCTAAACCATTATTATTTAAGCTTTTTTATACTTTGAGCTGTTGTTATGCACTACCAATCAGTCTATTGTATTGCGGACACTAAGACGGACACTGCAATACACTAGATGGCGATTTTGAACCAGCGGTACATCGAAACACTAAAGCATGATCCCGAAAAACAGATTCGCAGCAGAGCCGAATCCGGGCTCAAACTTTTACTGGGGAAAAAACCTAGCACGCTCAAAAGCTGGGAGCTGACGTACTACATCCACGGCGTAAAGCGCAGGTTTGTTTTCGGTGCGTACCCTATCGATTTTACGTTGGCAACAGCTCGGGTTGAACGGGATAGGCTCAAGTCACTTGTCAAGAAAGGAGTCTGCCCAAAAGAGCAAGCTAAGCGCGAACTCCAAGCACGCGCCCTAGAAAACGCCCAGAGAATCACTATGCGGGGACTTAGGGAGCGATTCGATAAAGAACACCTAATTAAGAATGGCATCACCTCTAGAGTTGAAATGCTTAGAGTGCTAGAGGATAAGTTTGGTTGCTGGGATAATTACGAGCCACGCGAACTCAACCGACTTCTCATTGTAGAACGTCTCGATTCCATTGAAAAAAGTGGACCGGTCATAAGAAACCGAGCGCACTCTTATCTGTCATCGCAACTCTCCTTCGGTGTAGAAAAATCTATTCTAGATGTGAATCTGGCAAAGGGGATCAGCAAGCTGAAGGAGTTCTCTCGCCGCGTTGTTTTAACTGATGACGACATACGAGCTGTATGGCAGGAAATAGACAGCCACTGCGGAAAGGCTATAGAAATAGCGCTTAAGCTAATCCTTGTTACTGGACAGCGAGGTGGTGAGGTTCTGTCGATGAGGCCAGACGATCTGAACAACCAATGGTGGACGCAGCGCAGTAGTAAAAATGGCAGGCAGCATAGAACATATTTGACCCCTCTTGCACTTGAGCTTGTTGCTGAGGCTAAAGACTGCTCTACAAACTCAATCTATATTTTTGGCAGTGGCAAGCACAACCACATTAAGACGCAACCACTAGCTAAGGCCGTTTCCCGTTGGAGAGATAGAACAGAAACACCAGTATCTTCCTTCACGCCGCACGACCTTAGACGAACAATGGCGACAGGTTTAGGCCGGATGGGAGTTGATCGATTCGCACAGAATCAAATACTGAACCACGTTGACCATTCGATAGGCGGGGTCTATGACGTTGGCGAGTATGACGATTTGAAGAAGAAGGCAATGCTCCGATGGGAAAGCCACCTTCTCGAAATTATCAACGGTCAAAGCGATTCACCCGAAAGCTTGACCAAAACTAATAACTCTTAAGACCCCCTTTCTCGGGGAGATTTGCGTTGCTCAGATATGTACACTTCTCAGCACTAGTCACATAAGAGTAACTCAGAGCTACAGGGAGCAAAAGCATGCATCACTAATTTCACTAAATAAATAAACCGGCTCGGGCAGGAAGTTTTGCCGACGACACTGCCCAAACCGAACCCGATCTATCAACAAAGACACAAACAGGCCTACGAATGTTAGCCCTGCGCGTGTCGTTTATCAACACAACAATCAGCAGGACTATGTTTATGAGAACTACAGAAGCACTAGAAGCAACCCCAAAGCAGCGAATTCACAAGCCGGAGGAATCTTTCTCCAAGGAGAAGTCTCGGCTGATCACAATAAGCGAAGTCGCCCATAGATTGAGCATGGGCCAATCAACCATTCATGCAAAAGTCGCTAAAGGTGAGTTCGTACAACCGATCAAGGTTAAATCAGGAGTAACGCGCTGGCTCGAGTCTGATATAGACGAGTGGATTGAAAATCTTGTAGCAGCGAACAAATGAAGTGAGCAGACATAAAAAAGGCAGGCGCTGCGCAAACAGCCCTGCCCCCACTTCTTTTTTAAATCACTACCTGAGCCTCAATCTTATCATGAACAATCAGAATGACAAGCAAGTACCGCCTGAAATTCAGTCCTTGCACGCTCAAATAGACGAGCTTCAAGCAGAAAACGAAATTCTTCACAGCGGCTATGGGCAGCTTTTAAGCGTATCCACCGAGTTGTTAAACGACTTGTCTCCAGTCTGGACCGAATGGCTTCTTAAAAACGTTTACCGCCGACAGCTAACCGCAGACGTGTATTCAGAGCTAGTGGCTAAACTGGAGGTGTCCTCATGAGCGTGGCCGACATTGCAAAAGCTCGTGAAGCTAAAACCTTGGCCAGTCACAAGGACTTCATCATTGTTGAGGACGACAATGGTAGAAGCTCTCTGTACAAGCGAGGCGAAGAGAAAAACATCTTGCTCAGTGGCCCGCTATGGGTCGCTGGTCAGTATAGAGATGTGAATGGTCGTAGCTGGGGGAAGTTGCTGCAATTCATCAATCGAGATGGTGACAAGGGTGAGTTGCTATTGCCCAACGCAATGCTGGAAGGTGATAAAACCCAGATATTTAGGCAGCTTCAAGATAGCGGCCTCTTTATCGTTTCAGGGAATGAATGTAGGAACCACCTCTATTTTTATATATCAGCCAGCTCAGCGCCTCAGCGTTATCGGCTTGTCACGTCTACGGGTTGGCATGGAGAGAGCTTTGTTCTCAACGGTAAAACATTCGGTGATGACGAAAAGTTTGTAATCGAAAATGCAGACCTTCAAAAACCGCCAGCAGGATGTTTGCATGGGTGGCAGGAGAACGTCGCTAAATATTGCGTGGGAAACAGCCGCCTCATGTTCGCGGCCTGTGTCGCGTTCAGTTCTGCACTACTAAAGCCAGCGGGCGCGGAGTCTGGAGGATTTCACTACCGAGGTTCTTCATCAGTCGGTAAAACGAAAGCCATCAACGTATCAGCTTCGGTATTCGGTATTGGAGTACAGAGCTGGCGAACCACAGACAATGGCTTAGAGGGCGTCGCAGCTCGTCACAGCGATATCGGTTTATGTCTTGACGAGATAGGGCTAGCCTCTGGGAAGATAGTTGGCGATTGTGCTTACATGCTGGCAAACGGACAAGGTAAGCAGCGATCAGCATCTGATGGCAGTAGCCGTAAATTGATGCAATGGCGGCTCAACTTCTTAAGCACTGGTGAAGTCACAATTAATAGTCACATGGCCGAATCTGGTGTGAAGGTTCGAGCAGGTCAGGAGTTGCGCTTTCTCAATATCGAAGCTGACGCTGGCAAAGTGATGGGTATATTTGAAGACTTGCACGAGTTTGCATCACCCGCAAAATTAGCCGATCACGTTCACGCAATGACTGATAAGCACAACGGCCATGCTGGTCCTGCCTTCGTTCAATATCTTGTTGAACATCACCGCAGTGCTATTGAGTTGCTGACAGAGACCTACAAAAACTTCAATCACTACGCGAAGCTATCAAGCAATGAAGACGGGCAAGTATTACGGGCGGCAAAACGATTTGCTTTAGTAGCTGCAGCTGGTGAAATTGCAACACAAGCGGGCATCACTAGATGGTCATCATTAGACGCAACGTTAGCCGCTGTACGCTGCTTTGAGGAATGGCGCAGCAACTGGTGCCCTGCAGGTAGTAGAGAGGCGCAGAGGGCGATAGAACAAGTCCGAGCCTTTATTCAAACCCAAGGATCGCGACTGCCTTTTCACGACGCTCCTGAAGCACAAAGAATGGTCCCTAACTGTGCCGGTTTTGATTCTGGTGGGGATGAGTACTGGATATTCCCGACCACTTTTCAGAACGAGGTATGCGCCGGATTCGATGCGAAGACGGTAGCAAAAGCGCTTGATCAAAAATCCTGTCTGGTTAGAGGCAGAGCAGGATTCCAACTCAAACGCCGAGTGAGCGGATCTCCTAGCCGGTATTACGTCATCAATAAATCCATCCTAGAGGGTGATGATGAGGGCTAATTGCCAGACCTCTGATTTTTAGGATGTCCCGGATGTCCCAGATGTCCCAACAACATAAAACCCTATTAGATCAACGTTTCAGGGGTGTGTTTTGGGACATCCGGCCTTGTCCCAGCGATGTCCTGGGACATCCACACGATGTCCCACCCCTAATAAAACAGCAGCATAATGCACTTTTCATCACTTCAACTTAACTTAAGGAAAAATAATGAACAACTTACTCAGTGACCCGATGGCGTTCAACTGCAAGGAGTGCTGTACTGAATTCACTCAATCAATAGAAAAAATGCAATCTGATGATGGCTACACTTGTAAACAATGCGGTTGCCATAACAGGCTTGATGGAGATGACGTCGCGAATATCGCTGCATGCGAAAAATTAATTAGTGATTTCGGCAGCGGAAGCAAATCATGGACGACCAAAGAGGTTCAGAACTTTGATGACGACTAACCGAAACTCCCTCGTTTTATTTAAACTGAGTGCTCAATGTCGGCGGTCTTGCAAGATTATCAAGGAGTGGTTCTGGTGAGTGAAAACAAAAACACAATGACTGCATGGCAAGCAGGCTCAGCAAATACATCTGCGCACAGATATCTATTCCAGTTGTGCGCTAGTTGGATTTTCTTCTTGTTCGTTATTGCCATTGAATACAGATATATACTGGTCCCATCATTGATAGCGGCTTGCTTTGCTATCTACTATTGGAATGAACGATTGAAACTTGGCACTCAATACTTGAGTGATCACGGGGCATATGATTCGGATTACTAACCGAATCGCTAAACCTGCCTACGAGCCTCAGTTCTCAATGTTTCACTGGGCACTTCTTCCAGATGTTTGTCCCATATCATCTGGGCTACATCATGTATCGTGCAACCATCGCTTCTAGCCGCACAGTCTGCTGTTATAAATGGGATGCGTAGCGGATCGGTTACATCATCAAACAATATTTTCTCAGCCTCACGGGCCTTGTGAGCGTGTACACGAAGCTTTTGCACCTCGCTCTGCCCATCAATAGCCTTGAGTTTTTTAGACCTCTCTATAGCACCATAGCCGTCCCTCGCTGCAGGGTGTTTCATTGCCGTAGCTAGGCTGTCATGCCAAGAGATGTCATCCTCAGTAAACCCCTCCTGAAGATAGACAGGACCACTTCCAAGAGCCACAAAATCATCAGCGGTGTATCCTGTAGCAATCACATGAAACTTTCTTCGTGCTTTGATTTTTTTAGCCATTGGTTGAGATGATTGCTCGCGAGGTTGTAAGAGAGAAGTACATACCTTTGTGCCCTAGATTCGTCGCATGCAAACGCCCCTCTTTAGTCTGCAACGTTATGACAAGCTCTGCTTGTGGATAATCTTCACCAGCAAGAAACTCATATGTTCCCTCTATTAGTGAATCAACTATGACAGGGTCATAGGATTCTAACGAAGCAGCATCTTTCCAAAGCTCACTACCATCAGCCGACGTAAATTTCACTGATGCTTTTAAAGAGACGGGCACATCTGAGTCAGAATCTGATAACGCATTCAACACGCCTGAGAAAGAGACTTTCACATTTTCACCGGCTTTAATATTAGGGGCTATTGTGTCCATGAAATGAACCCAACTAGTTCGAGTCACAGTCCTAGCTATTGTGTCCCCAGTGAACGGCCTATAAAGCCAATCACGCGCCTGATTCTCTACACGCGTCATTGCTAGTGCATCAGACTCACCTTCAACTTCAGTCTCGTAGAATCTTGAATACTGATTAATTACTGATAATTGAGCAATCCTCGCTGAACTTCCCAATGGAGCCTTGACCACAAATTGAATATCCTCAACCTCTGGCTGCTCTGCAATGCCATAATCTAGCCGCTGTGTGACCGTATGCCATGTATCTTGTTTTGTATGCCAGTCATCTGATGTGCCGTTAAGTAAACCGCTATCGTAAATTGAATACGGCTCCGTAGTCCCCTGCTTTAGCAATCTTGAACGGACTCCACAACCCTCATAGCCGTTGTCAGTTACTGCCAAAGCGCTGGTATCTACAAGATATTCAACCGATGTACTCCAGTCGGATAATTTCGCCAAAGGCTTTCTTATCGCTAGAATTGTCGGATCAGCCCCTGCCCCATCCAGCTTAAACGCTGGTCCAGAATTAGGGCCACCCGTCGGCAGGAACTGTATTGTGTTAGGCAGATCTGCCTTTGGGTAAACGATCATTGTGTGTATGTCCTCGGCTGCGCTGGTAATGAGAATCCATCACCGTTACTGTCCACGACATAGCCAGTCCAAAATGAATAACTCGAAGGACTCGGTGGCAAATACATCAAGTTGCCACCCGAGAAATTTACTGTGTTTGTGAATATAACTGCGTTACTCGAATCTCTGAATTCCATATAGAGACCTCGCCCCTCCATCTCCTGAGTCCCATTAACTTCAACCGTAGGCCCATCGCTAACTACTGAAAATACGCCGCTAACGGGACCCGTTCCACCCGTAGTCGTTCCACTTGTGGTCGCTGGTGTAGACTCATCACTAGCCTCATAAGCAACTACCGAGAATGAGTATGTGGTTCCGCTGCTTAATCCAGTTACCTCAAGCGTATTACCCGTAGTGACTCCAATCTCAACACCGTCTCGATAGACCCTATATCCAGAGATTACTGTCTCGTCTTGAGACCTCGTCCAAAGTAGTTGACCGCTCGTATCGTCATAAGCTGTAAAGCTTGCCCCTGAAGGCGCAGGCAATACTGGTTGGTTTATAGCTACAGAGAACGCACCTCCAACTGACACACTCAGGATTGAAGAACTCGGAGCAACTGTAGTGGCCTTGTTGGATATCTGCAAAGGTAAAGCACTAGCGTCTGTCAGTCCGACGTAGTACAGAAAACCCTCATCCTCATAGGTTTGTGCTGTATTCATCAGTGCAAAGTCTGTATTTCTCTCATCACCAACAGGAGAGTCATCACGTAGAATTAGTTGATGATTACCGTCTGCTCGAAGGATGTAAGTATTGCCTGACAGCTCATCGGTAAACGTATCCCCATCTTGAAACGCGGTAGGGAACGTATCGCCATATGTCCAGCTAGTGCCGCCGTACTCTCGCAGCATAGTTATCAGGCCACCATACAATGATTTGTAACTGTCATTGTCCCAGTCATAATCCACCCAACCTTCCGAGGTGAAGACCATGAAAGGAGGTCGAGCCGCATTGCTGTTTAACGCGTCGGTTGTAATATATGCATCTGCGTAGTTAGCAGCTGAAGGCAAAGCCCCAGTGAATATCTCCACCTCACCATCACGCTGGTTCGCAAAGAATTCATCTATCGTGCTATCGAATGCTGAACCGTCCTGCACAGTAGCCGCTGCAGGCATATAAATTACTTTCGAGCACTGACTTGAGTAGTTCTTATAATCAAGCGCGGTGTAATGGTTATATAAAGCAGAAGTCCTCTGACGGCCCTCATACGGTGTTGGCATACGTGAGCCAGCGCCATAGTGTGTAATGCCCGCATAAGCCTCTACATGTGAGGAAATATCAAACGTCGCGTGAGGTCCATTCAGGCCGATTATTACCGAGCCTGGACCACTTCCACTACCTGCTGCAGTCGTAAATGAACTGCCGACAAATGAGAATGCTCCACCTGCAGAAAACGTTGTCGGCTGATCACCATCAACACCACTCGTAATGAATCGAGCAGCAGGCGACATCGTTGCACCATCGCAAATAATCATCACACCCGCCGAACCGCGCTTACCTTCACCGCCTTCTTCAGTTCTTGAGATAGATATCCCATTGCTATCGGATGTCGAGACTCTAGTGGTGCCGCCTCCACAGCCCCCATATCCGCTTAGATTCGTAGGTAGGCCAGTAAGAACACCATCGTTATAACTCAGAGCAATATTGGGCATATCTCCAACGGTTGCGCTCTGACTTCCAGCTCCAACGGTTGCGCTAAAATTCCATGCGGTCACCTGCTCATCGCCGCTATCATTTCTCTGTCTAATAGCTGTCACTGAGAGAGAGCCGACGCCGCGTGTTTCAACCGCATAGCCTGCGTCTCCTGCTTCTCCTGCAGCACCGCCAAGAGTAGAGCCTTTACCCGTTGTTATTACTGTTGTTGGGCTATCTGAGTGCCATGCATGCGTACACCACAGCTGAAACATGCCGCCCTCTTGCCCTGCTGCACAGGTGATCGTAGAGTTTGCTGTATGCGTTAACGGCCCCAGATCAAATACATATTTGTCTCGAAAGCTTAAAGGCCACTCACCGGCCTGTATGTACCATATACCTCCGCTTTCTAATAACGCCCCTGCCGGTAACGCATCCTCTAACCGAATTGCATTACGAAGGAATTCCTCATCAGGCAAAGGTGATTCAGATAGAGTTTCGTAATAATCATCACCATTGCTTGCGGTTCCTGTGACTTGATAGGTTGTACCATTGTTTCCTGGACTAACGTTTGTGACAACGAATGCGCGATCTATATCAGGCACACCCAGAAAACTACTAATATCATCTGGAACGTCCTCTATATGAACGTCCACAACACTACCAATATCAACAACTGGCGCGGATGGTTTTGCCCTAAAAGTAAAGCTAAGTTGCTCAGATAGATAATAAGCGGCAAGTGTGGGGATCAATCTACGTATTTGTGCAAACGTCGTGATAGACGAGTGCATAAGCTTCGTACTTAAAACAAGAGGTTCAGCATCATTCGTCGAGTCGTTTGCAGCTGATTGAACACTATCTGTTAAAAATACTGGCGCGTGATATTTCTGAGTACGAGCATCATAACCGGCCTTTATCCCGATAGCTGACTTGATATGCTTAACACTTGTCTTGATATCTGAAACACTGGAACGATCTATTGTGTTCTTGTCAAACTTATAGACTGCGGCCAAATTCTCAGACACGCGGTTAATCTGCTTGAGGCTGATCTCACCTCGTCTATTAACCTGCAAGGTGCCCGGCAAGAATTTAAGTATCTCGCTTTCAATTAGCTCCTTAAGTGATACAGAGCCGTAATTCTCAACACGCAGACGGAGCGTAGACAGCTCATTAGCGGCGTTTACTAGAGAGGGCTGATCAAGCCACCTATCAGACATGTTGATTGTATGGTGAGCCTTAGCGGCTGCCCTACCATCAAACGTTTCACCAATCGATAAAAGCCTTATTAAATTGGGCAGCGTCTCTTCGATATAAACCCATTCAGTCAGCGCTGGAAGATTGTCATCCTCCGTATCCCCCTCTACTGTGATAGCCGCGATATGCTGAGCCGTGTTCAAAGCCCCTCTTTCAACACCCCTAAACGTCACTAACGTATCGTCTGAAGGATCTACGGTGTACTGAGCATCAGATAACTTGATAATTTCGCTCGTATCTAGCAGAACGTATAAAACAGTTTCACTAGGGTTAGAGCTATAAACCTCGTCATGCTGCATGAACGGCATCGCTTCATCGCTGGACGAGTACGGCAGCTTCAGAGTAAGTGCATCAGCATCAACAGTAAGAGAGGATTTAAGTCTATAAGCTTCAGGTTCAAGGATTTTCTCCTTAAGATCACGACGAATATCAATGCAGCTGAGAGTCTTGTACCCATCCTTCCAGCTTCTATCCTGTAATCGGTAGGTGCCAACGAGATGAGAAACTAGGTCAAGCTCTTCGCCCGCCTCCCACTCGTAGATTCGGATTATCTTTCCACGTACACCGATATAGTTCGCCCGCTTGTTTGCAATCAACTCGCCTAGCGCATTGTTCTTCTCTTGAAACTTTATTGACGTAGACTGCGTAGGCACTACACCAGCCTGTAACGGCCCGTCTTTCTTCGGCCGCTTGAATCCATCAGGAGCGATACGAGCATCGTTAATTACTATCCCAGGGTACGCAGCCTCAACGACAGGTATCGAGCCACCGTGACTCACAAAGCCTGTCTCAGTTGAGTTTCCCCATTCAATTATTGCTAACTGCCAAGCTTCTAAAGGCAACGATGGCATCAGTACGGGTAGAGGCTCAGCATCTACCAGCAGCTGCACTTGAGCGCTAAAAGTAGCCATTATTCGCCATCGCTCACGGTTATTGTCGCTATCTGATCCGCTGTTAAATTTGAAATTGACAACGATGTCACTAGAGAGCCTTGCGGGATGAATTCAAGATCAATAACATCAGAACTCCACGTGAACGTTTTTCCCGTGGTGTCATAACCGTTTTTAGGAATAGCAACTATGTGTTGCTTAGGGCCGTACCTTGTGTACGCAGGCTGTGTCTGTATGACTAGCTTTGCGTTATCCGTTGGTGTAGCTATGCTAGAAGTCGATACTGGAACTCCGTATTTAGTAACACCCCACGTGTCGGGATTTTCCACAAGTTGCGGGTAAGCTTTAATGTGCTCGATTTCTATTGATGCGACATCCTCATAAGGAGGTACATCAGCCGGGTCTCCATACGTTCTAATGGCATCGCGCACCAGTTTGGAGTCACGCGCAATGTTTGCGATTAACGCAAACTGCATGTGCTTTGGTGATCCATCAGAGTTTGTTTGATAGCCGGTTATATTTGCAGATCCGCTTGACAGGTCGGGTTGATATCCATTGGCCGCAGCTTGATAGATAGGCATCTGATCACGGAAGGTGTCGGGCATATCAATGACCTTTGTGTAAATGCCATTAATAAAAAACCCGACCTTGCCACCACCTGCAGGATTTGCAATTGAATGCCAACCAAACGTATTAAATCCGCTGTCTATATCAAAACTAAGCGGTATTCCTTCTGCTGCCTGCTGCTTTTCTGGATCGTGCCAGTGAAGCGTTTGATGAGCTATGCGATTGTTTTCAGAGAACGATTCAAAGCAATCAATCTCTTCGATAATGCCGTCAGCATTTGGCTGTGATGGCATCTGCGTTGAGTTGGGAGTGGGCTGACCATTGAAATCGTGTTCATAATGAATTGCCTGCAAACCCCAGGCAGCTGCAAACAATGCGTTAACGTTTCGAATGTCAGACTCCGACATTCCTTGACCGCCTGTATCAGACTTTAACTTGTACTCCACCGATCCAAAGGACATCGTAAAACGTCCATAGGTATGCACCATTCCTGCGAGGTACTTAGCGGGCAGCTTGTCAAAACGAACTACGCCGCCGGTATTGTTATCATTGCCGCTGTTACCAGAATCCCAGCCTTCATTAACTGGCATCCAATCAGCAGGTATACCTCCGGAGAAACCATTAGCCGCGTTAAACCAATTCGCCTGAGCCTGCTCACCTGTCGGAATAAGGTAGTAGCCCTTAATAAAATACTGCGATTGCTCAGCTGTTGTCGTTGGGCGGCTGGATACTCTCAGAACATTACTGACTACTTCATACGGATAGTAACCAGATGGGTTTGCATTACGGTTGTTAATGTAATGCTGCTCTTCACCGTTTATCTGAGCAGGGCCATAGGCGCTTTCACCCCAACCAACATCTATACTTTGAGCATAAAACCCAATACCTAGCTGCCCGTCACGTGAGTTTAAATCGGAGCTTGTGCCAAATAGATTTGGGTCAGAAAAATCAGACTCGTACCCATTGCCAGTGTCAAAGTTTGATATAGGTGCAATCGGCTGTCCTTTTACAACTAAGTCAACTAAAGCCATTGCACATCCCTTTTTGATTCACCCATAAAAAAGCCCCGACTTGCGGGGCATTGTTCCTTCTTATTTGTTGCAATCATTTTTATATAATCCTGACCACTCGAAGGTTGAGGTCGAAGGTAAAGAACCGACTCCCGTGTATGGCTTTTGCTTGACAACTACCGCGACGAATACACACGTATTCAGCCCCGACAATAGGCACGTCAGTGGCGTCTATCTCAAACTCATATTTGCGGGTGTTTTTAACGAAGTTATTAAATTCGTCTATGCGAGATGCAGGCAACGGGTTAGATGTCAGAGTCGCAGTCTCCGTCATTCCCTTGTAAACAATATCGGGCGCAACATAGTCCCCTGCCTCAGCTATAACTTCTCGTCTGTTCTCAAGAATCGCTGAGTGTTTAGCTAAAACAAGCTCAAAGACTTCATCTAGCCCCGTCTCTTGATCCGTGTAAGTAAAGCTACTCATGCCACTGCCCACGTAGGTGCTTCATAGTTACTAGTTCCCGACCCCGTATATGAAAGTCCACCGCCTTCATTTGGCACAAGAACATCACTCTCTTGTGCTAATGCAACCGCCTGAGCTATTTCGTCCGCTCGCTGCTCATCACTTGCGCCTGCGGATGTGAAGACCATAATTTGCGCGTTTGTATCTGGCACATTGTTTGTCGCTGAATCGTCATTAGCAGCCACACTAGTATTGGGTGAGCTAACATCAGTCGTGGAGCTAGAACTTGACGTTGGTGTGCTTACATCTGCCTTTCCATATTTAGCGCTGGCAATAGTTTTAATCTGAGCCGCACCTTGAAGCGCTACTGTTGCTGCAGCACCTAGATTTGCTGGAAACGGAAGTTCAAGCGCCTTAGAGATACCTTTAGCAATGCTGACTGTCGCATCAGCAAGACCAACCGCCTTGTTAATCGCGAACATTTTCTTGCTATGACCCGCAAGTATTCCTAATGCACCCTTAGTTTCGTTTAGTAATATCTTCGCTCGGCTCTTTGCTCCGCTCGATTGAAACAAAGTCCATGTATTTTCGAAGCGTTCAGCTTCTTGTGTCTGCGATATGAAGTAATCATTACGAATCTGGGACAAGCGCTCTTGCTTATCCTTTTCAGCACGTTCAGCAATTGCGTTATCTTCTTCGTGCTTTTTATCATCCAGCGCGTCTAAGCGCGGATCAACTGTGTTTCCATCGTCATCTAATACAACGCTGGCAACCGTGGTACTTGTAAGAGTGCGAGTCTCAGTTACATCAGGAAAAGGTGTCTCTGGATCAACTCCACCGCTGTTATTGACAGCATCGTTAACCGCTACGAGTTTCTCAGTATCAATGTTGGTTATTAGCTCTGCCTTATCGGAGAGGCTAACCAGTCGTTCACCAACATCAGTTAGAGATTCACCAAAAACAGCAGCCGCACCAGTGGTGTTTTGAAACCCCTTCGTGACTATCCGATCGTACTCCCCCATATCTGAGAGAATGCCCACCAGAGCACGCCGCGTTTCTTCAAGCTCTATCAGCTCTTCATCGCCACCGGCAACTAGAGAGCCTATCCCTGGAGTTTCTAACAACTCCATCCTAGACACGACTTTCTTTAGCGCTATCTCGGTACGCTCTGCATCGCTCAGAGTGACGTCGAACTTACTTTTGTAATAGTCAAAGCTGGCCGAAAGGGAATCAAACGCTGCTGAACTTGCTGTTGCCGCAATGAATCCAAGCTTACCGCCAAACAGATAGCCGACTAATCCAGCCTGCGCCAATTCTGGCCGACCATCCAAGAACGAAATAAACTTACCCGCTCCGATAGCAAAATTACCAACACCAACTACAGCTGCATCTACACTAGATTCAATAGCTTCATTAAAACCGCCTGTCTTCTCTATCGAACTGGCAAGCGCATCTGCCACTTCACCAACCGCAGGGGCTAAACTTGCGGTGAATTTCTGACCAATTAAATCGACACCCGAACCAAAGATCGCAATGGAGTCGTTAGCGGCCTCAATTCGATCTATCTCCAAACTAGACAGTGCACCACCAAATCGGTTTAACGTGCTCTCTGCTAGCTCAAGGGCTTGTACATTTAGATTAACAAGGTCTACGCCGGACTTACTGAAGATATCCTTGTAAATTGCAGCCTTGTTAGCCGCTCCCTCAACACCTTCTAGGGCTGTTGAAATATCCTTGTATGCATCTATCGGGAGCTTAGTTATCAGCGCCCCAGCATCCAACCCAAGCGCCACAAGTGCATCTCTCGCAGCTCCTGTACCCTGTGCAGCCTCTGCTAGCCGCACATTCATTGTATTAAGCGCTTTGCTAGAGGCCTCAGACGATACGCCTGATAACTCAGCGGCTAATTGAAACGCTTTTAGGTTCTCGGCAGACTCGCCCAGCTTATCAGCAGTCTTTCCCAGCGTATCAAGTGATGCTGCGTTTGCAACATATACAGCTGTCAATCCAGCTGCAGCCGCGCCACCTGCAACACCTACGGCTGCTAGTGATTTTTTAGCAGAATCGGCGGCTTTCGATACACTCTTAGACCAGTCTTTGGTCTGTGCTTTTGTTTTTTTTAGCTCTGCGGTTAGCTTTCCACCATCCGCACCGATCTCTATAAATAGCGATGCCAGTTTTATAGCCACACTTTAGCCTCCAATTTTGGCAAGGACCATAGCGGCCTCTTCTTCTGCGTCGATGTTTTGGCCGCCTTTGGGCTGGAATTGCCACTCGCTAGATTTGCGAAGTTTTGGCGGTGATTGTGAGCTGCCGTGTAGTGCCCACATCGATGACATCATGTCACCGTGAATTGCCTCTGTGCGAGGTTGTCCAAACGGCTCTGTGTTGTAATAACGAACCCAACTATGGAACTCCTCCGCAGACATCTCCTTTCTCAATGTCCGCAGAGTCATCCCAAGTTGTAGTGCTAATCTGTGCTCAAAGATTAACTCGGGGTTCGTTAGGGCTTTCCCGCAGCTTCACCCGCTGCGCTAAACCTATCCTTACCGAACATGGTTTCCATCACAGCTAAGGTCAGCTCATCCCATGCAGCCGGATGCAGCTTTGCCTGTACTTTGGCGTTAAGCTCCGTGGCAGCTTCTAGCGTCATACCTGATTGCATAGAAATGGACTCTGCAATACACACCTGCATAACATCACTTGCAAGCGTCTCATCATCAGCGTCTTTGTATTCACGATAACGCTCAAGAGACACGGGCAATATCTCAACCGTGTCCTCTAAAGCATCGATATATACATTTTTAGGCGGTAGCTTAGGCCCAGCCATCAGGTCATCGATACTTAAAGCCATTATGAGCGCTCAATCTTGCCGTTTACTTTCCCAGAGATTGACATAGTGATTTTGCCACCACCTCCTGGAATAGCTTCTGTAGGATTCTTCACCAAGAACGGGAAGTCTCGAGTGCTTGCAGCTGTATCCGATAATGCGATTCGCAAGTAAATCTCATCAGATCCCTCAAAATCAGCGTAGAGTTGGTCATGCATCGCATCACCCGAGATCCAATTCACGGTAAACGACACATCTCCACCGTCAAACTCGCCTGTCTTGTATTCCTTAACCCATGCGTCAGCACCAGCGGCGTATTGATCAGTACATGTATCAGTAGTCGCAGTCGGAGAGAGTTCAGGCATTTCTTCAATCGCACCAATTTCAGTCCAAGGACCGGTAATAGAGGTGCCACGTAGTAAAGTTGTGCCACGTGAAGACTCGTGACCACATGCTGTAAGAGCCATAAATATTATTTCCTAAAGTGATTCGTCGTAGTTAAATGTAAATGTCGATCTAGTCCAAAACATGTCAGCGACATCGTCCACCATGTCTTGCTGCTTGTTGATGCTTGCGCCGTACACACAAACACCATCAAACTCAAAGCCGCTTGAAAGCCCTAAGCGGATATCATTAGCCATCGTCTTTGAAGCTTCGTAGTCATCAGGCTCAAGTCCAGACGAGTACGCTGCATCTATTTCAAACTGAACGGTATTTGTGTAACTGCTAAACCCTTCGGATGTATCCCTATCAACTTCTCGAAAACAGATATAGGGAGGCTTTTCACCCTCGGGGATCATTGAAGGGAAAACCGTTGCATTTCCCACAGCTGCCTTAAGCGCTGATACAAGTGCTTTTTCAATCATAGTTTTCTTACCGCCTGCTTAAGCTTCTCAGCAAAGCGACTCACTATTGTCGTTTTCGTTGATTCAACAGCAGGCTCGAGAAACGGCGTCTCATCATTGACTAACGAGGCGTAGTTTCCAGACCTTGGGGATTTGTTCAGACCACCAGCTATTCGATAACCCGATGGATGACCAGCAGGTAGTGTCTGCCTATGTGCCCCGAACCTCATCACCGTTGCATTTCCGGCTCGGTTCTTCTTGCTCTCAGCCCGTAACCCGATGTTGTCTCTTAGGTTGTACTCGTCACCATCAGAGTCATCACTATGCGGCACAAGCTGCTTTGCCCTGTCTATCGCGGGCTTCATGGCGTATCGTTGAGCGGCTTTAATTGTCCTTACCGATACTTTGCTTTCGACGTTTTCAAGTGCCTTTGTGACATCAGCAAGGCCTTCAACGTCTAGCGATACCTTCACTTAGTTTCAGGTACAACCGCTGCCTTATTTTCAGCAGGAGCTACAGTCTTGTAGGGACCCATAGCAAAGTCATGTTTTGAATAGAGCATTCCGATTCGAGACACAGATAAGTCCATAACATCCTCTTTTCCGTCAGCTTTAACATGTGTGACGGTAACGCGCTCTTGATTCTCTTTTGTAAATGGCTTAATCGTGGCCTGCGCATTAGCAGAGTTGATTGTCTTGCCTTCTAATAGTGCTTGAACTGCTTCTTTAATCTTCATTTATGTATTGATTCTCGCTAGTATGGATGTGTATTTGTCTTCGCTTATGGTCGGGATCAGCTGCAAAGTGAATTCTGTAAATTGAGCTGTCATCGAGCGACCTGATTCGCATGTGATGCATCTCTTTTGTGTCCAGTCTGCTGTCATATCGAATGACAAAGAGCGTGGTTAATTCAGCCGTGCGTTGTTGTGCTCGTTCAAACTCTTTTCCGCTTTTGTATGCGGCTCTTGACCTAACCTTCAGGTACTCTTGCCAATCATGAGTTCTACCGCCCATCGCATGAGTATTGCCACCAACATCCTCTTCAATAACAAGACGCTGCCTAAGCCCTCCAGCCCTCATAAACCCAACACTCGGCTTTGAAGTAGCAATGATTCTGCGGCTAGAGCCACAGGACTATTGCCCGTACCGACAACAACAGACTCTCGGTTCTCATACCAATGGCCGCACAACATGTATACAGCTTGGCGAATATTGTCAGGTGCTCTGTCATTCACGTCAGACGTTGAGCCTCCTGTATATCCGAGCACGACAGGTAATTCATAAGAAAACGAATAGCTATTGGTTAGCGAATCGGCAAGAACCCCATAGCCAGCCACATATGTCACAGACACGCTATCTATTCGGCCCGTTCCACCGTTGGAAGGAACTGTGAGGAAATGTAGCCGATCTACCCCGTTCTTCTTAACAACCTGATAAGTAGTTGAGTCAACTTCCCGCGACACACCGTCATTGTCAATGTATGAGACACTCTCAATCAGTCGAACTGGCCCATGTGGTAGTTCAAAGGTTCGCAACCAGTGGCACCCATAGGTCTTATGCCGCCTCAATCTTATTGAGCGTGATAGTCGATTTTCAGCAAACTCCATCGCTGCAACTAGATGACGAGTAATCAAAACATCGTCGTCATCATGCTCCACAATGAGCTGTGCCTTTATTTCATCAAGCGTGATAACGAGTGATGCATCAACCCACTCTAGGCGCTCTGTCTCCATCAGTCTTTCTTAGACTTCTTGGCGGGCTTCGCTTCTGCGATCAGCTTAAGTCTTCGATACGCCATCATATTATCGTTAGACTCAGCAGGAGCAGGATCACCAACGTGCAAACGCTTGCCTTTCGCATCTAAAAACGGTCTGATTACTACTTCTGACATCTTTTGTTTCTCCATAAAAAACGGCCCCACTAGGAGGCCGTCTTGTGACTACTTAAAAACGAGCCTTACAAACCAGCGAAATCGCCAGTGAAGAAACTAGATGGGCGTGTTACGGCAACCATGCATCGCTTTTCAACAAGAACCTTAATCATGTTCTGTACGAAGTCGCTACCATCCATGTCAGCCACTCGAACAGTTGTCTCTTCACGGTCGTACAAGATAGCGCCGTTAGCAAAACTACCGAGTAAGAACGATCCTGCCGCCATTGACGGAGCAGACACAACAGGTAGACCCCACAAGCGTGGTGCTGTGCTGTTTACCGGATTAGAAAACAGGTACGCCTTGTCATCCGTCTTCTGCATCTCGATTTCAGCCCAGTCCTTATGGTTCATCACGATAGCGCTAGCCGGATAAAGATCATCTTCAGCGAGAGCCATAGCTCGGCGCAGTCGATCAATACGCGTATCAGTGGCAATCTCCCCACCAACAGATGGGTCATAAGCGGAGGCCTGAGCAAGAATACCCAGCATATTGCTACCAGTACCTGCACCGTTGAGCAACTGAACTTCTTCTGCAGAGTTCAGCCCGTAACGAAGCATGTTCTCAACAATGCCAGCAAGCTGTGGTACGTCTTGCATGATCTGGCGAGACTGACGTGTGAAATGAGCAATCGTCTTTACAGCTGACGTTTTCAATTCAAAATCAATATCTGATTGTGCTTTAGTATCACCCTCTACCGCTTGAATAGCTGCATTATTGGTGCGGCTAGTCTCTTGTACCCATTCAACAGCGTTGGAGCTAGTAGGGACAACGGTCATGATGTCACGCAACCACAAACGTGCCTCAGGGGCCATTACAGGAGCGCCTACACGCTCAGCTTGCACAAGCGAGCCTGCAGTGCTAGACGTGATGTCTTTGGCTTCTAACAAGTTCATGTTGCCGCCTGCATAGCCTTTCATCACATCAGCCTTAGCGTCTAGGATTTCCTTGATAGACTTCTGATTCTCAGCACCGCCGTTAGCAGTAAGACGCGCAAGACGGTCAGAGGCTTTCTGCACATCTTCTTCAATACGTACAAGCTTCTCAGTCGCATCTTGGAAAGCCTGCTTTTGCTCAACGTTTTCATCACCCAGAGCTTTAACGCGTGCGTTAACGTCTTTAAGCGCTTCCACATGTTCAGCTCGCGCACTCTCAGCAGATTTTTGAGCATCAGCAATTAATTCTTTTACTTCGTGTAGATCAGACATAATATTTTCTCTAAATTAAAATAATGGTTTCATGGCAATGCTTTCTTTCAGAGCATCAAGCGTCTCGCTTGACTGACCGCTTACATCGCGCAAGCTGTCTGCATCCCCACCATCTCGGTGTAGAGCGCCGAAACCAGAGGAGGCAATTGCCTTCGCCTCTCTCTGGCTAAATCCTAAATCTCTTAAGTGGGCTTCAAAATCACGGATGTTGTCGATTTCCCCGCCAGACTTGATCGTTCTAATTTTCGCTTTACGGTTCATACCGAAAGGCACAATTGAGACTTCCCACAACTCAGCTTTACTAATCGTTCTGACTCGATAGTCTTCATCGTATGCAGCGCCTTTGTCTAAGACAGTGAAGCCAACAGACATGGCATCTAGTGTTCCGTCTTTCATCAGCTCATAGGCATCCTGTGCATAGCTCAGGGACATGTTTAGTTTCCCCTCTACAACCAGCCCTTTCTCATCCTGAGTAACTTTGCCTTCACCAACTACACGCCTCATATCGTGGTACAGAGGGATGCGAATCATTCCATTAGCTTTGGTTCGTATCTTCTTAAACGCGTTCTGTTTAATGATGTCGTTGCCATCATCAGTGTTTTCAAACATTGCACCGTAACCGGTGAACGATCCAGGCTCAGCACCTGCTTTGAACTCAAGTGCTGTTTCTTTGTATTGCATCATTGTTATTTGTCGCTCGTGTCTTGTATGTCGCGAAGTAGATCTGATGGGGTCATGTTTAGCGGTACGTGCAAATCATCTGCGCCGTCCTTACGTGGCAGGTCTTCATACCCACGAATTTCGTTCTGAGTAAGCCAACCACCGACACGACCTTCTCTGTAAAAAGCAGCACGTCCAGCTGCATCGCCTCGTAGCAAACCTTCGACTGAGAATTTGACGAAATACTTTTGCCTATCAGCCCCACTCATCATGAAGCACTCGATAGTCTTTTCAATTCGCCGCAAGTACGGCAATAGGGTGTACTGAAGAAACTCCCGATTGTTTTGTTCAGCGTTCGCGTATGTGGCTCTGTCCATCTCGAACAGCATGTGCGGAGGCACACCGAAGATTCGTGCTATCTCGTTAACCTGATGTTTCCGTGTGCCGAGAAATTGAGCTTCTTCTGGATTTGTAGATATCGGTGTATATTTGAAACCACCCTCCAAAACAGCAAGACCGCCTAAGTCTTTGACATCGCCTTTATTGATTAAGGCTGCGTACTTCTCCCTAATTTGATCACGCTGCTCAGGCTTCAATACCGTTTCGGTACTCAATACGCCGGAAGGTTTACCACCATTAGCGAAGAACCGTGCGCCGTATTCCTCAGCACCCATAGCAAGAGTAAACGCTTCACTCTGAAGACCTGCCAGAGACAGACTCTGCAAAGCGCCGGGCATCTTAAAACCCTCGACGCGTGTAATCTCATCGGATGTTAAAACTACGGTTTTGCTTTTAACCTGCCTGTGGTACTCGATATCAAGCCCGTTGTCTGAAACCTTAGGTGTTACAGTCGCCGGAGAGAGTGCGAATAACTCGGATCTGTTACCGATACCAGGGTGGTATATGTACGCCTCATTCCATAGACACAGGGATATCACCAACTGCTCCACAAATGCATCTGCCGTTTGACGCTCTGAGGCTTTGTTGTGCAGCTTGTCATACAGTGGATGCTCTACTGCCTTGCGTGGCACATCATCTGTCGCCTCCATCACTCGGAGCGGCATTGACCCTACAGTCTCACTCAACAACTTGAGGGAACGCCAAGACGCTGTTAGTGAAAGAAGCTGTTTTTCAGTGATTCTTTTACCGTACTTGTTACCACTCAAATCTGAAATATTATCCAGAGTCAGAGGTGAACCGGCATAGGTCATATTAATCAGATTAGCTTTCAGGTTTAGCAGCCTGCTCTTAATACTCATCCGACTATCGGATTCTCTAGCCAATCATCAATACTGTGTAAATCGTCTCTATACATAAGTCTCCCGACCGCCATAATTAGCGCCACCATTCCATCAATTTTTAAATGAGGCATGTCTTTGTTTGGGTAAATGTTGTCTTTCTTGTCAAGCTTTGCTGTGACGTTCGATGCGTTCCACGTCATACATTCGTTTGCATCGCCGTGATATCTCAGACCATTCACAGCTGCTTGAACTTCTTTCATCGGCTCCGACATCATCTGCACGTTGTTCTTGTACTCGACTGTCGTTGCGCCTTCGTCGGCCAACTCATGAGCTAGCTGTGTAGCCCGCCAAGGGTCATAGGCAACCTCATCTACATCAAACCTGCCTAAATCCTCAACAACCTGTTCTCTAATAATTTTGAAGTCCAGCTCGTTGCCTTCAGTGACTTCTAACTCCCCCTTCGACAACCAACGGCTGTAGTTACCGCTCTTATCGTTTAGAACCGCATCCTCTGGTAAATAGAATTTCGGAAACGAGTAGTAATGTGTCTTGCCCTTGTCATCTACGCTCCAAAACAATCGAAGTACCACCGCTAAATCCGACTTACTCGCTAGATCGATTGCAATAATGCATGGCTTACCAACGAAGTCTTCAATGCTCAGCGAGCTGTCTTGGCAGTTATTCCAGTTCTGCATGTTAAGAAATGCTGTCTTTGCAGACATCCATCTATTCAAATGCTTCGTTTGGAACCTGTTAGCGTGCTGCGGGCTGTTTGCCGCGCTTAACTGCATCGCCTTTAGTGCTTCTAGCTGAACAGAGACCCCTAAATTAGGGTTAGCTTTTCTAATCGCTATCTCGCTAGTCCAGTCGTCATCGTCATCAGCGTGATAGATGATGCTGAATAGTCTGTCGTTCTGTATAACGCCGTCTAAAACTTTCTTACAATCCTGCTCGTGTAAGTAGCAAGGCCCACCATAAGAGCTGCCTGCAGTGGTTATAACTAACAACATTGGCTGCTCTCGTGCCAGCATCCCTGATGCCATCGTGTCGTATTGCGACGTTGTTGCGTGTTCGTGATACTCATCGACAATTGCGCAAGACGGTGATTGTCCGTCCCCCGGATCACCTACGATCCGTTGAAACGTGGAACCATCCGAGTCGATAGATAGAGCATTGGCAAAGGGCTGTATTCCAATCTCCTCCATAAGATCGGGTGTTAGCTTTACCATCCTTTGCGCTGGTGTGAAAACCTCTTTCGCTTGCTTCTCAGTCGTCGCGCCGCAATAGACCTCAGCGCCGTTCTCACCATCGAAAGCCAACATGTACAAACCGATACCGGCGGCAATGATGGACTTGCCCTGCTTCCTTGGCAGGCACATGTAGATCTCTCTGAATCTACGTAGGCCATCGCTCTTTTGTAGCCAGCCAAATGCTGTAGATATTGAGAATAGTTGCCAGTCCTCAAGAACAATTGGCTTACCAGACCACTTGCTTTTGGTGTGTGGAAACGACTCGATGACGCTGATTACGCGAGTGGCCTCATCAGCATCAAAGTAATAATCGAACTTCTTTTTGCTTAAATCATTCAACTGCCGATTGCAGGCAGCTATGGTGTATTTGCCAGCAGGGATATGACCAGCAACGACTTCTTCTGCGTACCGTAAACCCCTATGTACCGCGTCGTGGCTTTTGTAGCGCTCCGATACCTTTCGGCTTATCATTTTCTTTTTTGCCGACATTGATTTTGGTCCGAGCGCTTGGATTCAAACCCAGCAAGCCGCCTACTTGCCGGAGTTCCGTTTGCGCTTCTTTTAAAACGTTTGCAGATGGGTGTTTTACAAGGCCGCCATTAGCACCTTCAATTGCTGCTGAACCGTTTTTGTCTAGCTCAAGTTTGCAAGAACACATCAGCTCGTAGGCAATGCAATAGCTTTCCAAGATATCGAAGTCGGTCTTTGCCAGTACACGCAGACCGATAAGCATCTCTCCAATCTCGGTCCACTTTGATAAGCCCTTACCCTTTAGTGAATCAGGAGGAGCAGGCAGTTCTAAAACTTCCTCCGGCTCGAATGATTCATGTCCCTCTCCCTTCGATACTTTGCTTCGTGTGCCGTGACGCTTGTGTAAACTGTCCGGCTTTGGTGGTCTTCCGGCCATAGGTTCCTCGTGCCCGTTCTGAACCTAGGCTCTGAATTTCGGACGTGTAAAAAAATGCCTGGGGTGCGGGTTAGCTAACGTACCCTACAAACAATTCAAGCCACCCCTGCCCCGTGATTAAACGATAATACTGTAATTAATACCAGCACCAAGGGTGCGCTTAGAATCGCTTACAGAGCCTTACAGCGCCTGTTATGGCTGCGTGCTAAATCTGAACGTGCTGTGTGTGTTTGCTGACCCGTACTTCAATAGATCTTCTTGGGTCTTTATGTGGTGACACGATCTGCATAAGCTTTGCAGATTGTCTTCATCCTTCACGCCGTCAGGGTGTATGTGCACGGGGATAATGTGATCGCATATCTCTACTGGCACGATCTTGTCCTTTGCCAGACAGTGAACGCAAAGCGGATTAGCCTGCTTGTATCGCTTGCTCAGCTTAATCCAGCCGTAGTCATAACCTAACTCAACCTTTGTCTTATGTTTCGACTTGGTTGCTTTGTGCTTAGCGCAGAACCTGCTGTCTGTCAGTGCTCCACAAGAAGGAGCTGAACATGGCTTCTTACTAGAGCGAGGCATTTGATAGTGTGATGGTGGTTTGTTTCACCGGTATCCAAACGTCAAAATCTGGATAGTCTGGATCTAACTCGTACTCTATGCCGTTGATCCATGTCGTAACAGTTGCCTCTGTCGAGGTGGTGCCAATTTCCGCAAGCAGCGCGTTAATCTCGTCGATCCGAGTTCTTAGCGCTGTCGTGAGTTCCTCCGTAGATGAGTCAACCAGTCCATCAAGCAAGTCCGCGTGCTGATTCACTACGTCGTTTATGTCCATCAGCTCTTCTGCCCTGAGAACATGTTCGTCCGTAGCCGCGATACCTGCAGCCTCTTCCACCGATCCGACGTAATTCCTATGTTGAGCTAGTGTTGTGCGTGCTGCCGTCATTGACTAATCCTCTTCACTAGGTAAAAGCATGTCACTTGCATCACCTGTTAAGTGATCCCAAAAGAGGCCGTTCTTAATAAATCTGACATGACCTTCAATCGTAATAGTCGCAATACCTGTATCTGCAACCAATCCTCTGTTGCTGCGGAACTTCTCAACCGTGCCATCACCAATAACAAGTGATAATTCATTAGGCTCATTCTCCCAATGAACACCAGCCTCTATGATTGATCCATCAGGTAAGCCTTCGTCATACATAGCCGTAACGGAACTGTTCTCCAGGGACACGCTTAACTCGTGCTTATTCCGTATGAAGCTATCAACGTCGAATGATGTGTTCGAGCTTATGACATCAATTTTTCGTGGTCTATGGTCAAAGCTTTCGACTAGCTCAGTCAGTGAATCAATCTTCAATTGTAAAGCGTCAGCCAAACCAGCCGCGACACCAGCAGCTTCCTTACCGTCGATGTCATCCTGTAGCGATACGCGCAGTGCTGAATCCAATTCTGCCGCGACACCAGCGTTCTCCTTGCCCGATATGTCTACCGGATTTTCGACAAGATCAGCGACTGAAGTAGACAGCCCCCCAACTTCGTCTTCTAAACCGTCCAGGAGATCGGCATGGTTATTGATCGCCGTGTCAATTCCTAACAGCTCAGCAGCTCTTAAGATTTGGTCCTCGTTAGCGGCTAAGCCAGCTGCTTCTTGCGGGCTACCCTCGTAGTCAGTGTGACCCGCAAGCTCTGTACGTGCGGCTACCATCTAAGTGCTCGGCAACCAATAGCCGTCTTTAGCAGTCAACTGAATTCGACGACCATCTTTATTGAGCACTCCACCGACCTCAACAGATCCAGTCGCTTTGTTAAAGAGTGGGCCTTTTAAATATTGATTTTCCGACGATTGCCGAACGACATCAATACGCTGCCCGTCGATTGTTGGGGCTGGAAGGTCGTATTCGACCACTTGCGCGTCGATGCCATCCACAGGGGTAGTTATCAGTGGTGCTGTTGCCGTTAACGTGTATTCACGTAACCAGCCAGCACGGGGAGAAGGTTCAAGAATATCAACAGCGCTAAGCAGGATTTGTTCAAAACCACCATCGTTCACTGAATGCCGCCTTACCTCAACAGCTGGGAATTTGTAGACAACGACGTAATCGTCAAACTGAATCGTGTGATAGTCACCGTCATCACGTGTCTGGCCTGATACCTCTACGGGGATAGTTCCAACTGCAGGCGCAAGTGTTGCAATTGTTTGGTGCGTGCCGTTCAAGTCTTCCGTGATGGAGCTTCCGGAGCCGCTGTTGCCCATTGAGAGCTGGTGTCGATAGATCATTGTGTTGTTGCTCCGTTTAAGCTATGACAGTGGGTAAGCAGGACCAACTAGCACCAGTTTTTATCCTGCTGATGGTTGCTTGAGTAACATCGAAATCTATAGCTATGTCATTCTGCCTATCACCTTTCAATATTCTTTTTCTAATTCCTGCCACTTGGCATCTTGTTAACTTCCACTGCCTTAGTCCAGATAGAATGGCGTGTTGATTGTTTTCAGCAGCAGAACACCATTCCAAATTTTCTGGTCGGTTATCCAATTTCAGGCCATTCATATGATTGACATGATTTTTACCTACAGGTGGCTTACCATGGTGTAGAACAGCAACCAAACGATGTTTTTTGATATTGATTCTGCGACCTTCAATCGTCAGCAATAGATTTTTATAGCCATTCCCGTTGATGTGCTCGCGTATCCATCCATCCGTTCTATCAGAGTGGACTCGTTGCTCCTTTTCGCAATATCTATATCCGTTTTTAACAAGTAATTCGTGGGTCAAGTCGGTTGTAGTGAGCTT
>JAHDFH010000028.1 GCA_020628305.1 Acidimicrobiales bacterium | reverse complement strand
CCCGCCCGCCGTAGCCTGCGAACGATCTCAAGTGCTGGTGATTGACGCAAATCATCAGTTCCAGCCTTGAATGTGAGTCCGAGAACAGCGACTCTACCACCGTCGGCCTCCGAGATGATCTTTGCAGCGGTGCGTTCAAACTGCTGTGTGTTGATTGACAATACTTCATCAAGGAAGCGAAACTCATACCCCACTTGAGATGCGATTCGCCTCAATGCGACCGTGTCCTTGGGGAAGCAGCTCCCTCCCCAACCTGGACCAGGTGAGAAAAACTCTAAACCGATTCTGTGATCAGAACCCATGCCTTTAACAACATCCTCGACGTTTGCTCCAACATGTTCACAAAGCTCAGCGATCGCATTTATGTAGGAAAGCTTGCTAGCTAAGAACGCGTTGGACGCATACTTTACCATCTCGGCCGATAGTGGATCAGTTAAGAGAATGGGAGCAGCTACCTTGGCGTATAAGGTAGCTACTCTAATAGCCGCCTTCTCATCATCTGAACCTATCACCACACGATCGGGATTAAGGAAATCATCAACAGCAGTACCCTCTCTGAGAAACTCAGGGTTAGAAACAACTGCAACATCGGAGCGCTTGAGTGCCTCTGCTACGACTTTGGTAGAGCCGACTGGAACCGTTGACTTGTTAACCACCACGGAGTTAGGTGCCAGAACACCAGCTATCTCGGTAGCGGCAGCTGACAAGTAGGTCAGATCTGCGGAACCGTCTTCCGATTGAGGGGTGGGAACACAGAGATAGTGGAACTCTGCTTCTTTGGAAGCGTTGACAGCTCCTACAACAAACCGCAGATTACCTTCTGTAATACCGTCGTTTACTAAAGCTTCCAAACCCTTTTCGACTATCGGAATTTCACCTCGAGAGAGGCGCTCAATTTTTGATTCGTCAATGTCGGCGCACACTACGTCATGCCCCAGGGCAGCAAAGCAAGCTCCCGTGGTTAATCCAACGTAGCCGGTTCCAATTATTGCAATAGAAGCCAAAGCCTCTCCTAGCTTTAATGTGTTAGCGGGTGATCTAGCGAACAGACTAAACCAATATCTCTTCCGAAGTCTAGCCGAACCACTAACTACATTGCGTCGAATCAAACTCTACAGAGGCAACTTCTCCAGCTGAGGCTTGCTTTACCGTAACAGCTGGGGCGGTAGCGACAGTTTGTTGAGCTGTAGTACTCGTCGTGGAGGGGGCTACAGCTGATACGGCCAGGTAATCGCTAGCGCTAGCAACCTGAATCGTCCGACCTTCGAGATTGGTAACTGGGACTAGTTGCGCTCCAGGCAGATACGAGGCCACAACTTGAGCTGCAGCGGAACCATCAGGCCCGTGACGAACAATGTACCGGGTTCCACCAAAATCCACCGTCTTAGCTGCGCTATCGGTGACGTTAAAACCCTGGTCCTGCAAGCTTTTCAACCCTGGATCTTCGCTTTGTTGGTTTGGTGTCAACAATCGCAGATCGATCGTTGAGGGCGAATCAAAGCCATCGCCCCTAAACAGTGCGATCACGGGACCCGCCGAGGTTTCTGTTGGCAGGAGGACTTCCCTTCCTCCAACGTTCGCTGCCCTAACCGGAAGGCTGTACGTTTGCAGAGAATCAGGCTCGAAAGACCCGTAACTTGTAGCCAGGTCTTTGACAAGCGCAGGCCTAAATGCCCCATCAACAATAACATTGTCGAGACCTGCTGTGATAAGACGATTCAATACAACAGGATTGCGAGCTCCAAGATCGATAGAACGTTTCATAAGCTGTCTTAGAAAGTCCTGTTGGCGACGAATCCGGCCTAGATCAGAGGTTGGATCAGAACGCCATACACCGTCGTCGCCCAGAGTCTGATAGTAGCGAGACCGGACGTAAGCGAGCGCTTGATCTGGAGTTAGCGCCTGGCAACCTTGGTTTAGCATCTGAAAGCCTGTCTGCGTCCTGGCCGGTTCAACGTTCGTGTTCCAGTCCCTAGCCGGTGCATCAAAGTTAATGCTTACGGTTCCAACCGCTTCTACCAGGCCTTGAAATCCGGCAAAGTCTACATTTACATAGTGATTGATTGGGATGTCAAAGTTAGCTTCGATAGTTTCGATGAGCATCTGGGGCCCGCCAGCTTCGAATGCTTTGTTGATGCGATGGCTTCTTCCTAGTTCTGGAATCTCAACCCACAAGTCTCGTGGAAGAGATAGTAATGCCAGATCTCCAGTACGCTCATCGAGATGCGCAATGATGATTACGTCTCCGAGGCGTTGACCCTGGCGACCTAGTTGAATTGGATCATCGGGATCAAGATTTGCTGAAGAGTCTGATCCAACCAGCAAAATGTTCATGACTCGCTGGCCTTGGGTATCGGAAACGTCTGTCAGAGAGTCTCCTAAGGCCACTCGGTTAATGGCGCTAGCCTGCTGGCTTGCATAGAACACCAAGCTCGCTGCACATAAGGCTGCTCCCACTAAAAAGACATTTACTACAACCACACAATAGTGGACCAAGCTTCTAGAGCTGTTCGCAGCCGTCATGGCCCTCCTAACCCATACGATGTTACTCGCACCAGATGAGGCGGGGGTAGCTTTTATCCAAGAGCAGCTTGAAGCAAACTACGATGCTCACTGAGTTGCTCATCTGAGGCCTCATGTGCACCAAGTTCAAAATCAGCCATTGAATTAGCCGGAATAACGTGAATGTGGCAATGGGGAACTTCAAACCCGGCAATCATTACACCGACCCTTTCGCAGCCAAATACTGACTTCTGAGCCTCACCGATTTTTTTAGCAACACTCATCAAATGAGTCATCAACCCTTCATCTATATCTGTCCACTGATCTGTCTCTTGCCGAGGAACGACCAAGCAGTGACCTGGGGCAGCTGGATTGATATCCAGAAAGGCTACACATCTAGGATCGGTGTAGACAAAGTTCGCAAGATCGTTTTCAATCAGTGTCGTAAAGAGTGTTGCCATAGCTGAGATGTTAGCAGCTAAAGGTTGTGATCTATGAACCTCTCGAGCTGCTTAAGCGTTCTAACCTCAACAGCTCCAGTAAGATATGGGATGTAATCTGCCATCACAGAATCTCCGGTATCCCAATACGAAGTCGGTTCTGGGTTGAGCCAATAAACCGATTTCACTTTGCCCGCCAGTTGTTTGAGAGATTCAGCTTCCGGGTGATGATAATTGTTCCTAGCATCACCAAGAATAAGAACAGTCGAGGAAGCTTTTAGACTTTCCAGGAACCGTGCTTCGAAAAGCTTAAAGGCAGAACCATAGTCGGAGTGGCCATGAGCCCCAAGCAACTTAGCGTTTCCCACAACCTGGTTCATTGCGCTTGAGAAATCGTCTCTCTTCAGCGATTCAGTAATTTCATCCATCTCGTCAACAAACGCAAAGGACCGAAGCGTGGAGAACTGTCCTTGCATTACATGAAGGAGGTTAAGAGTAAAGCGAGCAAACGACGCCACTGAACCCGATAGATCTGCAAGAACTATCAGCTCTGGTTTATGCTTCAGCCTGGGTTTATGCCGGAGCTTAACTGGGACTCCTCCTGTTCTTAACGATTGGTGAATAGTTGCTCGGACATCCAGTGTTCTCTTCTGCTGTTGCCGGCGACGTCGCCCGAGCTTCACGGCCAGCTTCGCTGCAAGAGGGCGAAGCAATTTGCGCATCTGCTGAAGGTCGGCTGCTGTGGCATACAAAAAAGCAACGTTGTCTGGAGTGTTTGTGCTTGGTTCACGAATAGCTTCGACGCCTCGCAACATCAGGAGCCTGCGGCGAACATCAGCTGCAACTTTACTTTCAAGCTTCTTTGCGTTGTTCTTGAGGTTGTGGATCTCAAAAACGTCTAACCCTTCTGATAGGTCTTCAATTTGCGAAGCTACTGATAGTGAACTCAAGGTTTTCTGAATGTAATATGCGGCTCCTACGCTACGACTTGGATCAATTCCTGCATACCAAGTCACGGCAGTCGATGCTGCTAAAGAAATGTCACGGTCAACTCCCGCCTCCAGGGCATGCTGCACAAGACTTTCTAGGTCAACTTCGCTGGCTTCGGAACCTGAGCCCGACGCTGAAAGCACACCCGAAACATCTGAGAAACCATCAGCCTGTTTTTCAGAGCTATCTAGGTGGAAGGCGAAGAAGCGTTGAAACACTTTTTCAAATGTCTGCAAGTGAGAGATCTTTTTCACCAACACAAGCTTCAGAGACTCTCTGAAAACCTCTGCCGATTCATAACCAACCAACTCAAGTGCGGTCAAAGCTTCAGCATATTCTGAAGCGGATATGGGCAGACCAGAGCGCCGCAATTCGTCGATAAAAGAGCCGAGCATCTCGGCATTTGAGCCTAGATATTTAACCTGGGACATTGACCGAAGAAAGCTGCGCTTTGGCTGATTCGATGTCGTCAACATACTTGAGCAGAATTGGTAGACCTTGTTTGATCTGTGCCTGATCCAATTCCTTAATGTTCAAAACCACTAAGGCTTGGGCCCAATCAATGACTTCTGAGATAGAAGGCGCTTTCTTGAGATCAATCTCAGAACGCAAATAGGCAACAATTTCAACAAGCTTAGACGCCAGCTGCTCTTCAATATTTGGCACCTTCCGAGCAATGATGTCCCGTTCACGATCCTTAGAGGGATAGCCCAAATAGAGAAACAAGCAACGCCGCTTAAGCGCCTCTGATAGCTCTCGGGTGTTGTTTGAAGTCAGAATCACAGTTGGCTGACGGATAGCTTGAACTGTGCCGATCTCTGGTATCGAAACTTGAAAATCACTTAACACCTCTAGCAAGAGAGCTTCCGTTTCAACTTCTAGGCGATCCACTTCGTCAATCAACAGAACTGTTGAGTCTGAGTTTCTGATTGCCTGAAGCAGTGGCCTTTCCAGGAGATACTTCTCTGAGAATATCTGACTTTCGATGGTCTCTTCCGATTGCGCATCGGCAAGCTTCGCTGCCTGAATTGCTAGCAGTTGTTTCTGATAATCCCATTCATATAGTGCTCTTGATTCATCCAACCCCTCGTAACATTGCAGACGAATCAATTCGGCGTTAGCAATCCTTGCTACGGCCTTGGCAAGTTCTGTCTTGCCTGTTCCTGCGGGACCCTCCACTAGAATTGGTTTGCCGAGCTTCTGTGCAAGAAATACTGCTGCTGCGATTTCGGTTGATGGAAGGTAGCCGACGCTATCCAAAGCTTGGGCTACTTCTTGAGGAGTGCTCATTGATGTCACAAAACTCAGCCTAGCCGACGGGCAGAACCAGCAAGATTTATCCGTTAAGTTAGCCCTACACTATAGGCATGAGTAATTTGACAGTTCTTGACCATCCGCTCGCTTACAATGCATTGGCTGAGATGCGGTCTAAGGTCACTAACACTCTAGAGTTCAGGAGAGCCACCAAAGCACTTACCCAATTTGTCGTCTACGAAGCTACTCGTAGTTCCGTGACACGCATGATGAAGATCGAAACCCCGCTGTGTGAAACTGACGTGCCGGTGTTAGACCGCAGCCCTGTAATTGTTGGAGTTTGGCGTGCTGGCCAGATAATGGTAGACGTTGCTGTTGAGATGTTCCCTGATGCTTCGGCTGGCTATTTAGGAATGTTCCGCAATGAGGAGACCTTTGAACCAGAATTCTACTATGAGAACATAGGTGAAGTAGCCAACAAAGATGTTCTACTTGTAGACCCAATGCTTGCAACCGGCGGCAGTGCCATCTTGGCTATTGAGAAACTTTTGGCGAGCGGAGCTAACATCGAAACTATCTCGCTGCTGTGTCTGATTGCATCTGCTGAGGGCGTTTCTAATGTTCACAAGGCTCACCCTGAGGTGAGGGTTGTGGCCGGAGCCTTAGATGAAAAGCTGAACGATAACGCCTACATTGTTCCAGGCTTGGGAGATGCTGGGGACCGCATCAACAACACATAGTTGATCTGACACCCTCTTTTGAGCTAGGGTTCTGACGGCCCTCAATTGGGGTCCATCACCTTAGATTGGAGTTTTCTCATGGCAGGTAAGTTCGAAGTTAAAGCAACTGATAGCGGGAAGTTCATGTTTAACCTTTGCGCTGCGAATGGCCAGGTTGTCCTCACTTCCCAGCAGTATGAGTCAAAGGCGTCTGCTATCAACGGTGTTGAGTCGGTAAGAACCAATTGTGGTGATGATGAGTGTTTCGAGCGCAAGGTTTCGTCAAGCGATCAGCCGTATTTTAATCTAAAGTCGACTAACGGTCAGGTTATCGGCAAGTCTCAGATGTATTCCTCTGCTAGCGCTATGGAGTCTGGCATCGACTCGGTGAAAAATAACGCTCCAGAAGCAGAGCTGAACGACACCACTGCATAAGCTTTTTACACTTTAGGCTCTAAACTTGATGAGATGAACGTTGAAGGCTCACCTGGCGGGAAACAAGCCCCAGTCAAGTTGATCTACTCTCTTGTTGCGCTGTTCGCCGGACTCTCTGTAGTGGTGGCGATTCTGACTATTGGTGATTCTGATGAAGAGACCACCACTGCCACCTTTTCTTCTGCAACAACTGAGGCATCAGTCGAGGTAACTGTAAGAGAAACCACATCTACTTCTCTTACTACCACAACCGAAACCACGTTGGAGTCTACTACCACGACAGAAGAGACCACTACTACTACGGCGGCGCCAACAACTACCACAGCCCCGGCGCCGCCTACGACAGTCGCAACGACTGCAGCCCCTGATGTGAGCACGACCACGGCCGCTCCAGTCGGGGGGCCAACGGAAGAACAATGGGCAGCGCTTCGCATGTGTGAAGCAACCAACAACTATCAAGCCATCAACCCTGCTGGGCCTTACTATGGTGCTTACCAATTCAACCAAGAGACTTGGAATGGTGTGGCTGAACGTGCCGGCCGAACTGACCTTGTTGGGGTTCGCCCGGTTGATGCTTCAAACGCTGATCAGGACGCAATGGCTAGGGCACTTCACGCCGAGCGCGGCTGGCAGCCCTGGCCTGCTTGTAGCCGAAAGCTAGGCTTTCTCTAGAGACCTAAGCAAGTTAAGGGCTGCTCAGGTTCAGCTTGAGGAGCTACTTCGTCCCTAAGGTCAATTATTTCCCCAGTTGGCGATGGTGGAGTGTCGGGAAACAGGCCAGTTCGAGGGTAGATCGTTTGCGGATCAGTCAGTGTGTAATGCTTTTGACCATCAGCCGGCACATCAATCCAGCCAACACTTTTAGGTAACAAAACCCTGACTAAATCATCGACGTTACCTAGCTCTACTGCCTTTAGACGACTGAGCGACCGCAGGTCAACCTCCCCTACGAGCGGATTATTCAGTCCCTTCAAATCCCTTAGATTAGGGAACACTTCAGCTAGTTGTTTTCCTGAGATCGAGGTTAGATAATTGGCCGATAGGTCTAGCTTGATGATGTCCGCTGGGTTTAGAACCATTCCATTCGAGGTTTTGATAGATCCTGCAGTAGCTGCGGAGATAGTCGCCCAAAACTCCCCCAGCGACTCATCTGTGAGATTTTGTGCCACCAGTCTTAGGCTGTCTGGACTGGGAAGGAACTCTGGTTGGTCTTCAGGGGTTGCCAAGATACGTTGGAGCAAACTTCTCTTAGGTTGTTCTACGCTCGAACTCATTCCGCCAACACTTACATTCTCGCCCAGCTTCCATTATATGCGCTTATTTTCGTTTAACTCAGCGGGAATCGCTTCCTAGACCTATGCAAAACCCCACATTTTCGTCTTTGCGTGCTATGGTCGAACCAGATTTAAGCGACACAAGGGAGCCGTTATGTCTAATGCTACACCTCCAGGCTGGTACCAAATGCAGGGAGATCCTCCGGGCACTGTACGTTACTGGGACGGCATGCAGTGGCAGGGTGAGCCACAGATGCAACAACCCGGTGCTGCAGGTTTAGTTGGTCAGCAAAGGTCTAACTGGGGGCAGAGATTCGGCGCCAAGTTGATTGACGTGGTCCTGATGCTCATCCCAATGATTATCTTGATTGCGATTGTGGCACCAGCTGACACGTCTGCTTCTAGCTTGGATGAGGGATTCGACTTTGAATATTCACTCGGCGATTCCATCGCATCAACCATCATCTTCCTAATTGTATATGTCGGCTACAAGATGGCTTGCTATGCCACAATGGGCACGACTTTAGGGAAGAAGATTCTCGGACTCACGATTGTCGGTTCTAATGGACAGCCTATGACTCCTGAACAGCAGCTTATGAGAACTGCAGTTCACGCCGTGCCTAACCTGCTTGCCGTGGTACCAATCTTGGGCGGTCTTGTTGGGGTAATCTTCGTACTCTACTGGCTGATCGGGCAACCAATCATTGCTGCGATATCACCATATGAGACTTTGAGAGACAAGATCTCAGGAACTAGAGTTGTATCTGCTCGCTAAGCCGAACGAACAGTTCCTCGATCCAAAACACTTCTAGTCGAAACGCCATTTAGCGGGGCGTAGTCGTCTGTGGGCTTTCTGGCAGGAGCAGGCTTCCCATCGAACGCTTTTGGTTTAGAGTTCTCCGTCTTAAATGGTGCTAACCACAATTTTGCTAGATCGACTTTGGCACCCAGGTTTACGTACCCCGTGGCTTTCATCGTTCTGGTTAACCCAGTCTCGAGATTTCGTACCCTAACCCCGCCTAGGACAGAGCTGCTCATTACTTCAACGAAGTCTCGCCTACGATGCCAGCAACCTGTGTACCCTTGTGCATCAGGCTCTACTATGAATCCATCATCTGTAAGTTGTGATTGCAGCGCATCGGTGTGACGGCGATCGGCCTCATCACAAGTAAAATCTGAGTTCCTTAATATCACAAATTCAGCACCGAAAGGATCCTTTGTTACAACCCGGGTATGGAGCTCTAGGCCTTCGAATCGAGCTTCAACTGTCGCTAAGAAGCCACTCTCTATTCGCAGCACATCACCTTTTTTAGGGCGCTTACTCATTCCACACCGCCTTGCTCGCCTACTTCAGTTTACACCCGGTTTTCGGGCAAGATTAGTCGCCCTATCGATACACTTACACGAGTGGATAAAGCGCTATTTCTGGGTTTCGCTAGTGCTGCGTTCATGGTCACAGCCCACGTTGTCTACATACGTGCAATTATTCAGAAGACAGCCGTTCCAAACAAAGCAACTTGGCTAATCATTGCTTTTAACACCTACATTTACATAGCAAACCAGTTTGCCAGCGACATTAACAATGCGATTTGGGGTGTTGTTCTTACGTCGGTCACGGTCTCAATTATCGCTAGCCTGTCGTTAAAGTACGGAACTTCTTCAGTCAACAAGTTTGACCTTGTTGTCGTTGTAATCGCACTTATTGGTGTTGCTGCTTGGTGGGCTCTAGATGACCCAAGAGCATCGGTCATAGCGTCAGCGATCACGAGCATAATATCGGTTCTACCCACCCTCAATAAGCTACGCTCTCAGCCAGGTTCGGAAGACACTCCAACTTTCTTCCTCGCTGGAGTTGCAATGGTTATTCAATTGGTCGCAGTTGAGCCCGAGTTTGACTTTGTCTTAGTCCCGGCAACTTGGATGGTGCTGAACTTCTCGATTGCGTATCTCAACACGAGAGATTCGAGGCTACGAGAACCAGCCAGAGATTAGATCGCTCCGATCAACATTGCCGACATGTGTAATGTACTCGTCCTGCATTTTGTATAGAACGATGCAGATTATGATCGGGATACGCCACTTGTCAAAGATCTCTTTGGTTCTCTCTTTCTTGAAGAAGAGAATCGTTGCATAGATCAAGAAGAGCGGTTCGAGAAAATTCGGGAAGTAGAAAAACAAGATCTCGTCTGAAGTGATCAAGAAAAGAAGTTGACCAATAGAGCGAAACAGGAAAAGTCCAAGAATCCATTTCTTGATATGCCAACCGCCTTTATAGGCCGCCACCACCATAAAAACATATGTAACCCAGTCAGCGATCTTGTCGATCGGCTGATAGGTAGCGTCTTCTAAACCAAGTGGGATCAGCAAGTCGCCATCAACTGTGTCTAGAACAAAGTTCGCCCAACCAGCGATGAAAGGCCACTTAACGAGTGCTACTGGAATGAGAAACTTGGCAGCGATTATGACACCAATTGCAGCTTTCGCTCCCAAACTGATCTGTCCTAGATATGTCGCAACTCGGCTCATCATTCCTCAATTCGGCATTATGGATAGATAATCAAGATAAAAGCGGCTCCGCGGAACCGCTTTTGCAGTCTTTACAACTGTCTCTAGAGCGAGCCTTCATTGGTTAAACGTGGATGAATCCCTCAGTTACCATAACCGCCGAGCCGGAGACCCATGTATCAGTTACTTGGCCTTCCTCTTTATGGGCTTCAATATGAAGAGTACTTGGCCTTCCCATTTTCACTCCCTGGGAAACAGTCCACGAGTCTTGAGATCCTCCTTCGGCGTTGAGCCTCGGAGGATGAGGCAATGGTGTGGGCCATGAGGGACTTGAACCCCCGACTTCCTCCATGTCATGGAGGCGCTCTAGCCAACTGAGCTAATGGCCCGGAATGGGTAAGCCTAGCGAATCTTTAGCAGATTCGCTGAGCTTTAGAGCACGGAGCGGGATTTGAACCCGCGAATCAACGCTTTGCAGGCGCTTCCCTTAGGCCGCTCGGGCATCCGTGCAGTCCCCAAATCCTAGCGCCTTGAAGGCCTTAAGCACCCACTTTCCCACAATCTCCAATTGCTACAAATCTGGACTTTTATGTTATTTTGCACGTGCCGATGAGGCGAATAGGCAATTCTCTGGCAAGCTATATATATGGGTACAACCTATACAGCGTGGGATGGAAACGAATATGAATGGCCGCCTCCTAAAGGCTGGTATCAGGCTATCGACAACCGCTGGTGGGCGCCCGACACTGGGCCCATGGCAATGGGCGAGCAAGCCATCACAACTGATTCCACAATGCAGATGGAGCAGGGGTCAGAAATTGTCAATCCCGCAGCCGTTCGTCAAGACTCTCTGGCCGACAGCGAGCTACCTGCTTGGGCTCGACCGAAAACTTCGGGTACCGGTGTAAACACCGTAGGCCAAGACTCCTCATCCCCTCAGAGTGGCTCAATCCTACTCGGGCTGCTACTGGGCGCCTTCGCTCTCGTAGCAGGAGTAATTCTCTTGTTTGCACTGCGGGGCGATGATTCTGACCCAAACGCAACAGCCACTACAGAGACGGTTGAAACTGTTGAGACAACAGAGACCTCGCAGGTGGAAACCGAAACCTCTACCTCGGACACTCAGACACTTCCGGATGTTGTCATTGTTGTTGATGAAGATGCTGAAGAGATTTTCAATCAGTTTCTCGAAGAGAACGAGATCGATCCAAGCAACCTCGACAATCAGTCTCACGCTGAAGTGGTATGCAACGCTGTTGCTGCTGAGCCAACTCCAGAAGGTTATGTTGAAGTTCGCTCTAACTTCGTATCAGGCACTCAGCGCGAGTACGAGGCAAACGATGTTCCTGATGAGGAACGGCTTAGAGTCTCCGAAATCCAACAGCTTGTCGACGTTTCTGTGCAAGCTTTCTGCCCATCATTGATGGAGCCTCTCGAGATCGAGCCAGTGAATGAATAGTTGTGGCCTAGTTCTGAGCTGCAACTAAAGCATCGTACTGTGCATCAGCTGCATCGTGATCTGCTTTGTTGGTTGAGAACGTGTGAGCGCTTGTCGTAGGATTTGGCAACGTGTACCACTTGTAACCGTTAGCTGTTGGGCTGAGCGCTGCACTAATTGATGCCCTACCCGCTGCACCAATCGGAGTTGGTGGAAGCTGCTGTTTCGTTTGTGAACCACCTAACGCAGACGTGTTGTATGGGTCGGTTCCGTCTCTATGACGTTCAACGATCACACCATCACCTGGATTGCGACTGCCAAGTGAATAGATCACGGTGGCATCAATTCCTAACCAGGCGTTATCAGATTCTGCACCGCTCAGGCGATGATAAATAACTTCCGCAATCTTAGGCCTATCTTCGTCTATCGCTGCTTCACCTTCGATTAAAGAGGCGACAACTAATACTTGATATGGATCCTGCCCAGCAGCTTGCGCATTAGCCACTAGATCGAGTTCGGCAACAGCTATTTCAAAACCTGAGGTCATTTCAGATATAACTTGTTCTGCGGTGACGTCGGTTGCGAACTGATAGGTCGCAGGGAAGAGTAACCCTTCCCAACGACATAACGGTTGAGCTGATGGGCAAACAACTTCTGGAGGTGTGAACCCAGTCGGAAATGTGGCGTTGCTGAGCGCTATCTCAAGACTTTGTCTAGTTACTGTTGGGAGTTGCGCAGCCAACGAATCTAGAATTTCATCTACCCATAATCCCTCAGGTATAACCACGGAGCCATTCCCGTTAGGTCCCTGTTCGAGAATTTTTGTGACAGCACCGGCCGAAGACTGACGTTCAACCACGTAGCTGCCTGATTGGATACTCAAGTCTCGGTGAAGCAACTTTAGGTACCAGCTGTAAGCTGTTGAGCTTGGCACGACTTCAGCCTCAGATAAAAGGATAGAGATATCGTCGCCAGTCGCTCCTTCTGGAACTGTGAGGACAATAGTCTGTCCAGAAGTCTCAGCATATGCTAGCTGAGACTGAGCCCATGAGTAAGCAAGGAACCCTGCGAAGCCAATTAAACATATGAAGGAAAAAAACTTGACCTTGCGGGCGAAGCGGCTCCTGCGCAGATACTTGCGTTGTGGGTTTACCCACTTTTGAAATTGAGCGGCAGGCACTGTAAGCTGTGGCATTCGCCCAGGAATACTGGCATGAGACTTGCGCTGAGCCCATCCACCGCTGAGGTGCTCCACTTGTACTGCGGGACGCTGCTGGTCTACGCTTGGAGTTATACGCATTGTTGGTGGCGGCACCGTTGGTGCTGCCTGCAGTGCTTGAATTGAATTTGGACCTGGATGTGTGATTTGTGCCGGTCGTTCTAGACGCAAATCAGCTGGCGGCAAACCAGTTGGCTGCCTAGATTGTTGCATACTGGTGCGGTGAGTTGGGAGTATGGGTAGCTGCTTTTTTGAAGAAGCGTTCTGATGGGATGACTCATTGGACAGCACAGAGCTACGATCGCCCCATATATAGTCACCCTCTTCGGATGAGACCCTCCCAGAATTTGCCGCCACGTCACTAGTTTACAACGCATCCTGTTGTCGTGTAAATCGGCAAATTACCTAATTTGAGATGCAAAGCGTATATTCGGAGTCTCCATTGGGATATCTTGCCTTAGTCCTATAAACCAATTCACCATCTCTATCGGTATCGCTGAATGCCCCATCGACTGCTGCGACCTTACCTCTCCAATACCAAGTGCCTGATGCGTTCACTTCTCGTTGCACGATTACTTCTTGAGCATTCGGAAGTTCTTGCCAAGATACTGATACTTCACCACCTGCTATTGAATAAGAACAAACCGGCGCCACGATGTCTCCAGTCGGTGATGTGCCAAGAGTCATTACCTGAATCGCTTCTGACCAGGTTTGCGTACCCTGGTAACGGATACGATAGCTGTAGCTTGTCCCCGGAGCCAGGTCCAAATCTGTGTACCAGCGGTCGGAGTCAGTGCCAACAATCTCCCCGTCCCGCTCTATTTCAACATCGGCGCTCTCAGCCCAATTAAGTACTATGCGTGTCCGTTCGATTCTCGTCGTTGTAAGACCTTCTGGAGTTGGTTCTCCAGGCGTGACGGGGCCGTCCACGCCACATTCGACCATTTCACCAGATATCTCGCCTGTCCGTGGTTCAACGAAGTACTTCAACACTCCAGATCGATTCGAGTCAGTGAAGGTGCCAGCCCCATCCGAGATTCGGCCTCTCCAATACACGGTGCCGTCATTGACGCTGCGTCTAACAATGAACGCCTCAGAATCCCCCGTTGCATCCCATGTGATCTCAAGTTGATCACCGACTACACTCACCTCACAAGCCTCAACCACAGCGTCAGTATCCCCTATTGGAGCTGAGAACCTAACTAGACCAGATCTGGTCGAGCCGCCGCCCTGCGTAAACTGCCCACCAACCCAAAGACTGCCTGTGGAATCTTCAAGCATGGCCCAGCCTCCGCCTTGGCCGAGAAGATCAAAGGTTAACGGTACGAGTTCTTCTGTTTCAAGGTCAATACCGTAAGCTCCCCTCACGGGTTGCTGGCCGAATGGATTAACGTCTCGGAAATCAACCACGAAACTTTTGTAGATATCAAAGTCCATTTCTTGCCCCATTGGGACATAGCTGCCCAGAGGATACTCACCGACACTGCCCCAGCAGTGACAGCCAGACCAGAGGGTATTTTCCCCGACATACATCACCTGCGTATCACCGCCAGCGTATTCATCGCCCATGCCCCGGTTGGTGAAGTAACTTTTACGCGGAGTCAGAGTAGCAGCGTCCATGATTAACGTTTGATGCGCCTGACCACCTAAAAAGACTGTGTCACCTCGCAGTTGCACATCGTGCTGCCACATTGAAAAACCGTTGTCTCCAAGCCGGTGGCTAAGAACTCCTTTAGGTAAACCTTGTGGCACATCATCTCTGACTTCACCCGTTTCAGGATCAAGAATCGCAAAGTAGGCAGCGTCAAGATTTCCGTCAATGCCACCAAACTTGCCTGTCACATATATACGGCCACGAGATATATCAGCTTCCAGTGACCAAACCAGTTCTCCAGCGTTGCGGGCCGTGCCTTCATCGTAATCTGTTTTAGGCGTCCAGTTTGGATCGATATCTCCAGAGAAAGCATTCAGTTTGGCGAGGCGATCTAGCTCAACGCCCTGCGATGTTCTAAAGGAACCTCCGGCGTAGATCTCGTCCCCAACCACATCTATATCAAACACAGCTGCCCGCCCCCAATAGTTCTCAATCTGAGGATTAAAAGCGGCATCCACTGCACCCGAGACAGGATCCACTGCCACTATTCCGCCGGTCATTTCACCAGCTGCCAGCAGCTTTCCGTCCGAACGAACATCCAACGCGTAGACTGCGCCATCAAGTTGTGGGGTGAATGTAGAGACCCAAGCTCCAGAATCTCTATCAAAGGCAGCTAGGAATGGCTGTGGAATTCTGGTGGTACGTCCAGCTGAAACGACTTCTAGGAATTTACCGCCGACGTATACTTTGCCATTGAGTTCTTGAAAATCCCAGACCATTGCTCTGATCGAACCTGTGTGGCCGCTAACCCAGGTTCCATCGACATCCCAAATGCTGTCTGGTGTTGGTTCCAGTGTTTGAGCTGAAACAGCTGTTGTTGCAAAGACCCCCAACATTGCAACCGCAGCAAAAACTATCATCTTCTTCATATCTACCTCAACGACCAGTCTGGACTCATTTCTTAGGTTTGTGAAGCGAAAAATGACCTAAGAACTAGCAATGTAGGCACATTTGCCAGGTTTATACCGCTAGAACTGGTAGTTAAAGCGCTCCAAGGGAGCATTCTCGGACTCTTTAGGGTCATGGGGAATACTCGCCATGTTGAGGACAACTCCACCAGCTGCTCCTCCCTGAAACCCAAACCAGTTTCCAGGAGGAATAGCGAGACATCCATAGCTATCATTCGGACCGAGTATGAACTCTTCGAATTGTGGCTCTTCATTAGCTAACTCGCTAACAACAACGAACTTAACTTGGCCAGTGGGCACAAAAGCTCGAACCGTCATTTGGGCGTGACGTTTCCACCCTCTAGTGGCGTTTGGCTCAAGAGTAGAAAAATAAGCTTCGCCAACGGCAATGCGCTCACCTGGTTGAGCCTTCATCACCTTAAGGATCTCTCCCCCCGGTCTTTCAATGCGCTCCGTTGGAGTGAACACGGGGCCGGCAACTAAGCCACCCATGGCAGTCCCCTTTCCTGGGCGAGCGCTACATACCGATCTATTTGAAGCTCAGACTTCTTCGGATCAAAGTTTGTGTAGTAGCTGTGGTACCAATCGAAGGTTAGACCCATAGTTTCTGTAAAGTCGAGCACAGCTTTCCAACCCAAGGTTGTTAAAGCCTTATCACAGCAAAGCTTTAAGAGCCCTGCTTCATGAAAACTAGCAATACCCTGTTCAACAACTAGTTCGGGCAACACTTGTTCAGCAGCTGCTACTAAATCACTTACTGGATAGACAGCCTCTGCGCTGGGTCCAAAATTAAAGGCCTCACCATGTAAAACTGAGGAGCGTTCAAGTTCTGCTGCAAGCTGCAAGTACCCGGATAATGGTTCCAAAACATGTTGCCAAGGGCGAGTCGCTGCAGGGTTACGGATACTAAGGCTTGTCTTATCTGACCAGGCTCGAGCGATATCTGGCACGATACGATCTGCGGCCCAGTCTCCTCCTCCGATAACGTTGCCAGCTCGGGCAACAGCGACACGCACACTCCCATCTGTAGGAAAGTATGAACGAATCAAGGACGACACAACTATTTCAGCTGCACCTTTCGATGCCGAATAAGGATCAGCTCCGCCCAAACGATCAGTCTCTCGATAGCCGTAATGGGTTTCAATATTTTCATAGGCCTTGTCCGACGTGATCATCACGCAACTACATGGTTTGGAAAGATCTCGTAGACCCTGAAGAATGTTTGCGCTACCCATTACATTCGTCTGGATAGTAGCCAATGGATCGTCATAGGAAGCTTTGACCAGGGCTTGCGCAGCTAAGTGAAAAACGAAGTCAGGCTGCACTTGCCGTATGAGAGTTGAAACTAGTTCCGCATCTCGAATATCACCGATGCGAGAGTCAACCACCTCAGATAGTCCGAGTATCTGAAAATGGTTTGGTTCAGAAACTTGCCCTTCTGACAGTCCAACAACTTTGGCTCCAAGTTTATGAAGCCAAAGACTGAGCCATGACCCTTTGAAACCAGTATGGCCTGTAACGAGAACTGTTTTGGATTCGAAAGTGTTGAATAACATCTGCTTGCAGGCCCGCTACGTTATGTGTGGAGCGGATGACGAGATTCGAACTCGCGACCTTCACCTTGGCAAGGTGACGCTCTAGCCAGCTGAGCTACATCCGCAAGATTCACAAGCCTACCAGCGCTAGTCCTTTACACCACCAAATCATCTATTTCTACACTTCACTAGCTGTTTAGATGGGTTTTTAGCCACATAGCCTAGGTCTAGCAGCCCCTTTTGTCAGTCATTGGTGGCGTCAGCTTCTCCCTACGAGTTCAAGTCAATCTTTAGTGTAAGAACGCCTTCTTCAACTGAGGCTTCAGCATCACCAATGATAGCGAAATCCATAAAGTCTGTCTCGGCCTGATCTATGAACGCCTGACGTTCCTCGCCACCAACTGGAGGCAAGTTGCGGCGTTTGACAGCTGCTGCCCTCTCCTTGAAACGTTCAATCATCTCTTGAGGATTAAAGCCTGCCACTTCTAATCCTGTCCGCTCTAGCAGCTTGGGAACGTTCTACAGATACAGGCTCATGCACTGGAGAATCAAGATCTATTGGACTGCCTAGATCATCAGACGCACGTCGCTTCAAGCTGCCGCCATTTCGATCGGGCCTTACCTTCGGCTTCGCAACAGGGTTTCTAACTGAGTTAACCCCAGGAGGCTGCTGCGCTACATACCTTTTGGGATCGGTGTATTTCCAATACCAAAAAGTCAGACCAGACAACATCACCGCAATAATCACAAGACCAACAACCAGAATCAAAAGTCTGGTTTCATCTGAGCTGGCTTGTGCTAAGAAGGTTAGAACCATCCGCCATAATTTAGCCGAGAATCTTGGGAAAACGAAGACAAGGATGCGGAAATTTGGTCTAGATTCTCCCAAGCCACCATTCAAGCGACTCAGGACCAGCCCTGTAGGCCGCGTTCCCAAGGCGTGCTAGTGACAATAGTTGTGGAGTCGTGATGGGATTTCCGTCCATAGTAATCTGCTCAAGAGATGACGCCGCTTCGTCCCAAGCATCGAGATCTAACGGCGCAGGGAGGTCCTGCACTTGAGTTGCCGAAAGCTTAATAGCATCAGCCGACATGGCCGAGCCAAACTGCAACCTGTAAGCATGAAGCGACAGCACTGGAGCCAACAACGCAGCAGCAACGCGGAAGAGCTGGTCTGTCTCAATAATGATTAGAGGAGTTGATCCGATTAGCGTACCGTCAATGTCTATGACAGGTTTCAACACTTTTGACTGGGTGGCTAGCAAGATTTTGGGTTGCTGCTGTCGCTCAAGCCATTTCCTGGTCTTGGCTGAAGCCTTTTGTGGATCGATCCACGGTCGAGACCACTTTTGCTTTGCGAATCGTATCTGTTTTTGTCCCCACGAGTTTGACAGCAGATGGACGGCCCCGCTCGTTAAAAGCTTTGCGTCGCACTCTGAGCTACCCGACCATTCAACACACGCTTCAGCCATGCCATAGTATTCGTCCCTAAAGCCAGCAGTTGGTTGGCAGAACTCGCCTAGGTGGTTAGAGCTGGCAAGGTTCGCTACTGGAACACCGAGAGCGTTACAAGCAATCTGTGACCACTTGGCCTCGTAGATCAACTCTCGAGCTGTCTTATTGTCAACGACTACGGATATTGACGCTGGCGAGCCTCCTACGCTGTGTAGTGTTGCACAAGTCCTCACAGAGGCAGCGAAATCCAGCTTAGTGCTTAGCCACAGTCCAATGGTTGGCGCTCTTTCATTTACCATCTGGCGCCAACTTGACAAATGCTGTGTTGACAGTACTGACTGCGGCATAATCATCATTACAACCGAACCGGCAGGTGAATTTCGCAACATAGAGTCAACGTGCAACACGGCTAAGTCGGCATAGGCCCCAAGGGTTTCAGAGTAGACTTTGCGATATTTCTCCACAGCGCTAGCAACGCTGGTTCCCTTAAGTGGTGTAGCGAATGGAGGGTTGCCAATCACTAAACGCTTCACGTTCCACTCTGCGGGCAGATCAATTAGTGCATCACCTTGGAGAATCTGAGTCTCGAAATTGTGGTCTATGCCGTGGCTACGAGCCCACTGCTTAAGCGAACATCTGGTGGCATGAACTGCGCCATCGTCAAGATCCATACCTCTTATTCTCAGGGCTGCTTGCTCAGGACCCAGCCCCAACCCAACAAGTTGATCGAGACCTGCTAGTAAAAAAGCTCCGCCTCCACAGGTTGGATCCAAAACTAAATCAGGCACGTATGGGCACTGCCTAAAGGCCCAGGCTGAAAGCTGTTCCACGAGCTCTCTTGGGGTGTACCAAGCGCCCCGACTCTTTCGGTTTTCTTCACTTACAGCTAACTCATGTATCTGCCCAATGATCCAAGGGTCAGACCACCCTGTTGGAGGTGGATCCGCCAAGTCCTGATCCGCTAATTCAATATGTCTTGCAATTAACTCAGCAGGTGTAAGCGTTCTATTATTTGCAACAAAGGCTTTGATCCAAGCTTTAGTTTTTCTAGCGGTCGGATCAGCCACGGACTGCCTAAGAGATCAACTCTTCCAAGTTACCGAGCTTGGGATTGTTAGAAAAGACTTCAACTATTGGTTCATCGAGATCCATGCGCTTCTGTAGGCGCTTGACAGCTAGCTCTTCGTTCCAAAGCACTAGCGTCACTACCGTTCCTTCTTCACCAGCCCGAGCAGTTCGACCAGAACGGTGGAGATAGGTTTTGTGGTCTTCAGGGGGATCGAAGTGAACTACAACATCTACATCATCAACGTGGATACCACGCGCTGCCACGTCTGTGGCAATCAGCGCTTTAGTCTGGCCTGCCATAAAGGCATCGAGGGCTTTCTCTCGGTGCCTTTGTCGTAGATCCCCATGGATTACTTCTGCTGACACCCTAGCCTTTGAAAGATCTGCTGAAAGCCGATCACACGATCGCTTTGTATTACAGAAGACAATCACCCTCTCAGCTCCTTCGATAATCGATGCCAGAACTTTGGGCTTATCCATATCGTGCACTTGTAAAAACAAGTGGGTCATATTCTCAACGGTTACTTCCTTGGATGCAACTTCGTGATGCACTGGGTCAGTCTGGTACCGGTTGATTAAGACATCTACAGCACCATCGAGTGTTGCAGAGAACAGCAATGTTTGATGCTGACCCTTGATCTTTCTCAAAATCCATTCGACCTGAGGCATGAAGCCCATGTCAGCCATACGGTCAGCTTCGTCCATTATCACAAGTTCGACCGTCTCCAGAGAGAGTTCTTCTCGATCTAGTAAATCGATCAGCCGACCTGGCGTTGCTACGAGAAGGTCGGTGCCTTCGTGAAGTTTGTTGATTTGTTTCTCAATGTTTGCCCCGCCGTAAACAGCTGTTGACTTGATATCAAGCGCCTTTCCAAGGTATTGGAGCTCTTCTAAGACTTGGGTGGCGAGCTCTCGAGTTGGCACCATAATCAACCCGCCTATTCCATCCACATCTCGTTCTGCTATTAGCTGAACTGCAGGGAGCCCAAACGCCAGTGTCTTGCCGGAACCAGTCTTTGCTTTGCCACAAACATCTCTACCAGCTAAGGCGTCTTGAATCGTGAGCGCTTGAATTGGGAAGGGGCTTTCCACACCTTTGGCAGCTAGTGCCGTTACGAGGGCCGGATTTACCCCTAAATCTCCGAAAGTTTCTGTCATGTGTATCTGATTATAGCTGTGTGAGGTTATTCTCTAGCCTAATGGACGCATTTAAACTGATTGAGACCTGGGAAGTTGATTCCGCAGCCGCAGGCGTGGTGGGGGCTAACGGACTCGCCCGAACCTACGGCGAAGACTTCAAGCCCTTTGAATTAGCCAGTGTTACCAAAGCAATGTTCTCCCTGGCTGTTCTCGTTGCCATTGAAGAGGGTTCTCTTGATGTAAATCAACCGGCTGGCCCACCGGGTTCCACGATCGGTAATCTTTTGTCTCATTCCTCGGGACTAGCTATGAGGGCCGGTGAAAGTGGCTACTCCACTGTGGCCAAACCAGGGTTGAAGCGCATCTACTCCAACCAAGGCTTCGATGTTCTGGCCGCGTCTTTGGAACAAGCAACGCAAATGAAGGCCGCTGACTATTTCAACGAAGCGGTCGTGCAGCCGCTTGGGCTTCAGAATACCGAGATCTACGGCTCTGTGGCATTTGCTGGGCGCAGCTCCGTCACCGACTTACTCACGTTCGGACAGGAGCTTTTGAACCCTACTATTATCTCAACCCAAACTCTGAGACAAGCCACCACTGCCCACCTTCCAGCGCTAGATGGAGTCCTGCCAGGGTTCGGGAAACAAAAGCAGAACAGTTGGGGACTAGGGTTTGAGATCAAAGGCACTAAACCTGCGCACTGGACCGCTGGCGACAACTCTCCAGGAACCTTCGGCCACTTTGGGCAAACCGGAACCTTCATCTGGATTGATCCGCTAGCAGAACTGTGTTGTGTGGCGCTCACCGATAGGCCGTTCGGCGAATGGGCTACAACTGCTTGGCCAGCGTTCTCCCAAGCTGTGCTAGACGAGATCAGCTAGGCCCAACCGGGTTTATGTAGCCCCACCACGACATTGGCAGCGACATTGGGGACGCGGGCACTTGCCGCGCCTATTTGACCATCCAGGGGCTGGAGGAGGTGCCCGAGATCTCAACAACTGCAGACATTAGTTCGGAATTGTCATCAGCAGTCGTTGGGATGACGCTGCGTTATGCCCTGTCCCTAATGCCGCGTTTGGTTCTTAGAGCGACAGCAAGGCCACCAACCGTGGCAATAGCTGCTAGGAGCAGGTTAAAGCGAACTCCGAAGAGTTCGGCGGCCTCATCGCTACGGAAACTCTCAACGACAAAACGGATCAATCCGTAGCCAGCGACGTAGAGAGGAAGCATCATCGCACGTTTAATGAAGCCAAGCTTGTCTGCTATCAGCAAGGCTCCAGCCAGAGTCAGGTTGAGTAACGCTTCGTAGGCAAAGGTGGGATGAAAAGTTGCTGCATCTGCGTATTGGGCAAAATCTGGCGAGCGCAAAGCTAGCTCAGTCCGAACGTTTTGGTCGATCTCGACTGCCCAAGGGAGGTCTGATGGGCGGCCAAAGAGTTCCTGATTAAACCAATTACCAAGCCTTCCAACAGCTTGAGCGACTGGAATTCCAGGAACCACTGCATGCAGCATACGTTCAGGGTTTATCGACTTTCTCCGTGCTGCATACCATCCTGCAAGCAGGCCGACCGCTAGACCGCCCGGGATTCCCAACCCAGGCTCCCAGATCTTGAAGATGTCGATAAAGCCTCTATCTGGAATCGATGTCAGAACGTGATAGAGCTTGGCACCAAACAACCCGCCGAGTACTCCAAACATTGCCACATAGGAAACATCGTCGGCAACACCACCTTGCGCAACCCAACGCTTAGTCCCGATAAAGACTGCTGCGATAACTCCTAGGCCGATCATCAGTCCGTAGTACCGAAGGGTTAAAGGGCCCAACTCTATTGAGTTTGCCGAAGGTGATGGGATTGAGAGGAAAATCGAATATAGGTTTGACATAAGTTCAGCCAATACTAGGCCAACTGCTTGTCAACCTTCTTCATTGCTGCTTCTTCTTCAACCTCTAGGGCAAAAGATAATTCCGATACCAGAACTTTTCTAGCCTTGGTGTACATGTTCTTCTCACCAGCTGACAGGCCTTTTGACTGCTCACGCAAAGCAAGATTACGAACCACTTCAGCTACCTGATAAACATCACCAGACTTAAGTTTCTCCTGATGATTCTTGAAGCGGCGGCTCCAGTTAGCTGGCTCGCGAACATCTTTCTTTCCAAGAAGTTTAAGAATGTCTTTAACGTCGGAATTGCTGATGGGTGGGCGCATCCCTACATCTTCGACCTTGTCGACTGGCACTCGGACCACAAGATCATCATGGGCTGTGCGCAGAACAAAATACTTCTTCTTTACGCCATTCAACTCGACGAACTCGGTCTTTTCGATGATTGCCGCTCCATGATGAGGGTAAACAACCCGATCGCCTTTTTTGAATCCCATTTGTCTCCCCGATTGGTTTGGAACTTGTCCAGTCTAGCGGGTAAATGGCGGTTCGAGACAGGTGTGGTCTTGGCTAACCACCAAGGGCTATTGCTGAGATCAGCCCACCCACGGTTGCTAACACCATCGCAGCGGTACCGATTACAACCGCCCAAAACATGAAGGGCCTGCGCTCCCTGAGTCCAGGGAACTCGGCCGGAACTGCTTGGCGGGTTTCAGGATCGGTGCCCTGTGGAGTAGTTCTAGTAGTTTTTCTTGGTCTAGTCATTTGCGGTTACCACCATAGTCGATGAGAAAGAATCCCACGTTGTTTGATTGTTTGAACTTGAATATGCAGCAAATATTCCGTGAATCCCGAGGCTAAGAACCAAAACAACAAATGCTAAGGTACCAAAACCCGAATCAAGGAAAGCAAATACCACAGCAACCGCCAACATCGCAATAAGCAGAAGCAAAATCCGCTTAAACGCTGCACCCATCGTAGGGTTCATTGCGAAATCTTCTTGCACCTCGACAACCTCAAGCCCAAAGAGCCGCTTTCCCCACGTTGAACCCTTTGCACTGAGCAATGACGATTCATAGATCGCAACCATAACCGAGAACACGGCTATGTAACCAGCCCTCCTATAAGAATCAGCAGAACTGGTCACTCCATCAACTGCCAAGTACGCAACAAGATAGAGAGCCAGCCACACAAGCCAGTCGATAAATCGAGCAGCGAACCTCACTACAGGACTAGCTATACTGAAGCCACTCGCAAGCACCGCTTCAGACTCCCCCATGCGCACCGGCACATCCGACCCACTCCAGTTGGTGCCGTTCCAGTAGCGCCGCCGCCCAGGCGCTTCGTCACCTGTGTAATACCAGCCTGCTATGGGACTAGACATTGAGACTCCTCGTAGGTTTTAACACCACATAAAGCCTAATGGAGATTTGCCGATAGTACTGTGAGGGAAAGCACTACTTGAGAGAGACCAAAATGACTGAGAAGATCCTTGTGACCGGTGGAGCTGGCTACATCGGGAGCCACACAGCGATCAAACTTATTGAGGCTGGCTACCAAATCGTTATTGCAGATGATCTTTCGAATGCTTCTCCCAGGGCAATCGATGCCATCGCTGAAATCACCGGCACTAAGCCAGAGTTTGTCGAGATCAACCTTACAGATAATGCAGCAGTTGGGCAGCTTTTTTCGGAGCACACGTTTGCTGCTGTCATCCATTTCGCTGGCTTCAAAGCCGTAGGAGAGTCAGTGCAGCTTCCACTTAAGTACTATCGCAACAACCTGGACTCCACCATTAACCTACTTCAGGCAATGGAAGCCCATGGAGTGAAAGATTTTGTGTTCTCTTCTTCAGCAACCGTGTACGGAGTCCCAAGTGAGATTCCACTTAAGGAAACGTCAAACATCGGAGCGGTAAATCCATATGGCAAAACCAAAGAAATGATTGAAAGTATCTGCTTCGATCTTGCCAGCAGCGATGCTTCGTGGAACATTTCACTACTGCGCTATTTCAATCCAGTTGGAGCACACCCCAGCGGCAAGATCGGCGAGGATCCAACGGGCATCCCAAATAACCTAGTCCCGTTTGTGATGCAAGTTGCTGTTGGCCGTCGGGACTCTGTCCAGATCTTCGGTGGAGATTGGGACACCTCTGATGGCACTGGGGTTCGCGACTACATCCACGTGGAAGACTTGGCAGAGGGACATCTTAAAGCGCTCGAACATCTCAAGCCTGGCTGTTCAGCTTACAACCTTGGAACTGGGCAAGGCTATTCAGTGCTAGAGGTTGTGGCTGCTGCTTCCAAAGCCTCGGGCGTAGAAATCCCTCACGAAATTGTTGCACGTCGATCTGGTGACATTGCAACTTCTCTGGCCGATCCAACTCTTGCAAACGCCGCACTCGACTGGAAAGCAGAGAAAAATCTTCTTGAGATGATGCAGGACTCGTGGCGTTGGCAGTCATCAAACCCAAACGGGTTTAGCTAATCCGCTAACTCTTCATATATTTCTTTGCATTCAGGACAAATTGGATATTTGTCTGGATCTCTGCTCGGTACCCACACCTTGCCGCATAGTGCCACCAGAGGGGTACCTTGCACAGAGCTTTCAACAATTTGGTCCTTGCGGACATAATGCGAGAATCGATCATGATCACCTGCATCTGTTTCTACTGGGCTAGGTTTGATGAGCGTGTCTGCATCGGCAGTAAGTGGAGCAGTCATAGCTTCTAGTGTACGGCAACCAGCTTGAAGCCATCAAAAATATGGGTCATCACTACATCGTGCGGCTCGCTAGGCACCTCCGCAACAACGTGTTGTGGTGACCGGGCTATACCAATCTTTGGGGCAGCGCAGTTGAAACTGTCAAAGAATCTGTCGTAGTAGCCGCCGCCACGACCTAATCTCGAGCCATCCCACCCAAACATAACTCCAGGAACCAGGAACGCATCGATGTTCACAACCGGTTCTGCAACTGAATCTACGGGTTCAACGATGCCAAGACTCGACCTTCTGGTCTGGCCGCCGCGCCCAACAAACTCTAGCTGTGCCCCAACAACCCTTGGGACGAGAAAGTCCAAACCTAGCGCTGCCAAACTAGGTTCGTCAGAAAGGGCTTCGTAGCCTGCAATCGTCGGCGTGGAACTAATAGACAAGAGAAACTTCTTTAGGGGATCGAAAGTAGCTGTGTCCAGCGAAACGTAATCCAGTTCTAAGGCTGAGGCTCTCATTTGATACTTATCGATGCCCCCCAGACTATCAGAACGACCCCAACGACTAGGGAAATTCCCCCAACCGGTGGCCAAGTTGGTTGGTATCATGAGACACTGGTTTCAGGTGGAAAAATGTTCAAACGATTCCAAAACCTTACTCCCCAAGCTGGCAGCGGCAGAGTCATGTTAGCGCTGTCTGTTTCGTCTGTAGCTGCTATCGTCGTCGCTGTTCCCTTGGCGGTCGCAGCCAGAAACGCAGACATTGCAAATGCGGAAAGCGTTTGGGCTGAAGAAATCGCAAACGAGCAAGACACTGCCAGCGATGATGGTTCTACAACGAGCCAGCCTGAAGCTCCCAAATTTAGACCACCGACCACCCTGGCCACGCTGCAAGCCACCTCAACTACCGAAGCTCCAACGCCTGCACCGCCAACCC